>DATNPH010000159.1:0-24139 GCA_036703315.1 Coleofasciculaceae cyanobacterium
TTCGCTCAATCGGTGCCCGCACTTATCTAGACTTATTGAAAGCCATTGAAGAAGCCTTTTCTCAAGTATCTTTACAAGATCTAAAAGGCTGGTTCACTCATTGCTGTTATTGTACCTCTCCAGCCTAGAAAAGGCTGTATATTATTCTGTCAGCGCCCTGGGTAATTACTTTTGTTTATAGAAACTGGCCCAGACAAGCTTTGGTTTTACCGTATTTTATAACTATACCGCGATAAACCATTTTCACTCAGGTTTAACTTAACGTTACTCAGTAAACCTTTTACTGGTAGAGCGATAAAAGGAGAATATTAGGAATATTTCATCCTACCTATTCCAGCGGAAGTCAGTTATTTTATCGGCTTTGTAGCAACGTTGAATCTGAGGACAGGGGTGTTGAAGCATTACCAATAGGTAAAGGCTGGAACCAATCAGCAGAAGACCCTAATGAAACAAGGGACAGAAAACCAACTATTAAAGCTGTATTCACAATAAAAGCCAAGTGAACATTGAAAGTATCTTCGTTCTTCATCGCAAAACTCTCCTAGATACCTGTTTTTATCCTTACCTCAAGAAAACCACAAATCAGGAGTAACTACTTCTTTCTAAGTACCTATTCCTCAAGTGACGAAAGTAATTTCTCTAATTAGGTGTTAGAAGACAAGCTCTGTATAACCTTTCTGAGGATAGAGGCGAATATAATCGCTTCTGTTCTAGTGTTCTTATTTAGCGTTCAATTTTAGATAACCCACGGAGAAAGATAATGAGTTTAGAACAGAAGGCTAAGGCGGCAGCTCAGAATATTCAAGGTAAAATCACTGAAGCTGTCGGTAATGTCACCGGAGATGTTGATACTCAGGTTGCAGGTCAAGTCCAGCAAGCGGAAGCTGAACTTAGTCAGATAACAGAAGACCAAAAAGACGAAGCTAAAAACGAAAATATAGATGTTGTTTCAGATGATTGACCTGATGAAGAACCCTGGAACTTGAAGCTACTTCATCTGACTCTGGTGCTCTACTGCATCAATTCAAAGAAACACAGTAAATATTGAGCCTTGAGGTTGATTATCTTCTACCAATATCCTGCCATTGTGGGCTTCCACTACCATTTTGCAAAATGCTAAGCCTAAACCAAGTTGGGCAACTCCACTTATTTTATTTCCCACCTCGTATTTTTCAAAAATTCGCTGTTTTAGGTCTGCCCTGATTCCGGCACCTTCATCAGCAATTCGAATCACTACCCGTTTGGATGGGGAATCATCAAAAATTGGAGGACTTGGGTCATCAACTTGTAAGGTAATCGTCCCGTTGCGTGGGGAAAACTTAATGGCGTTTGAGAGTAAATTATCAAAGACGCGATCTAGCAAGTTTACATCGACTGAGATTTTGCAGCTAGTTTCGGGTATTTGATTATTTAAGTGCAGATTTTTTGAAGCAGCTAGGGTGGAAAATTGTGACACGGCTTTGGCTATCAAGTCATGGAGATCAACTTCCACGAGATTGAGTAGCATTTTTCCTGACTGCATCTTGGCCAAAAGCAATAAATCGTTAATCATGGCATTGAGTTGACGCCCTGCTGTAACAATCAGTTGCATCCGATCGCGGCTTTTGCCATCCAAGCTATGGTCTAATAACAAGCTGCTCGTCATCAAAATGGTCGTTAGGGGACTTCTTAAATCATGCACAATCATGTTAGAGAGGTCTTCTCTGAGGTCTAACGTGGCTTGTAGAGCATCGTGTTGCTTTTTGATTCGCAACATCGAGCGTACTCGTGCTCTCAGTTCAATACCACTCACGGGCTTGGTCAAAAAATCATCAGCTCCGGCATCGAGCGATCGCGCTAAATCTTCTTTCGAGTTTAGTGCTGTCACCATGATGATCGGAATGTGTTGCCACTCAGGATTGGATTTCAGCTTACGGCAAACCTCTATCCCATCGAGCTGGGGCATCATAACGTCCAACAAGATGACATCAGGCTCAATGCTGTCAATCCGATTCAAGGCTTCTATACCGCTAGAGGCATAGCTAAAGTCATAACCCTCTCGGTACAGATGTGCCTCGATCACATCAAAGCCACTTGGCTCATCATCAACAACAAACACAGAACTTCTTTTATCCATATCAGCAATATCTAAAAATTTTGGCTTGAGCAGTTAGAAGTTCAGTGGCCATTAATGTTCTGCTCTATTATGTTCACTAAATTTTTTAAACTGACGGGCTTTGTCAGGTAATCTGTAGCACCAGCCGCCAAACATCTCTCGCGATCGCCGGGCATTGCCAATGCCGTGATCGCAATAATTGGAATGGCTGCCAGATCAGCTTCGGCACGAATCCGATACGTTGCTTCCAAGCCGTCCATTTCGGGCATTTGAATATCCATCAGGATCAGATCCGGCTTTTGCTGCTTGGCTTGTTGAACCGCTTCTATCCCATTTCTGGCTAAGCTTACTCGATATCCTTGGATCTGCAAATAATCCGACATTATAGAAATATTGGCTTCGTTGTCCTCTGCCAGTAAAACTAAGGGCGAAAGCTGCTCTGTTTGAGGCATAGCTGCGCTGTGTCCAGCTTCGCCTATCACAACTAAGGCAGTGTTTCCCGGATGCTGAGATACTGGGGATATAATCTTACTCAAGACAGACTGTAACTGCTGACGGGAGATGGGTTTGGTCAAATACTCCGATGCACCCAGTGCCAAAGCACGCGATCGCTCATCCATCACCGAAATAACCAAAACTGGGATATCTTTTGTGCGTGGATCAGCCTTCAGCTGCGCTAGAACCTCCCATCCTGATATATTAGGCAGCAACAAATCCAAGACAATCACCTCAGGGTCAAGTCGTAGCGCCGCCTCTACGGCACCTTCCCCTTGAGGATGAATATATGCCGCTGAACCTAACTCAGCCAAGTAGCGAGCCACCTGCTTTGCCGCCGCATCTGAGTCCTCAACGATTAAAGCTTGGTGGATACTAGGCAATTCCAACTCAGCTTGTTCTCGTTCACTAACAATTTTTTGATATGGCTTTTTCCAGGGAAGGGTAACAGTGAATTGACTACCTTTTCCCACTTCACTCTCTAGGGAAACGCTACCCCCATGTAATTCTGCAATCCGTCGTACCAACGCCAAGCCTAAACCTGTGCCTGCATAGCGACGAGAAAGACTACTATCTAACTGTACAAACGGTTTAAATAATTTCTCGATATTTTCGGGTGCAATCCCAAGCCCTGTATCAATTACTCTAAACTGTAGGATTTCACGGTCGGGGTTAGCTTCAACGCCTAGCCATACCTCGCCGCCGTCTGGGGTAAATTTCACCGCATTACTCAACAGATTAACCAAAACTTGCCGGATGCGGCGCTCATCTAGTTCGACCTCTTCTAATCCCTCATCCATCTTGAAGTTGAGGGTGATCCTTTTGTGATGCGCTTGCTGTTTGACAAACGCCAAGCTCGATTCACATAGACTTGGTAGGAATACAGGAGCAATTTGAAGCTCCATTTTTCCAGATTCGATCTTCGAGAGGTCAAGAATCTCGGTAATTAGCTCAAGCAAGTGCCTACCGCTATGCTCAATCGTGCTGAGCGATCGACGCTGCCTGTCAGTCAGAGAACCATACACCTCTTCCTGTAAGGCTTCAGCAAGACCCAGAATCGCATTGAGAGGAGTTCGCAACTCATGACTCATGCTAGCCAGAAATTCATCCTTAAGGCGCGTTGCCCTAGCTAATTCCGCATTGGCAAGACTGATTCTTTCCGTACTATCCCGCAGTTGCTCATCAGCCTGCTTGCGCTCAGTGATGTCATAGACTAAGGCACAAGACCATAACAGCTTCCCGTTCTCATCTAATACGGGACTGGTGGACATATAAACCCATACAGTCTTGCCATCTTTTGCTTTTAATTTGAATTCATGTTTTTCAGCCAGACCATGTTTTCGACGCTCGATATTAGCATTATGGAGAGCCACTTCATCCATAAAGTCAAAAATTAGACGCCCTAACATTTCCTCCTCGGTATAGCCAAGCATCCTCGCCATTGCCTGATTGACATAAGTTGTCTGGGCTTCACTGTCAATGACCCAAATTCCTTCCTCTGCTAGTTCTACGATTTGCTGGTATCGCGTTTCAACTTCGACAACACGGCGTTTCAGGCTTTCATTGAGTCTTTTTATCTCTTCTTCTGCTTGCTTGCGCTCTGTGATATCGCTCAGAAACGTCATCACAAACGTACCATCCTTGGTTTGAATGGGACTAAGTCCCGCTTCGATAGGAAACTCAGTGCCGTTCTTGCGTCGAGCAAACAAGTTCTTCGTTTTGCTCATTGATCGCTTTGTTGGTTCTTCTCGATAGGTAGCGCGATGTTCAACATGGCGTTGGTGGAACCGTTGCGGCATCAAGAACTCAACCGTGTGTCCTAAAACTTCCGTAGGGTCATAGCCGAACAATTCTTTGGCTTTAGCATTAAATATCACAATTGCACCATTGGCGTCAGTGACAATAATTGCTTCTGATGCTGATTCCAGAAAGGCACGGAATTTGGCTTCGTTGTCTCGGAGTGACTCTTGTACCTGTTTGCGCTTCGTGATATCACGCACAAAGGAGAAGTTGTACTCCTTGCCCCCAAATTCAAAAAAGTTGATATTAACTTCTGTTGGAAAAACTTTGCCATCCTTTTGTTTGTGGCTAGACTCAAACGTCATGGTGGCACGCTCTTTTAATTCATTCCAATGACTTGGCCATACTTGTGCCGAAAATTGTGGCTCAAGATCGTGAACAGTCATGTTCAGCAGTTCGACCTCTGAATAGCCCATCAACTGGCAAGCCGCCTCGTTAACCCGTAAAATTTGGGCATCCGAGCCAACCCAGAAAATACCATCTGAGGCACGGTCTATCGAAAACTGTGCCAATTTCAGCATTTCCTCCGCTAGTTTGCGATCGGTGATATCAGTGGCAATACCATCGAGTCGGCTCGGCATACCGGACTCATCGTAAGTTACACGACCTCGGTCGTACAGCCAACGCACTTGCCCGTCAGGTCGCAAGATGCGATATTCCATGGCTAAACTGCCTTGTTCTAGTAGAGACTGGTTAAAAGTACTGACCGGTTCATAGTCTTCTGGGTGAACCACTTCGAACCAGAGGTTGGGATTATCAAAGAATTCTTGGGGAGAACGACCATAAATTTTTGCGGTGGCTTGGTTGAGGTAAAGTACTTCATAGGTAGTGGCGGACGTTGACCACACCACATCTTCCATCGAGCTGAGAATGCTGTCTAAGCGCTGTTGACTCTCGCCCAGTGCTGCCTCTGCTTGTCGGTGTTCCACCTGAGTACGCAAGGCGGCAATGCCGTAGGCTAGGTCATTGGCCAGTTCTGTTAGCAACTTCACTTCGGCTTCGTCAAAGGCACCTGCCTCGGCGGCGAAGATGTCCAAAGCGCCTAGCGGTTTAGCCTCGACGATTAACGGTAAGGCAATTGAGGATCCGTAACCCTGCTTGACGGCTGCTTCGCGCCAAGGGAGGTAACTAGGGTCAGTCAAAATGTCTTGAACAATGCTGACTTTGCCAGTGCGAATTGCTGTACCTGTGGGACCATGACCTCGTTCAGTATCAGACCAAGTGATCTGTAAGGATTCGAGAAATCCGTCTTCAAATCCCACCTGAGCCGCTGGACGCACGCTTTTGGCTTCATCTTGCTCAGCAAAGGCAATCCACGCCGAGCAGTAGCTGCCGAATTCTACAATGTTGTGGCAGATGTTTTGTAGTAATGTTTGTTCATCTGTGGCACGTACTAAGGTCTGGTTACATTCGCTGAGGGTTTTGAGGGCTCGATTAACTTGAGAAAGTTGCTGCTCTGATTGCTTATGCTCAGTGATATCCTGCGTCATTACCATGCCTGCATAAACTTGACCGTTTTCATGCCGCACCGGAAGGGTATAAATCAGGTAAATCCGGTTGGCATAGGGAATTTCGACAGTGGTTGCCCTTCCAGCGATCGCCTCGCGATACAATGGCTCGATCGCCTCACAGGTTTCTCGTGGGAATGACTCCCAAATCGTTTTACCTTCTAATTGCTCTTTAGATAAATCAACGGCTGCTAAGCCAGTTCCACCTGCAATCAGGTAGCGCAACTCCGGGTCAAATAGAACCACGGCACCATTAGGAAAATTCTCAATTAAAACGCGATATCGAGCCTCACTTTCTTTCAACTTGCGATCGTGCTCACTGAGTTTGTGCGCCAGACGGTTTAACAGGTACGCCGCTAAAACCGAGCCACCGATGCCAATCCAAGCTGACAGAGCCAGTACAAACCAAGTCAGCTGCTGCTGTTGCTTTAAGCGCTGGTCGCGATCGGTTTGCAGGCGTTCTTCTTCTGCTATGAACTGATTGATTTGCGCTTTTGTCCTGTCCATCGCTTGCTTGCCTTCAATCACCTGGGAAATAATCTCTGGTGATTGAGTCATGTTCTGGGCTTGGGTACCGACAAGCTGGACAAAACGCTTCAAGATAGTCACTCTGGCTGTCGCTAAAACTCGAATTTCCTGTAGTCGTTGAGTTTGTGAGGGATTATCGGCAACTAACTGATTGAGTTGATCCAGGGAATCTGGAATGTCTGCGATCGCAGATTTATAAGACGTGATGAATTCCTGACGGCGGGTAATTTCGTATCCCCGACCTGCCGATTCGGCATCCAACAGCGCCGTGAGTAAGCGTTGTACTTCCAGGCGGACTTTTTGGGTATGTTGCACCAAGTATTCGGCTTGTACCGTCTTGAATTGCAACCAGCCAAACGCACACAGTGAGGTGACAAGACAAGTCACGGGAATGGCAAGGATGAACTTCCCTTGCTGGTGAAGTAGCGAGGGTAGCCAGCGAGATTTTTGAGCGGTGGTTGAGTTGATAGTCATTTCCACAGTGTGTCCGATGCAAGGAGCGATCAAGCTCATCTCAGTGCCATTATGGATATGGCTTTACCTCATCTACTGCCTAGGAATGGTTACACTATTTCGCTTTCTTCTTGCAATGTATTAGCGGCTAATGAACAATGATTGATAAGCGATTCAAGGCAAGCACAAGTGTTCTGTTTGTATTGAGACAAGTCTTGAGACAAATGACAACTAACCTAAACTAATTTTTCTAGATGTCTACCTTGATAATGTACGACACATCGCTGAAATAATGGGGGTCGTGATCACACGGTTGTAGCGATCGCTGCCTCCTTCGCCCACCACGGCTGCACAACGGCTATCTAAATCAGTGGCAGTCGTTAAAGAGTTAGAAACGTCACAACAGCCACCTAATTTGTCTTTTTACCGAACAAAAAATTGATTCAGTTTTCTCAAAGGGAAGCACTCATTAGAGTACATATACTCAGTTCCAATAGGCTGATTAGCCTAGCAAAATAGTCAATGGTGATTAGGCATGGGAAACTTGTAGCGATCTAATCGGGTCGGTTTGAGGAAAATTAATAATAGCTCCAAACACATCGCGGTGAAATCACTCATTATGAAGTTTCAGCTCAATTGGTCTGGTAGCAGGGCCTCTCAAAAGTCTGACAATGAGAAACGGGTCGGTTTGAGACGACCCCTAAAGGCGATCGGGCAAAGTACGCTATGTACGCTAATTGTTGCCCTCGCTTGGGGGTTCGCTGCACCGACAAGAGCCGCTGAACGCCTAACGTTGCGCCTAGGCCCGTTTGAGCAATCTGTCGCGCTCACCGATTTGGAAGAGTTTGCGGCTACGGGCGAGTTGTCATCATCGCTAAAACCCTACGGGTTGCTGCTGACGCCACAGGTGCGGCAGTTGCTCACGAAACACCTGCAAATCGACCCCAACATGACAGAGAAATTTGTCAATGATCTACTCCGTTCATCAGATGGCGCACGATTACTCGAAAAAATAGGTCTGGCACTTCCGAATAGTACTCTAGAGCAATTACAAGCCGCACTGTTTTTAGCAGCCAGACAAGCTAATGGTCTTTCTGTACTGGGTTTCTTACGAGCGTACCCAGAGAAAAACGTGACCGTGGATGCCACGTCTGCGATCAGTATCGCGCTTCAACTCAATACCTCCTACTGGCAGAGCCAAGCTGTTGGTCCTTTGCTACAGCAAGAACTTACTGTTGCTGATGGAGCCACGTTTCGTCCCAGCATAGATCCTGCTGCTTCCGGTTACCACTATGTGCAGGATCAGACCCTGATGCTACGAGACCAACAACGGCAGCGCTCAATTCTTGTCGATCTGTACTGGTCTAGCAATACAGAAGGACCTTTAGTCATTTTCTCCCACGGCTTTGGTTCTGATCGCAGATTTTTAACTTACTTAGCACAACATCTGGCTTCTCACGGAATCACTGTCGTCTCCATAGAGCATCCCGGCAGCAACTTTTCCTGGCTCAATGGTGTTTCTCTGGGAGGTAATCCTGGTGATTTATTACCCGCCTCCGAGTTTATTGACCGCCCCAAAGATGTGAGCTTTGTGTTAGACCAGTTGGCTCAACTCAATGAGGATGACGATCGCCTACAAGGCAAACTTAATACTCAACAAGTCACGATTGTTGGTCACTCTTTAGGAGGCTACACAGCCTTGGCTTTGGCTGGGGCGCAATTGAATTTAAAAGAGCTGCGGCAGTTTTGTAAAAATCGCAGTCCGATCGGACGCTCACCGGCAGACTGGTTTCAGTGTGCAGCGGCTGATTTACCTGAAAACAGTCAGCCACTACGTGATCGGCGAGTGGCGCAGGTGATCGCGCTCAACCCGATGACTGGACGCTTGTTTGGAAACTATGGTCTAACTCAGGTGACCACTCCAACTATGATTTTGACCGGAACAGATGACGCGATCGCTCCCTCCCTAGACCATCAGCTACGACCCTTTGCTCAGTTGAAAGGACGTAAGTATCTGGTGAGCGCGATCGGTGGTACTCACTTAAGTGTGACTGATCGAGCCAATCTAAACGAAGCCTTAGCTCGTAGCACTCTGGTTAAAGAGCGCATCGGTAAAGAAGCCGATCCAGTGCGGCAGCTTCTCCGAGGAGTGAGTTTAGCCTTTATCAAACAGCTCACGCCAGACGCCGAAACCTATCAACCCTTTTTGAGCCCTGCCTACGCCCAATCTCTGTCAACGCCGACAATCGCCCTGCGTCTGAGCACACAACTACCACCAACAATGGCAACTTGGTTTCAAGTACTGTCCGTTGGCGATCAGCAGATTGCTCTACGCCTGCCTAACATGAATGACTTCTCCCTAAGTGTAAGTGCCATTAAATCGTACTTCTCAAGACCCGTTAAAATGCTGACGCGGGCGGATTGTTGCACGGGTCAGCTCAATGAAGTCTTTACAGACCTCCTGAATGATTATGAGCAACCCTCAACCGGTTTGAGCTGAAGCTTGCAAAAGCCATTATTGTTTTGACTTTTGACTTCAAAAACGGTCAACTTCCTGATTGGCGGCGAAATTCAATGACATCTTGTTTAATCGAGATGTCATACCCTTCATAGTAGTCTTGCCCCAACAATCCAATTGGCATTGCGGGGGGCGCGACCACCACCGACATATTTCTTTTGATACGACCATCACTCTCTAGAGTTTTGAGAGCTGTTTTGTATAGCGGCACGTTCGCCCCATCGGCAACTGTAATCCTTGTTACCCCTAAAGGCTTCAAGTTCAACGAAGCCGCGATCTCCCCCGTAATCAGGGTGATGTTAGCTCCTGTATCAAAGAGCATTTCAAAATTCCGTGTGCCATTAAACATGACCTCAATGATTGGTGTTCCTCTAATTCGTCCTTTAATGGGAATGGAGAAATACTGTGGATTTATGTCACCCGGCTGAGTTTTTTTCGGGGGGGGAGTGGCTTTTTCCTTCGCCTCAGCCATAAAACGCTGATATTGGCTCGCCTTTGCTTTGGCATTGGTGTGCTGCTTACTAGAAGTCGGCACCGTTTTGAGCAAGTTAATTGCTTGTTGCCATTGACCTGCCACTAAACTCCAATCCTGACGGGACACTGCCGATTTACTGATAGTCATTGCACCCGTAGCAATGTCAATAGCTTGCTCGTAAGCTTTAGAGTTTTGTGGAGCTGGCGTCGCCGATGGCTTAGATGGTTTAGGGTTGGCTTTCACTGCCATTACGGCAGGAGAAATCGATGGAGAGGCAGAAGCTGAAGCTGTAGCAGTCGGACTAGGAGCGCTAGCGGTTTCCTCAGTGTTACAACCAACAGTGCCTATTGCTAAGATGCCCGATAAAACAAGAAAGGTAGAAGTTTTGGTAGAAGATTTCCACATGATGAGTAGCTCTGTGAGAAGCGAGAGAATGGGGAGCTGTTCAAGTCTTATCTCTTCCCCTAGGGGGATGTCAATGATAAACTCGCCGAAGAGTAAATCTTACTTTACTTTTCAAAACACAAGCGTTTTACTTTTACGACTTCTTTGTAGGGACTCTAAGGAGGGGAGTCCCGCACGTAATCAGCTAATCGGTATTCAAGTTGCATGATGAGAGGCTTCCGGAGGTAGGGGGAGAAGGTTATGCAATTTAAATGCATATCAGGTTAGTACTTGCGCGGTTGTAACGTCTCTATCTGTTCCTATCCACTTCATGCTCACTCTCAAAAAGATGGAACACGAGAGCACAACATTTTTTGTAGAATTGATACTTCCCAATCCCTAAGAGGAAATAAAACCCCACTGCTGATGGAGACAGAAGCGGGGGAAGCTGGTATAACTTCCTTATGAAATAGCTCTGGATCAATAGTTCTACCTCACCAAGTCAAGTGAAATAAAACTAATTGACTACAATCAGGGCAATCTTTCTTGAAGGCGATCGGGGGACTTTTTGCTTCTTTTAGCGGCTCATTACGGCAGGAGCGAGATTTGGCAAAATTAAGTAATGAATCTTCATACTATGTTGTTTTGCTAAAAAATTAAATTTATGACACAAACTAATCAACCCTTGCGCTTGCAAGTTAACCACTATCGCTCCTATATTCCAATTTCCTCTGATGAGATGGAAGTTGGATTTTGCACACCGGAGTTTGCTGCCAGAATTGTCGAGACGTTTAATGAATACGAGAGACTAAACGAAGAAAATGAGACACTTGTCAAAGCCTTACAAATGGCTTGTCTAGACTTGATAAGACGGACTGGTGGCAACGGAGCACAGGTTAATAAGCTGATTAAAAAATACATGGAAAAAGCTAAGCGTCCGGAACATGGAACGCGAGCTATTGCCTTTCTACTGCGCGAAAGGCAAAAAGAACTTGACCTCGGTACTAGAGAATTTGTTCGCTTCTGCTATTCTTACAAATTGACACCTCAAGAACTGAAAGATATTTATAATGGCAAAGACATTAGCGATCGCCAACTAAAAGTTCTTACACGGATTCTCGGAAAATCAATTGAGGAATTGCTGGAGATACGAGATGGCTTCTCCAATAATGAACTGAATATGCTGGCACGAATTCTGGGTACATCAAACGAGGAGTTGACTAATCTGTTTAAACATTAAGTACACTCCCATAGTCAAAAGTTAAAAGAAAAATTATCTATGAAATTCTTTCTTTTTACTTGACGATGACCTGTATTAGTTGATTTTTGTAACCAATCCCATGACTCCTGGAAGGATAACACCGACTTGATTGTTAAATATCTCCATATCCCTTTGATCCTTTTCCTCAAAACTAGCTTTGAAGTAGTCAGGAACAATTGGCCAATCCTCCGACTTATAGTCGGGAAAATCACCAATTTTCCGCTTGTTAACTAATTGGGTCACACCCAGCAACTCTCCATCAGAACCTACAACGGGCATACACAGGAGGCTACAAGTCCGATAGCGTGTTCTTTCATCAGTTTTCTTAGCGATCTCAGAGCTGGGATGATCATAGAGATCGAAGGGAATATTCATAGGCTGTCCACTTTGAGCGACAATACCAACAAACCCTTCTCCTATGGGCACTCGTGTCTCCATCCATGAGCCATCTGCTTGCAGAATTGTTGTCCATAATTCCTTGCGTTGATGATCCACAAGCCAAAGACTACTGCGGTCAGCATTGGTGAGTTTTTTCGCTGCCTGCATCACTTTTTGGATTAAGTCTTCTGGATTTCCACTGCTCTGACTAACGAAGCTAATGGCTTGATAAAGTGGATCAATCGCCTTTCGTTGCTCCTGAATTGTCCGAATTTCTCGATGGAACGATTGGAACGCTTGCAGAATCGGTAGGACTGAGGCAGTACGTAGCTTTAATTTCTCAGCGTCTACTTGTGTAAAGCCACCCTTATCAATTCGTTCTGTTATAGGAACACCCACCATAGCCGGGAATGTTAATTTGTTGAATGACCGGATAATGGCGACTACCTCTCTTTTTTGATTCAGAATCGGAAATAACAACAGATTATGTAGGTTATCTAGGGTGAGCGGGGAGGTACCTCGGTGGATTAGAACGTCGTTAAACTTGCCAGGATGATGGCTAGCTTTTACAGATTTTGAGGCAATGATTTTACCTGCTATACCTTGACTTGCTGCAATCCGAATCTCGGTAGCGTTACTCTCTCCTGCTTCTATAACCAACGACCAAAATCCAGTTTCTTCTGCATCTAAAAGGAAAATCGTACTATGCTCAGCGTCCAATAACCTACTAATTGATAAGTTAATAAAGCTCAGCAGATGGTAGAGAGCATTATAGAGAGCCTCATCACTCTGTTCTCCTACAGAATTACTGAGTACAGCTAGAGCGTTGTAGATAGCTTCTTTGGGTTCAACTTGCGCTAGCTGCTTGAGTGTTTCATGCGTCCTGACAAACTGGAGGATGACTCCAACTCGTTCATTAAAGACTTGCATACACTGTCTATCAGTTCTGTCAAAACTAGCTTTGAAGTAGTCAGGAACGGCAGGCCAGTCATCTTTGTTATATTCACCAGCAGAACCAGGTTTCCGTTTATTGACAAGTTGGGTCACACCTAGCAACTCACCATCCGGACTCACGACAGGCATACACAGGAGGCTACAAGTCCGATAACGGGTTTGCTCGTCAGTTTTCTTAGCATTTCCGGCACTAGGGTGCTCATATAAGTCGAATGGGATAATCATTGGTTCGCGAGTTTGAGCGACTTGACCCACGAAACCAACCCCAATAGGACATCGTAGTTCCCCTTTCCCAGGTAGTTCTGTCCACAAGTCGCCTCGGTCATGATCGACTAACCACAGCGTGCTGCGATCGGCATTCATGAGTTTCTTCGCAGTGTTCATCACCCGCTGAAGAATGGCTTTGGTATCCAAATTAATCTGGTCAAGAGAGCGTGTCGCTTCAGCGAGTGCGGCAGTTGCTCGAAGCTTTCTAGTGGCTTTATAACAGGACTGGCAGCTTTCTAGAATCCGTCGAATCGGAACGACACATTTAGCCAATCGTTCTAGATCTACTTTTGTAAAGCCCTTTTGGGAGATTTCCGGGTAAGACTCATCCTGCGAATTGGCTGATGGCCGTAACTTGTTCAGTAACTGGATAACGGCAACGACTTCCTTGTTCTCATTCAAAACCGGCAAAGCTAACATATTTTCGGTTTTGTAGTTATATCGCTTGTCATTCTCCTTGACTAAGGTAGAACGCGGGTCGTCGTAGACATTCTCCGGGATATGGATAACTTTCTTAGTTTGGGCAACTTCACCAGCAATCCCTTCTCCTACTCGCACTTGAATATCTAGGAATTCACCCTCTTCATTCTCAGCAACCAGCGACCAAAGTTCTGTTTTTTCGTCATTGAGTAGAAAGATGGTGGTACGGTCTGCACCGAGGAGTTGTCCGACTTTTGTGGTGACTTCCCGTAGCACCTCATAGAGTGCCTGAGCAGACCTTTGCTCCTCAGTTTCGTTATCTACCCGAGATAAGATCTCTACCTGAGATACGAGCAGCTTTCTTTCTAATTCAGCGAACGTTTTAAGAAATTCAGCTTCACTGGTTTCTGGCTTGGACTTGAGGGATTTTAAGGCATTCTCAACCCAAACCTCGCTGAATACGGATTCATAAATCCGATTGTGAACCTTTAACTTACCGGCTCGCTTAACTACTATCCCTGATAGTCGCAGTTCTTGTTCTTCTGGACTGTCATTGGTTTGTACTTCACCCTCTCGCAAAACTCGTTGATAAAGCTTCAAGAGCTTAACACTTTGCTGCTTACGCCTCAGGAGGCGATCGCGGATTGTCCGCAAATGCTCTAGCTCTGGCAGATTCTCCCAATGTTCAATTAACTGCTTTTGTACTAAGTTATCGACCCATTCGACTTCATTACCACTTGCAGGTGAATCTTCAGAATCACTGATGAGCTTACACAGCTTTTGGGTGAGGAAGGGTTCTCCTCCCGTCCACTGCAATACGACGGATATTAATTTTTTATAGTTTTGAGATTTGTCTTTTAATCGCTTAGCAATCAGTACTCCGTTATCGGCACCTTCATGATGACGGGAGGATCCAGATAAATTAGTGATCATGGCGTTCTTGATCGTAGATGGCAAGGAGCGCGAGCACCTACACCTAGGACAGCCTCGGTGCTCTCATAATGGATGTGTGACAAGTGTAAGCGATCGCCACCCAGGTTATGGGGGGTTTGCGGTGGTTGTTTACGTTTTCAGGGGTTGACTGGAACCCTTTTCTTTACATCGATGCACCCTCCAGGTTTAGCTCACGGGCTCACTCAGCAAAACCACACAGTTATTTTGGTCTAGAGTCTGTTGGCTTGCCATGTAATAGCCGTGCACTGGCAATAATTCTTAAAAGATAGCGATTTTTAGAGCATTTGTTAAATCGCACACGGACTACGGCATTAGTACAGAGGCAAAAATATCTTAAACGTCTATTACTTAAGTTTTGTTTGTGAGCAGAGTATCTCCTCAGGTAGACATTGAGATTTACTTAATCATTTCTACCGATAGATTTAAGGCAGTGGTTGCTGAAACACTATAAGTCTAAAGGTTTTGTCAGGATTCTATACAAAGCCTGCTAAATGAATCAATTGATACATTTAATCACTTAATATTCTGACTTTCCATAACATTACAATGAGTTTTTTTAATCCGAATGCACCTCTTTTATGCAGAAAACAAAGTGTTCTGGAGCTTCCACCTCTGCCAGGGCTTTGGCGTTTCCATTGGCAAGTCGGGAAAATAACAGTTCTTTCAACGTTTTATACTCAATTGGATCAAGCTTGCCTCGTCTGGGGTGTGATATCAACAGTAATTTTCGTTACAGCTCAGTTCCTCCCCGTTAGCTGGCTAACTCAAGCCGGTTGGTGGTCAGTTCTTACGGGGATTGGTTCAGTTGTTATGGTAGCTCTGACACCAAATTGGCTCAAGCAAGAGTTTGGTTGGATTGTTTATAGTTGGATAATTTTGATGGGGTTTGGGCTTCTCGTCACGGATTTAAGTATTTTGTTTGGCTGGGGAATAGTATTAATGCACCTGTGTCCGTTGTGGTTAGGGTTGGTGGCGCTTGGCTACCTGTGTACTGGTCTGGGGCTGCGATCGCGCACATTGATGATCACAGCCTTAATTCACCTCCTCAGTATAGGAATTCTGCCTTATGTTGATAGTTGGCAGTTTCTAGTTACTGGAATTATCACCGGGGGTGGTGCCCTACTATTAGCTGAGTTTCAGTGGGACTCTCATGGAACTTGCGGTAATCAGTTAAAAGAACCTCTAAAAGCTGAAGTGTGATCGGTGCTAAAGGGTGCGATCGCATTTGTTAGCTCAGATTAGTCTTGCATTTCTTGCCGCGCCACCACTTGCTGGCGTAACCGAAGTAATTGTTTGTCCTTAATTCCGAGTGTCATTAGTCCGTTGACAGTTTGCATTAGGTAGTCAGCACAAGAACCAAGCTGCCCGCCTGCTGTGGCAATGCTATTAACTGTGGTTTCAAGGGAAATATTGCCAGCGTAGGCACGATGGCGGCGGTTGATCACAAAAGCGATCGCCTCTATGGTTTGTGTGCCGTCAAACACTCTCACCCAATAGGGAATGTAACAACCCACTACCATTTCCCGTCGCCAAAGCAGCAAGAGTTCTAACGGTACATCAGCCGCCGCTATCCGATAGACAATACCACGGCAACTACCACCGCGATCCAGACCAAGTACCAATCCTGGGTTATCTGGAGTACCACGACCCTGCGGTACCCATAGGCAAAAGCGGCGATGCCAACCGTGAATCGTTCCGATACGCTGTTCTACAAAGTTGAAGATGGGGTTCCAGATTAGAGAACCGTAGGCAAAGATCCAGACATCCGAGTCCGGCTGTTGTTGCTTAAGAGTTTCGCGGATCGACTCTTGCAACTGCTCTTCACTCAGGACATTCACCCTATGACCGGACTGTAAGATGAGCTGCTGCAATCGTCTGGATTCGAGATCGGAACGTGTTAGTGACATGACCTTTTCTATACTAGAAATTTCAAATTTATTCTGTAGTTAATTATTCAATCCTTGTTTTTTTTGAATCAATGCTTGACTTTTTTCAAAATCTTGATAAAAAGGAAATTTTACTTAATCATTATGTACAAAAGCCGCGCTGCTAGAGATTGCGAAGCCTTTCAGCGCAGCCCACTCCAAAACTCATGGAGATTCTTCAATCATGCCAAATTGGAAGCGAATTACGAGCTAATCGCTACTATTTGCGTTAGCGAAGCGGCACGTAGTGCTTCGCTCAACTAATACTGTCCAGCGATGGTTTGCAAGAGATCGCAACTATCGTCGTCCTAGTCCCACCGACTTGCGCCATCTGGCAATCATGGACTTTCTCTTAGAACATTTCGAGGACATTGCTGAAAAAGAGAGGAACTTGCTGAGTCCCCCTGATTAGGAATAACAAATGGGGTGCGGCGAAGAAAGCGATCACAGTGCTTCTCCACCCTCCAAGGATGATTAGGAGATGTGATCGCTTTCTTGGGTTCAAAGCCTACATTAGTGCGATCGCCCTCACCCGCGATCGCAAGATATCGGTCTTCTCCTAACTTAGAGCTTACCTTGGCTCTAGGCAAACTGATGCCAATGATATCGGTAGTGACAAGGAGCCTATAACAAAGGTTAGTTCCGTTGGAGGTAGCGGCTGGTCAAGGGGAGAATCCAGAGAGTCTGGATAGTTTGTGAGTATCACAGTGTTAGGGTCTAAATCAGGAGGAAATACAACAATATCTCTTCCTAAACTCAATGCCTGATGGTGAAGCTTAATAGCATCAGCCAAGCGCAACGACATAATGGGAATCCATCTGCCTTTGTAAAAGTAGGCGGCAACTCGGAGCGCCGTGTACTCTTCCAAGGGGAGTGGAACCTGCCAGGGTGAACCCATGATAGGTAAGCCTTTGGTATTGGATATAGCTACATTCCTTATTGCAGTAATACATAAGTAATGAAAACTATCGTTAGTGATAGACCTTAGGGGAAGATATTTATAGAGAATGCCGCCTTAAGCAGGGATTGGGTTAATGGTTAGTAGATAAGAGGAGAGTGAGGGTATTACAAAGCTTCTCCAAAAAATGAACAGTTGCGCTCTACGATCCACTACCGACTATTTACTAACCCCTGACCCGCCCTTAGGCTCGCAGAGCAAGTGAAGGCTCTACTATAAAGAATCATCCTGATTTCTGATTTGGCTTTCAACACCGATGACACCCTGCGACTCAGACTTCAGTAGAACGTTATCAAGCTGATTACTAATCCTGTCAATGCGACTCTTGATCATCTCAAAATTGATGCTTAACCAAATAGTTGCATTAGTGTTTATTTCCTCCGTTCTAGTAGTCATAGGGTGTCTTAAAAAGAGTTGTGTTTTACTAGATAGTTATAAATTTCAAATTGTATAACCTCTTTCTTTTGGGAGATGACCTATAGTACTTAATGTTTAATTAACATTTGCAGACTTCTCAGATAAGGCAAACCTAGCTCCCTAGAACACCGATTTAGTAATCGGACAAATGAGGGAGATAGGGAAATAGAGAAGGTAGAGAAGACTCAGAAGTTATCTCCCGCAGCTCCCTCAGCTCTCCCAGCTCCCTAATCGCGCTATTTGTCTCCCGATCTAGGTCAAGCAATTGGGTAAGATAACATAGCATTGCAACCCGACTGCACAAGCGATCTAAGCATGTTGAAGAATTTCCGTCTCCCCTTTTCTTCCTGGTTGAGTAGCACCATGCTGGCAGTACTAGGGATGACAAACTTGGCTCCTTTTTGTGTCGCCCAAGAGCGTACTGTCACTCTGGCACAATCACCCAGAACCCCAAATCAAACCGTTGATTGTGAAATCCTGGTCGCTGGAGGTGGACTGGCAGGGGCGGCTACTGCTTATGAAGCCTTACTCGCTGGACGCACTGTTTGCCTAACTGAGATTACCGACTGGCTAGGGGGACAAATTTCTTCTCAAGGAACCTCTGCCTTTGACGAAGCTCAAAAACAGCGATCGCTCCTGTTCTACTCTCAGGGTTATAAACAACTGCGCCAACGTGTTGAGCGTAAATATGGCAAACTCAACCCTGGTGATTGTTGGGTGAGTGTTTCGTGTTTCCTCCCCAAAGACGCTCATCAACTACTGGTTGAGCAGTTGCAGGATGCTGCCAAAAAAGGTAGAGGCAAGCTCAAATGGTTCCCCTCTACAGTCATCAAGGAACTGGAACTCAGTGCGGATGGCAGGATAATCAATGGAGCGATCGCTATCCAACACAGCCCAGCCTCCGGTACTCCTCCCCTAAATAGTCAGCCCCTCTCTCAAATCATCGAAGACGCTTATCGCTACGAAAACTCGTCTCGATTGACCAAGCAGATTATCCGCTTTGTCCCTCAGTCCTCTCAGCAGAAGCGTCCTGCCGATTGGTATGTAGTCGATGCTACCGAGACGGGTGAACTCATTGCACTGGCGGATGTCCCCTATCGACTAGGACTTGACCCTCGCTCTTACCGGAATCCCTCTTCTCCCACTGAGACAGCTGACCCCTATTGCACCCAAGGATTCACCTATACCTTTGCAATGGAGCAGACGCAGGAACCACAGACGCAGCAAATGCCCTCGTTTTATCCCCAATACGAACCCTACTACGGCTACGACAAAGACCCTAAACGAGCCAACTTTGACTACGTCTTTACCTACCGACGCATTTGGAGTCCTGAGCCTAGATCGAAGGAAAAAACTCCACCCTTCAGCGTCTCTAAGCCTAAACCGGGTGACATCTCCATGCAAAACTGGGTCTGGGGCAACGATTATCGTCCGGGAACAGCGCAAGATAACCTAGTTTACAGCCGTGAGCAGCTCCAGCAGTCAGGACAACTCTCTGGTGGTAGCTGGCTGGGTGGATTGCGAACCGACAGCCTCCGCAAAGGAGAGGAAATAGCGTTGGGCTTCTACTACTGGTTGGTAGCGGGAACCACCGACTCTCAGCTAAACCCCAGCTTGAAAAAGCCTGCCCCCAATCATCGCCTGCTTACTGGCTTAGATTCTCCGATGGGGACAATGCATGGATTATCCAAGTACCCTTATATCCGGGAAGGACGACGAATTATTGGTCGTCCCTCCTATGGCTATCCGAACGGTTTTGCTGTCTCGGAAATAGATATTTCTCGTGCCGATTACCGAAGCCAGTACTACCGCGATACCTTACCCGATAAAATGCACCGCGACCTCTGGACAGCGCTAGCTGGGTTAGAAGCTATCAGTGTCATCAGTAAAGGAACTGCACCCGCGCAAGTGACTCGACGGACTCGCTCAACAATTTATCCAGATGCAGTCGGCATTGCTCAGTACGCGATCGACTTTCACCCCTGTATGCAAGAGTCTCCACCAGAACGTCCAGGCAACGAAGAGCGTAAAGGAGTGCGTCAGGCACATGGTCAGGCTTACCCAGGACAAATTCCCCTGCGGGCAATGATTCCCCAAAAAATCGACAATCTGCTCATTGCTGGCAAAAGTATCGCTACCAGTTACATTGCAGCAGCGGCTTATCGGGTACATTCATTTGAGTGGTCAGTCGGGGCGGCGGCGGGAACAACAGCTGCCTTTGCGCTCTCCCAAGGAATTTTGCCGTATCAACTAGTTGATGAATTACCTGGGCCGGAACCACAGCTACAGAAGCTGCGACAGCTATTAGAGACAAACGGTAATCCGACCGCTTTTCCCAATACTTCGATTTTCAACGAGAAATGGGACGATTGGAAGGTTTGGTAAGTTCAGAGCTAACTTGAAAATGGGGAGTGGTGAGTGAGGGGTAGGTTGGGTTGAGGTACGAAACCCAACGAGGCTGAGATTGAGAGTGTTGGGTTTCACTTTGTTCAACTACCCCTGTCAAGCTGCCATACCAAGTTGTATAGGTATCCTGCCCCCCTATCCCCCCAACTTTAGGGAGAACCGGATTTTCATCCCCCAGAATTGGGGGGTGGGGGGGCGATAAATGCACAATGTCCGTACAGATTCTTCTCACCTTAACAGGGCTGACTTTGTTCAACCCAACCTACAAGTTAATCTCCTTCAATTCAAAATTACTCCCTTCCCACCCTAAGATTATCTATCGCCAGTCTTCCCCCACTTCCTACTCCCTACTCCCCACTTCCCAACTCTAGATATTCTTCTAGTGGGAAGGGAGTAACTTTCTCTTCTGCTGTATCCAAAAGCTGAAGGGGTTGGGGGTTTGAGGTAGGTTGGGTTAAGACATAGACATAAACCTCTGTAACAACCGTCTTAGCCATTAGCCTTGCTACCAACATCTCTAAGATTATGACTCAATCGGCTCAGCAAACCTCCAGCCTCCAGGGACTCACAGCGCAAGAAGTCACCAAGCGTCGTGCGGCGGGTCAAGGTAATAATGTCACTCTAAAAACGAGCCGTTCATATCGTCAAATTCTGCAAGAAAACCTCTTCACGTTTATCAATGCGGTTTTCTTAGCGATTAGCGTTGTCATGGCGATATTACACCGCTACGGTGATGCTTTTTTAGTTGTGATTATCATCTTTGGCGGTGTCTTGATTAACATTTACCAGGAGATCTGGGCAAAGCAACAACTCGATCGCATTGCTTTACTCAGCCGACCGAAAGCAACCGTCATTCGCGAAGGCAAAGACTATAGCCTCGATCCGGCAGAAATCGTACTTGGAGATATTCTGGTTATTCGAGCGGGTGATCAGATTGTGGTCGATGGGGTTGTCGTGGGTGAAGGTCGGATGGATGTAGATGAATCACTTCTGACTGGGGAGTCAGATATGATTTCCAAAGTAGCGGGAGACTCAGTGTACTCCGGTAGTTTTTGCGTCAGTGGAAGTGCTTGTTTTGAGGCGCAAAAAGTCGGCACTGAGACAGTTGCTTATAAATTGGTAACGGGTGCTCGTGCCTTTCGCCAGGTTTATACTCCACTCCAGGTGGAGATTAACTTGGTAATTCGGGTGTTTATGCTGCTGGCTTGCTTTCTGTGGATTTTAGTGGGAATTAGTTTTTTGAGCCGATCGCATCCCTTTGGAGATGTGGTACAACGCACGGCGGTAGTGGCAGGGTTAGTCCCCACTGGGCTGTTACTGGCAATTACCCTGGCATACGGAATGGGGGCTGTGCGAATGATGGGAGAGGCTGTTTTAATCCAGCAAGCGAACGCTGTAGAATCGTTGAGCAATGTTGATATTCTCTGTCTTGATAAGACTGGGACACTGACCACGAACCAAATTGACTTGCAAACAATTTACCCGATTGGGATAACTGAGGAAGTTCTGCGGCAACTATTAGGAGACTATGCCGCGAATACAACAGCTCATACCCGCACCAGTGAGGCGCTTGCTACCGTCTATCCTGGCAACGTGCGATCGCTCAAAGCCGAAATCCCCTTTTCTTCAGCCCGTAAATGGAGTGCGATCGCTTTGGACGATTCCCCGAAGCCTGGTGTATATTTCTTCGGTGCACCGGAAATGCTTGCCAAAGCTGTAACCCTTACCGATGAAATGACAGCCTATATCCAAGCTGGTGTGCAACAAGGGTTACGGGTGCTGCTATTTGCTTACAGCGATGATCTCAACGCCATTGATCAGAACGCACAACAGGCTGTGTTACCTCCCACCCTCACAGGATTAGGCATCATTCAGTTCAGCGACCAGTTACGCCCAGAAACCCGTGAAACTCTCTATGGCTTTGCTCAAGCGGGAATTAAGGTGAAAATTATCTCTGGTGACAATCCTCAAACCGTTGCCGCACTCGCCAAACAAGTTGGGTTTGCAGACATTAAATTGGTATCTGGCTCAGAGTTAGCCGCAATGGATGAAGCGCAATTTGCCCAAGCTGCCGTCTCCTGTACTATCTTCGGTCGCATCACCCCAGACCAAAAAGCCAGACTCGTGCAAACACTTCGCCGACAAGGTCACTACGTCGCCATGATCGGTGACGGAGTAAATGATGTCCTTTCCCTGAAACAGGCAAATCTGGGCATTGCCATGGAAAGCGGCAGCAAGGCAACGCGAGGCGTCGCAGATATCGTCCTGCTCAAAGACTCCTTTGGGGCACTGCCTCATGCCTTTTTGGAAGGTCAGCGCATCCGTAACGGCATTCGAGACATTCTGTCGCTGTTTATGGTGAGAGTGTTCTGTGTAACTCTGCTGATTTTTGCCACGGCGATGGTGACAGATAGTTTTCCACTAGTGAATAAACATAGTGCTCTGGTGGCTCTGTTTGGAGTCGGACTACCCACGATTGTTCTTCCCCTCTGGGCAAAACCGGGAGGTGTGAACAGACGGGGCAGTGTGGTTCGCTCCCTGTTGCATTTTACAATCCCAGCAACGTTGACCATGACGCTAGTGGCGTTATTAGTTTACTTGCTCTACCTAGTTAGCGTCATTCTGGAGTTAGCACCTGGTTCAGAGTTCACTCAGGTCAACTATACGCTGCCACGCACGGCTTTGGTAACCATCTTAATCCTATGCCAGTTGTTCCTAATTCCCTTTCTAAAACCCCCGACGACAGCTTGGGTTGGCGGTGAACCCTTGAGCGGGGATTGGCGATATTCTTTAACTTCCCTATTCCTGTTCGTTATGTATATGATCATCCTGAGTGTTCCACCACTACGGAAATTTTTTGAGCTTGCGCCGCTAGGTTTGTTCGATTGTCTTTTCTTGGGGCTAGTGGCGTTAGAGTGGTGCTTGATTTTGCGGGCACTGTGGCGGACTCGATTTCTGGATCGTTTCTTGGGAATTGACCTTATTTGATCATGGCTAATGGCTCATGGCTAATGGCTAAAAGCTAAAAGATAATTAGGTATTAACCGTATTCAATTATCTATGGACAATCAGCAATTAAATAATGCAATTCCTCAATATTCTGTCAGGATATGGGAAGTGATTTTGATTGTGATGGGCGCGATCGCACTCGTTGGTGTGGGAATCATCGGGCTATTGACTAAAGCATCAACTAATGCACTTGATCCAGCAAGAGCAGAAGCGATCGCCAAAAGCCTGATCGATTACAACATTCCCGGTGGTTCTCAAGGTGTCTTCGGCATCAATATTGGTAGTGCCAAACTCGCTTGGGTGCGCAGTACCAGTGAACCACCGGATGTCATCCTTTTTGTAGGAAAAACTCCTATCACTAAGGAAACTGATAAAGATCAATTGAATAAAGGCTTTGAGAATACTCCCTCAAATAACATAGACCAAGAGTTTACTGTCACGGCTTCTCGCGTAGAAAACAAACAGTTCTGCGGCAAGACAATTCCCGTTACGGTTGAGGAAGGAACACAAGCATTTAGCAATCAGCCCTCATCCGTGCCAGCGATTCGGTATACTGCCAGTACAACTGAGGAAAACATTGAACGGCGTGTCATTTTGATCGCCAATGGGAACAATGCCCCACAGAAGGCTAATACTGTCTTTCGTTCCCTGCGGTGTAAGTGATACTCTCCTAGGCTTACCATTAACAGAGTTTTCCTTGATGCATTTTGCTTCAACTCTGCATCTGAGGGCGGGAATGCGATCGCCGCTAGTCATCCGCAGGATGTTTTTGTTGTAGGGGCGTGTGCATACGCATTAGTGTCAACTTAAGCCCTGTTGAAAAGGAAGTCGCGGCTAAATAAACCAAGTCCGCCTGCGCGGACTAACGAAAAATCAACACTTATTTAACCTGCACAGGCAGGTTTTGTTTATGTAGCTGCGGTTTCAACCGCCC
>DATNPH010000161.1:0-40984 GCA_036703315.1 Coleofasciculaceae cyanobacterium
CCTGACGGGGTGACAATCCCCTCAAAAACAATACCAGACGGAGATTGAGGCGATTTGTGGTAAAAAAAGATCGGTCTAGCTTTGTCAACAAGACCGACTTAACAAAAATGTTACCTGCATTCTACCAAACTCACTTGCAACAGCAACTCAGCGGCGTGCAATATATTGTCTTTACCCTGTTGCTGGGGTTGATTAGTGAACACAGACAAGTAAAGCTAGAAGCACTGGCTAATGTTTTTCCACTGAGCATAAAGTTTGAAAGTCGTCGCCGCAAACTGCAAAGATTTCTGGTGCTGCCCCAGTTGAAATTCGGGAATATTTGGTTTCCGATAGTAGCTTATTGGTTGGAAACGTATTGTCCGATTGGTAGGGTGCTATATGTAGCGATTGACCGCACCCAGTGGGGATGTATTAATCTGTTGATGATTAGTTTGATTTGGGACAAGAGAGCAATACCAATATATTGGGGAATTTTGCCTAAACTAGGTTCAAGTAACTTGCAGGAACAACAAGTAGCACTTCTGCCAGTTTTCCGGTTATTAAAGGGGTATAAAATCATGATTTTAGGAGACCGAGAATTTTGCTCGGTAGAATTGGCAAACTGGCTCAAAGAGCAAAGGGTGTACTTTTGCCTGCGTCTAAGACGGGATGAGTATATACAAGTAGAAGGCGAAGTCTGGGTACAATTACAGAAGCTAGGACTAGTGCCGGGAGTTTCCCTCTATTTTCAGGGTATTAAGGTCAGAAAGACCAAAGGTTTTGCTGGATTTAACCTGTCCTGTAAGTGGAAAAGGAAGTACCGAGGAGCAGGTCCTAAAGAAGGATGGTTTATTCTAACGAATTTAGAGGATTTCTCTTCAGCGATTTCCGCCTATAAAAAAAGATTTTGTATTGAAGAGATGTTTAGAGATTGTAAAAGTGGTGGGTATAACCTGGAAGCCACTAAGGTATCTGAGCAACGCCTTAATACGCTGATTCTTTTGATAGCGATTGCCTATACGAGTGCAATTATTCAAGGAGGAGAAATGAAGCGAATGGGTGTACAAAAATATGTTTGCCGCGTTAAAGAAGTGAAGCGAACACAACGGCGTCATAGCACTTTCTATGTAGGTTTACACGGGCAGCGCTGGGTCAATTCTGTGGAACGGTATAGAGAATCTGTGGTGGAATTAATCAGATTAACTCCCAATAAGCGGAAGTATTACCAGCAAGGTTTAAGGGCTTTAGAGCTTATTAAGCAAACGTCCTAGCCTCTGTTGTCACCCCGTCAGTCCTAGAAGTCCGTCGTTGAAGTTTTTTCAATCTAGCTTCAGACTTCCTGAAATAGCGAGGATTTTCTACAGTCTCTCCGTTGGAATCAGTTTAGAACTCTTTAAGCCCCAAATCGATTCCTGCAATTTCTCCTTGGAATTCGTGTTGTTCTCGTCTATCCCAGTCAATTAAGAACTGAGCATAGTATCCGTCAGCACGTCTAACCACTCTCACTCTAGAGATTTGTTTCTCCGAATACCAGACTAAATCTCTAGATGTCCACAATTCAAGCGTTCCAGCTTTGAATCCATCAGTGAAGGTTATTTGCTTACGGTTAGCCGATAACTTCCATCCCGTGGATTTATATTCAACGGAACGACTGAATTTTTTGTATTGAGGATATCCTTTCTTACCAGGTTTCCCCAGTCTACAATTCTCATAGAATCTAGAAATTGTTGCCCATGCTCTATCGGCATGAGGCAAGTCTCGGCTTGAGAGTTAAGCTTGTTTGCCCAAGGAGTTTCTTTATTTTTAGCTAGTTTTGAACAAAGCTTTTGGAGGTCATTACGAGTGACCCCTTTATTGTCAGACCAGTAGCGCAAACAGCTATTCTGGATGAATTGACCTGTGCGGATTGCTTCATCCAATTTGCTGTAGTGACTCTCTTGTCCTTTGAGCTTGGCTTCAATTACTAGCATCCTAGAATCTTACTATAATTTACCTGCTTGTAGCATTAGGTAAATTGTTAAAGTGACACTCCCACGTTAAACGCTACGCGCTGTAACGTGGGCTTCCAGGGTCACCCCCAGAAGTTCCTGTTTCATAGCCTGACTATTGTCTAAGGCTCCGCAGGCTGAGACCGTGAGACCCACGGTCTTTAATGCTTTTACGAGAATGTTAATTGCAGCGTTCTCGTCCCTGTCCATTTCTAAGTCGCATTTGGGACATTGATGAAGACGGACACAGAGAGTTTTCGGAACTTTTGTCCCACAACTTGAACAATTGTGCGAAGTATTGTGAGGGTTCACCTTAACCAAATGGACTCCGTATTTTACTACCACTGATTCCAGTATGGTGATGAACTTTCCCCAGCTCACGTCGTAGATTGATTTAGCCAATCTTGTTCGAGCTAAGCCTCGAATATTTAGGTCTTCTATAGCAATTAAGTCATACTTGCGACACAACCAATGAGCAACTTGATAATGAAACATTTCCCGCTGACGAGCGATTCTCTGATGAATCTTCGCCACGCGGGTTTTTGCTTTAAGGCGGTTTTTTGAGCCATCTTTTTTCTTCGCTAGTTGCCGCTGCTGCCGAACCAGGTGTTTTTGTGCCTTAAGGGTTACCTGAGGTACGGGTACAAACTCACCTGTACTTGTTGCCAAGAATTCCTTCAAACCCAGGTCAATCCCAACTGCCGACTTTACTTCATCCAGTGGCTTCGAGTCTGGAACAGTTGAGTCTTCAGCCGAGATGGAGACGTAATACCCATCTGCTTTCAAACAGATAGTTGCTCTCTTAAGAGTGAAACCCTCAGGGATGGGACGGTGAACAACAATGAGGATTGAGCCAATCTTAGGAATTCTCAAAATGTCACCTTGCAGAAAGCAAGCAGCTTTTGGGTGGTTGACTCTAGAGAAACTAAAACTCGGTTTTTCTCCCCGCTTCTTAAACTTGGGGCGACCTCCCCTTTTACCTGTCTTATCAGGAACTAGCCAGCGTTTCCACACCTTATCTAATCGCTGAAGGTTCATTTGTTGAACTTCTGAGTAGATATTGGCATATTCGGGAAACAACTTTTTAGTTTCCTTGAGAGCAGACTGCTGGGAGTAGTAATCTACTCGAAAAGGCAGGTCTCCGATTGGCTCAGAGATGATAGAACAACGGTCAATTTGACATCTTGTACGATTTAACCAATCGAGTCGTTGTGACAAAGCAAAATTCCAGTGCCGACGTAATAGTTCACTCCAAGTTTCCATAGTGGCAACTTGTTCGGGAGTGGGCTTGATTCGGTACTGGAAAGTTATCATCATGAAAGTGATTATAGCATTTAACGTTGTGAGCTACACAAAGGGCAATCGTTCAGTTTACAGCCTCAATATTCATTTAGTGTTGGTGACGAAGTATCGTCGCAAAGTCATCACAAAACAGGTTTTGCAACGACTTAATGAGATTTTTGAGGCAACCTGCGCCAAGTGGCGATGCACCCTAAAAGAATTTAACGGAGAGGATGACCACGTTCATCTGGTCATCTCCTTTCCTCCGGATGTGCAGGTCAGTACTCTAGTGGGCAACTTGAAAACAGTATCCAGCCGACTAATTCGTAAAGAATTTGCCGACTGGATATCTAAGTTTTACAGAAAGCCCGTATTTTGGTCAGGCGCTTATTTTGTTGCTAGTTGCGGTGGTGTAACTCTTGAACATCTTAAGCAGTATGTTGAGCAACAGTCCTCGCCACGCACCTAACCCCTGACCGCAATTCCCCTCCCGTCAATCCTGCGGATGTGAACCGGAGACCCCTTGCGGAAGAATGTTGGATGGCACCCTCGCCACCCAATTTAACCCGCCTATCATCCCCACTTGAGTTATCGGCGGTACTCGCCTTACGGCTCGATATGTCCGCCTCCACCACGCTTTGGGGCTTTCTCGTCGGTTTCCGGTAAACTGACAATAGTAAAGATGAGGTCAAGCTGCTGTAGCTGATTTAATAAATGAATAATTGGGACGTTTACTCGTCTGTTGCTAATCCGTATAGCAGTTTCCATCTGGTACTCTTCCTGATCTGATCTCCCCTCACGGAGGCTTCCATCATGGCAAATCCCGTTCATGACACGCTCACCGATACTACCTGGCCGAGCCTGCCTCTTGCAGCGTGGCAAGACACCTATGAAACGCTCCATATGTGGACTCAGATCGTCGGCAAAATTCGGATGGCGCTGGCTCCCCAACTTAATCACTGGTGGCATTCTACTTTGTATGTAACGCCGCGTGGATTGACAACCTCTGCAATCCCTTATGGAACACGCACCTTTGAGATTAGCTTCGATTTCCTCGCTCACCACTTACAGATCGAGACTAACGACGGCACCACCCGCACAATTGCGCTAGTTCCCCGGTCTGTAGCGGACTTTTATCAGGATGTTATGGGTACACTGAGGGCGATCGGCATCGACGTTCACATTTGGACGAGGCCGCAGGAAGTACAGGAGCCTATCCCCTTCGAGCAGGATTACAAGCATGCTGCTTATGATCCGGAGTACGCACAGCGATGCTGGCGTATTCTCGTGCAAGTAGACCGGGTCATGACAGCGTTTCGATCGCGGTTTATCGGTAAAAGCAGTCCTGTACACTTTTTTTGGGGCAGCTTTGACCTCGCCGTGACCCGTTTTTCTGGACGACGCGCCCCAGAGCATCCAGGTGGAGTTCCCAATATGGCCGATTGGGTAACGCGGGAGGCATACTCGCACGAGGTGAGTAGCTGTGGCTTCTGGCCAGGGGGTGGGGAAGTGGTGAACCCTGTTTTTTACGCATACGCCTACCCTACACCTGAGGGATTTAAAGACTATCCCATCCAACCAACAGAGGCATTCTACAGCTTGGAGATGGGAGAGTTTATCCTGCCCTATGAAGCAGTACGGCAGGCTGACAATCCCGATGAAATGCTGCTCACCTTCCTCCAAAGTACCTACGATGCAGCTGCGAATTTAGGAAATTGGGATCGAGCAGCGCTGGAACGCGCTCCAGCCTTACAAAGCTAACTGGCGTGAATACTTAGAGCATCACCCTTATCCTAAAAATATTTTCTGGCTGATTGAATACTCAGATTCCAGCTTAGACAAAGATTTGCAGACAAAAAGTAAAGTCTCTGCTGAAGCCAGAATCCTTGGATATTGGGTGGTCAACCTCAACAAGAGACAGCTTGTAGTATTTCGAGACCCTCAAGATGGGCAGCTGTAGCTGTATCGGTAGATTAAATAGTTAGTATTTAGAGGCGATTCTTTTCGGCATAGCTTCGCTTCGCCGTTAGCATTTCCAGACATCCAGCTATCCGTCGAGCCTCTAGTGTGCAAGAACTTAAAACAGAAAAACTATGTACATTCCGAACGCTTTCCAAGAAGATGACCTTGAGAAAATAGTAACCTTTATGCGTGCCAACAGCTTCGCCACGCTGATAACTATTCTCAATGGTGTGCCTGTTGCGTCGCATATTCCGCTTGTTGTCACAGTGCAAGACAATATTGTTAAGCTGACAGGACACATGGCAAAGCAGAATCCCCAGTGGCAAGCCTTTGGAACAAGCGAGTCACTTGCCATTTTTACAGGACCGCACGCCTATATCTCGCCATCTCTATATGAAAAGCGCGAGAGTGTACCAACGTGGAACTATATTGCTGTACACGCCTATGGTTTGCCTCAAGTTATCACTCTCGGTGATTCGCGGGAATTGATGGACAAAATGATAGACGAGATGATTAATACGTATGAATCTGGCTACAAATCCCAGTGGCATGATTTATCTGATGGATTCCGCGAGGGAATTATGAACGGCATTGTCGGTTTTGAGATGAGTGTCACACGATTGGAAGGTAAATATAAACTCAGCCAAAACCGCAGTCATACAGATCAGCGTAATGTTGCACACACACTGCTACAAAGTGCAGATCCAGCTGCTTATGCCGTAGGTGCAGCAATGAAACAGAATCTTGAAAGCAGTGAACAGCACTGAAGGATACAGCGGCTATGCCAGGGGAAAGTCTTGAGTCCTCCGAAATAACGAAATAACGAAATAAAGATATGGGGTTTCGCTTGCGATCGCTCCCTCCCCTATCCAGCCTCTGCGCTTTGAACTAGATCACGACTGAGTCGTTCATCTGTGCTAGTCATGAGAGACTAGAGTGTAGACCATAAATAGACTACAGAGTCAACCATTAGCTAAACCCCAACTTCTGAGGTTTAGACAAAATGGTTGTGAGCGTTGGGAATTAGGCAGGGGGTGGTGGCGTGGATAAAACCACGATGAACGCGCAGGAAACAGAGGGGCAACAGAACATGCGTCCAGGGGACTGGTCATGGCAGTTCTGGCTTGCTGTGCCGCTCTACCCCTACGGTAGGCGGCGGACACTCCGCACGGAAGTGGTTAAGGACATGGTCTGGACATTCGACCAGATTCAGGGCATCCTCTACGTCGTCGTGCCCATACGCATGAGTGTCGTTAAGCTCGAAAAAGGCGGTCTCCTCATCTATGCGCCTGTCGCACCGACAAGAGAGTGTATACGACTCGTCAAAGAGTTGGTGGCACAGCACGGTGATGTCAAGTACATCATCCTGCCAACTATCTCTGGTCTAGAACACAAGGTCTTCGTCGGTCCCTTCGCCAGACGCTTTCCGAACGCACAGGTCTTCGTAGCCCCGAACCAGTGGAGTTTCCCTCTGAACCTCCCCTTGAGTTGGCTGGGATTGCCTGCAAAACGCACTCAGGTACTCCCAGAGGACAGCAGCCAAACCCCCTTTGCTGATGAATTTGACTATGCAATACTCGGTCCAATCGAGCTGGGGCCGGGGCGGTTTGAGGAAGTGGCATTCTTCCATAAGCGATCGCGCACGCTACTCGTGACCGACTCCGTGCTTTGTGTGCCAGAAGATCCGCCAGCGATCGTTCAACTTGACCCATATCCCTTGCTTTTCCACGCAAAGGATGATGCGTTCGATGTCCTTGAGGACAGCGAGGCAAACCGCCGCAAAGGATGGCAGCGAGTCTCGCTGTTTGCGTTTTACTTCCAACCGAGTGCGCTGGAGCCGATCAAAATAGGGCAGTCGATTCGCGAGGTTTTCAAAGCGCCGGATCGGTCAAAGAAGGCGTATTTCGGTTGGTTTCCGTTCAAATGGAAGGAGGACTGGAAGCAGTCGTTTGATGCACTGCGAGGGGGTGGGCGTCTGTTTGTGGCACCAATTTTACAAACGCTCATTCTCAACCGAGCGCCTTTGGAAACAATCAACTGGGCTGACAAGGTGGCGAGTTGGAATTTCCAGCGGATTGTTCCCTGCCACTTCGACTCGCCCATTCAGGCTAACCCACGTCAGTTCCGGCAGGCGTTCGCCTTCCTTGAGAAGAAGCCTAGAGTGGGTGAGGGCGTAATAGCCAGTGAAACTCAGCCCCTGCCCGAGGGGGACTTTAGATTACTTAGGGAACTCGATGAGAAGCTTACCAAGCGAGGTATCACACCGCCACCGCAGGAAAAGGTGTAAAACGGGTGGATAAGAGGTGAACCCTGAAGGGCAAGCGAAATTAAGTAAAGCTTATCAAGCAAGACTTATTTTGTGACACCCAATTTCGATAATTCACATGATGAGTAATAAGTGATAGGTTGAAAGTCCCTACCAGAATCTATGGAGGAATCAGAGGGTGAGTCAGATTCAGAAGAAAAAAACATCATCTAAAGCTGAGCAGTTCACAGAATCCGTCATTCGAGAAATGACGAGAGTGGCGCTTCAATACAATGCTGTGAATCTAGCTCAAGGTTTTCCAGATTTTCCTTGTCCTCCAGAGCTGAAAAAGGCTGCCTATCAGGCTATTGAAGAAGATATTAACCAATACGCGATAACTTGGGGCGATCGCCCGTTTCGTCATGCGATCGCTCAAAAGGTTCGTTGGTATCTAGGCTTAGATATTGACCCGGAAACGCAAATTACTGTTACCTGTGGGTCAACAGAGGCAATGGCGGCTACCATGCTGGCTACAGTCGATCCAGGCGAAGAAGTCATTGTGTTTGAGCCTTATTACGAAAACTATGGCCCGGATGCTGTTTTAGCTGGTGCTTCTCCCCGTTATGTTACACTTCATCCGCCCGACTGGAGATTCGACGAAGAACAGTTACGTCAAGCGTTCAACGAAAAGACTAAAGCGATCATTATCAATACCCCTCATAATCCAACGGGTAAAGTATTTACTTATGAGGAATTAGCCTTCATTGCTGAACTCTGCCAGAAATGGGATGTGCTGGCATTCACAGATGAAATTTATGAGCATATTCTGTATGACGGTGCCAAGCATGTCGCTATGGCAACACTTCCAGGCATGGCGGATCGGACAGTTACAATTAACGGTCTATCCAAAACTTACAGTGTGACAGGATGGCGAGTCGGTTACATATTAGCCAATCCTGAATTAACAGGAGCAATTCGCAAAGTTCATGACTTCCTGACTGTTGGCGCTCCGGCACCATTACAGCGAGCGGGTGTTGCCGCCATGCAGCTTCCCGTCACCTATTATGATGATCTAGCCAAACGTTACCAGGAAAAGCGAGATATTATTGTTCGGACTTTGGATGAAGTTGGTCTTCAATATTTTGTTCCTAAAGGTGCTTACTATGTGTTGGTAGATACCTCTAGCTTTGGTTACAAGAGTGATATCGAATTCGCTCATTATCTAATTAAGGAAATTGGTGTTGCTGTGGTTCCTGGCTCCAGCTTTTTATCTCGACCAGAAGAGGGGAAACAGTTAATCCGTTTCTGTTTTAGTAAAACAAAAGAAACTCTGGATGCGGCTCGCGAACGGTTACTCAAACTCCAAACCACACTAACTCGAACTTGAATTTGAGACCTTTTTTTGGTAATTGGTAATTGGTAATGAATTATACGTAAACTACGTATAATAATCTTTCCATTCACAATTCACCACTCGCAGGTAGTATGACACTTGACCAGTGCGGAATGTGGGTATTAAGACGTTCCACTTTCTCAGGATTTGCGATTAACTAGCGTGGTACTGGCTTGATCGACTGGCATTAAGATGACTTCATTGATATTGACATGCGGCGATCGCGTCGCGCAGAAAAATATCACGTCGGCAACATCATCTGGCGTCAGCGGCGTTACCCCTTGGTAAACTTTCTTAGCACGCTCAGTGTCGCCGTGAAACCGAACATCACTAAACTCAGTTTCCACCATTCCAGGGTCTACGGAACTGACTCGCACTGGCGTTCCCAATAGATCTAGCTTTAACCCTTCGGAAATTGATTTGACAGCAGCTTTGGTGGCACAGTAGACACTACCACCTGGATAGGTTTGATGACCGGCGATCGAGCCAAGATTGATCACATGACCTCTGCCACGACTTACCATTCCTGGCACCAGCTTTCGCGTCATGTAGAGAAGTCCCTTGATGTTGGTATCAATCATCTCCTCCCAGTCTTGGATACTGGCTTCATGAACCTTATCTAAACCCCGACTTAAACCAGCATTGTTAATCAGGATATCCACGGCTGACCAAGGCACTGGAAGGTTGTCGAGTGCGGATTGCACCGCAGCGCGATCGCAGACATCTAGAGGCATCAGATATAGCTCACAGCCATACTCCCTACTCAGTTGCTCCGCCATCTGTTCTAAGCGTTCCTGACGCCGCGCTACCAGAATAAGTTTGGCACCTGCCTGAGCAAAGAACCTGGCACAGGCTTCGCCGATACCACTGCTAGCACCAGTAATTAAAACAATCTGGTCTTTTACTGAAACCATAAAAATTTGACTGGGAATTGGGAATTGGGAATTGGGAATTGGGAATTGGAATTTTAACGGTTGAGTTTCTGTCCCTACTCCCTATTCCCTGCTGGTCAAGCATGAAGTATAAAAAAATTTCTACTTTATCGAGAAGGCGTTGTCGAACTAGAAGCTTGATCAACTATCTGCAAGCGCTGTGTAACCATCTTCATGCCATCTCCCCAAATCAATATGGCTGAAACCCAGCGACTCTCTACTTTCTGAGGGGCTTTGCCGACCTTAAAAATTCCACCTGCTGGCAGTAACTCCAGCTTAAAATCACCGGGTTTGGTATAGCGTTCTGGCTTAACGGGTTCTTCCACAGCTGATCCCAAGAGCAATTTGCCTGCCAAGGGGTCTTTGACAATCACATCAAAGTTAAAATCCTGACCGACACGCACCTGCTCTGGTAAATTCACATCCACATTGGGAGGATTTGTGCCTAAGCCTACCTGAGTACGCTCTGCTAGGATTTGCTGCTGTACTATTTTTTGGTTTTCAAGGCGCTGGCGCGATCGCAATGTGGCTTCGAGTGTCGCTTTTGTGCCGTCGCTAGCTTGATTACCCGTAATCTGAGTCACCGTTTCTGCAACAATACCGTTGCCCTCAGTTTTCCAATCCTTAAGTTCTGTGCGGTAAGTCAACTGGGGGTAACGTTCCCAGAGTTTAATTAAGGCTTGCTCCATCGCGCCGCGATTCAAACCATCAGAATTCTTGAAATTATCACTATAGAACTGTAGGACACCCTGGGCATCACGTCGATTTGCTGCTGCATCAATTTGCGTTAGGGTATCTTTAAGCTGAGGTGGTGCAGTTTCGGGACTTTCTGCTTGAGCAATCCCTGTACCTGCCACGGTTAAACCTACGCTTAGTAGAATCAATACCGACCAGCTAAAAGGGAAACAATTGGCTTTGGCACTAAGAGATTGCGAGAGCAGACGGAGTGAAGTTGCAGGATTGCGCATTGGGGAATCGTAGAAAATAGTTGAAGAGAAATTGGCGAAGAAATCCTTGAAGTCTGGATACTCTATTCGCCAATTTACACTGCTTTTTGATTTTAATAGCCATATTGCTCTATGCATGAGACGCGGTGGTCAAGCGAGGAATGGTTGCAAGAGATTCTCCAGTCTCTTAACGATGTTGCCTGGTCAGCTGACCCGACCACTTGGAAAACTCTTTTCTTGAGCCAGAGTGCTGAGGTAGTCTATGGACGCCCAGTATCGGAGTTTTTTGATAATTGTAATCTCTGGCGATCGCTGATTCATCCGGATGATCGCGATCGAGTTGAAAGCCTGATCTGTGTCTTCTTCTCCAGGGAAGTGGTGGATTTAGAATACCGAATTGTTCGCCCTAGCGGGGAAGTGCGATCGCTGTATCATCGGTTGCGGCTAATTCGGGATGCCAACGCTAAAGCACTCAGAATTGATGGCATAGCTACAGATATCACTGAACACCAGCAAGCCGAGGAGCTAAAGTCTACCAACGAGGAATTACAACCCACTCTGGAAAACCTCACTAGTTCTCAAGAGCAGGTGCAAACACAGCAAGATGAACTGATTACTACTTATCAGCTCCTTGAAACAGAACGGCTGCGTTATCAGGAATTATTCAACTTTGCCCCTGATGCCTATCTGTTGACTGATCTAAATGGAACCATCCAGGAGGTTAACCAAGCGGCGGCAACTCTGCTTTCTATGCCCCAGGGCTATCTGGTGGGTAAACCCCTGATCATCTTTGTGACCAAGACTGAGTACAAAGCTTTTCTTTCCACACTGATGCAATTGACACAGTTGCAGGGTATGCAGGAGTGGGAAGTAGAACTGCAAGGGCGTGGAGGTTTGCCCTTTTTCGCTGCAATTACCGTTGGTACTGTACTCGATCTAGATAGCAAGATCGTTGGCTTGCGTTGGTTGATCCGTGACATTAGCGATCGCAGGCAAATAGAGATAGAAATCCTCACCTTGAATGCCGAGTTAGAGCAACGGGTACTTGAGCGAACAGAGGCGCTCAGGCTTGCTAATGAGCAGTTAAGACAGGAAATTCGAGAGCGCAAGCAAGCAGAAGAAAAACTGCGCCAGAGCGAACAGTGGTTCCGCAATTTAGTTGAAACCACTAGTGATTGGGTGTGGGAATTGAATGAAAACTTGGTTTACACTTACGTCAGTCCCCAAGTCCGCGACATATTGGGTTACTCTCCCCAAGAAATAGAAAGTAAGACCCCCTTTGGCTTTATCCCTGCAAGGGATCGTCAGCGAATTACCAACTTTTTTAGTCAGCTTCTTGCCGTGCAAGAGCCTTTCAGTTGTCTGGAGAACACCAGCCTCTGCAAAAATGGTTATCAAGTTGTTTTGGAAACGAGTGGTGTCCCTGTCTTTGATGGCAATGGAAAATTCTGTGGCTATCGTGGAATCTCCCGTAACATTACGGCTCGCAAGCGGATGGAGGTTGCCTTAAGAGAGAGTCAGCAGAAATACCAAACCCTGTTTGATAGTCTTCCAATTGGCATTTCTATTACCGATGAACAGGGAAACATTCTGGAAGCGAATCCAGCTTCCGAGGAAATTTTAGGGTTATCAATCGCTGAGCAGACTAAACGTAAGTATGATGCCCCAGAATGGCAAATCATTCGACCGGATAGCACTCCCATGCCAACATCAGAGTTTGCTACCGTTAGAGCCTTAACCGAAAACAGAGTGATTAAAAACTCTGAAATGGGAATAGTGAAGCCAGGCGGGGAGATTTCGTGGCTCTCTGTCACTGCTGCACCAATTCCCCTGGCTGATTATAGGATAGCGATCGCCTACATTGATATCACTGAACGCAAGCGAGCAGAAGATGCACTAAAACAAGCTCATCAACGATTGTCATTTCATGTAGAAAACTCACCTCTAGCCGTCATAGAGTGGGATAGCGAAGGTCGTTTGCTGCGATGGTCACCACAGGCTGAGAAAATATTTGGCTGGAAGACTCAAGACGTTCTCGGTAAATACTTGTATGAATGGCAATTTATCTTTGAAGAGGACTGGAAGACAGTTAATCAGAGAGCGTCCAATCTGTGGAATGGTACGGTTCCTCGCAATGTCGGTTACAATCGCAACTACACCAAAGATGGAAACGTTTTGGAGTGCGAGTGGTACAACTCCGCTTTGTTAGATGAGTCTGGCAATGTAGTGTCTATTTTGGCTCTGGCGCTGGATGTTACTGATCGCCGTCTGGCAGAAGATTCGTTACGATTGCAAGCTGAACGGGAGCAGTTAATGGGAGCAATCACCCAGCGCATCCGTCAGTCTTTGAATCTCAATGAAATTCTAAACACCACGGTCGAAGAAGTACGGCAACTGCTGCAAAATGACCGCGTTGTGCTCTTTCAACTGTGTCGCGATGGTGTAAGTAAGGTGGTAGTTGAGTCAACGGCTCCGGGTTTGCCTGTGACAGTAGGAGAAGAATTCCCTGACGAAGTTTTCCCTGAAGAAATTTATCAATACTATTGCCAAGGTAAACCTCGCATTGTTCCCGATATCGCCCAAGATGAATTTGCCACTTGTATAACTGAGTATTTGCAAAACTTAGGTGTCAAATCCAAATTAGTGATTCCCATTCTTCGCTACAGTCAGCAAGGAATCTCTTACCCGACCTCCTTGGCTTGCCCTGTCTCCCCTACTTCCTCTCAAACCTTCCTGTGGGGAATTATGATTGCCCATGATTGTAGTGGACACAGGCAATGGCAGCCATGGGAAATTGATTTACTTTGTTCCTTGGCAACTCAGATCAGCATTGCCATTCAGCAATCTGAACTGTATCTCCAGTTAGAAGCTCAACTCACTGAACTCCAACAAGCAGAAGCAGCACTGCAACGGGCGAAAGAAGTGGCTGAAGTGGCTAACCGTACCAAAAGTGAATTTCTAGCCAATGTCAGCCATGAACTGCGAACCCCTTTAAACGGCATTTTAGGGTATACCCAAATTCTCAGACAAAGCACAGATTTAACCGAACAGCAACGACATAGCATTAGCATTATTCATCAGTGTGGCGGACACTTGCTGACTCTGATCGAAGACATTTTAGACCTGTCCAAAATTGAAGCCCGCAAAATGGAACTCTATCCGACGGAGTTTCATCTGCGTAATTTTCTCAACAGCCTTACCGACCTTTTTCGGATGCGTGCCCAACAAAAGGGTATTTCCTTTACTTACGAAATACTTTCCCCGCTACCTCAGGCTGTAATCACTGATCAGACCAGGTTGCGACAAATTCTAAGCAACTTACTCAGCAATGCGGTTAAGTTTACTGATAAAGGTGGGGTGACATTGAGAGTGGGTTATTCGTCAGTGATCCCTGGTTCGTGGTCAGTGGAAAATAAAAAACAACAAACAACGGACAAACTTCGTTTTCAAATAGAAGACACAGGTATCGGTATTGAACCGAGTCAATTAACGGAAATCTTTTTGCCGTTTCATCAAGTGGGCGATCGCACTCGTGCTACTGAAGGAACGGGTTTGGGACTCGCTATCAGCCAGAAATTAGTTCAGATTATGGGCAGTGAAATCAAAGTCAGAAGTACCTTGGGTGAAGGCAGTGTTTTCTGGTTTGATTTAGAGTTGCCTCAAGTGGCGGTATGGGATGAGCCGAATCAATCAAGCGATCGCCAGATCATCGGCTTCAGGGGTGACAAGCGTAAAGTGCTGATTGCTGATGACGTTGGGGTAAATCGCTCTCTGTTGCAAGAACTACTAAAACCTTTAGGATTTGAAATTCTTGAGGCGGTGGATGGTCAAGACTGTTTGAATAAGGCAGTGGAGTCTCAGCCTGACCTAGTTTTAATCGACTTGGTCATGCCAGTGCTGGATGGTTTGGAAGCTATCCGACGACTGCGACAGTTGCCCCAATTCAACGCTATGGTAGCGATCGCTCTGTCAGCCAAGGTTTTTGAGACTGTTAAGCAAGAGAGTTTGGCGGCGGGTTGCCAAGATTTTCTCCCTAAGCCTGTACAGGCAAAGCCGCTTTTAGATGCGATCGCTCTGCATTTAGGGCTGGAATGGATTTACGAAGATGACTTGTTCCTCACAGGAATTGAACTCCATCGCGATCGGGTACCTCTTATTCCTCCGCCTCCCTCAGAACTTGTTGCCCTGTCCGAATTTGTCAAGATGGGTGATATTCAAGGAATACTTGAGCAAGCCGAGCAACTGGAGAAATTGGATAACAACTTAGAGCCTTTTGCCACTCACATCCGTCAACTAGCCAAAGGTTTTAAGTTAAAACTAATTCGTGAACTTATTCAAAAATATCTAGCCGATAATCAATTGACTTGAAAATAATATAGAATCTGACCTAGGAATAGACCTTTATTTTCATTCATCGCCGTGTAAGTAATACCAATTCATTAAATGTTTGCTATACCTCAAAAGCACAACGTTTTGATTTAGCTTAGGTCATCTACTGCAAATTTAAAGTGTATTGGTATAAAAGATGGAATTTGAAGTCAATGCTTATCAGGATAATTGTTATCTCCTACACAAACAATAACAATTATTAACACTAATAGTTTACCAAAGATGGCAAGCAATAACAAACCTACTTGATTAAAAAATAAAAATCGTCTAATAATGTAAATAAAATCAAGATGAGCGGTCAAAACAACGAAAAAATCAGGGTACTGATCGTTGATGACATCCCCACAAATTTAAGTGCACTATTTGATTATTTGACCCAATCAGGTTTCAAAGTCTTGGTGGCTCTGGATGGCGAAACAGCAATTGAACAAGTTGAATATGCCAAGCCAGAAATCATTCTTTTGGATGTGATGATGCCTGGAATTGATGGATTTAAAACTTGCAGTCGTCTGAAAGCTAACCCATCAACTCAAAACATCCCCGTAATTTTTATGAGTGCACTTTCCGAGACGGTGGATAAAGTACAAGGCTTTAATCTTGGGGCAGTTGATTACATTACTAAGCCATTTGACTGCGAGGAGGTGTTGAGCCGAATCAATACCCACCTAACACTCCGTAATCTGCAAAAGAAACTACAAGAGCAAAATGAATGTCTGGAACGCGAGAGCAACGCACGACAGCAGAAAGCGTTAGAACTCGAACAGGCTTTGCAAAAATTGCAACAAACCCAAGCTCAACTAATGCAAGCGGAGAAAATGTCCTCGTTGGGGAGGATGATTGCTGGTGTGGCTCATGAAATTAATAACCCAGTCAACTTTATCTACGGCAATCTTGACTGTGCGAAAGACTATATCCAACACCTAGTGGAGCTGATTGAACTCTACCAGCAGACTTACACTAAGCCCACTGCACAAATTGGAGCGAAAATAGAGACTATAGATTTAGCATTCATCAAGTCAGACCTACCCCAATTGCTGAAGTCAATGAAGGTTGGTGCTGAACGTATCTCTCAGATTGTCATGTTACTGCGGAATTTTTCCCGTTTGGATGAAGCGCTGTTGAAATGGGTTGACATTCATGAAGGGATAGATAGCGCGCTCATGCTATTGCAGAATCGTCTGGAAGCAACACCGAAACGACCCACTATTCAGGTGATCAAAGAGTACGGTAACTTGCCAAACGTGGGGTGTTACCCTAGCCAGTTGAATCAAGTGTTTATGAATATTCTCTCCAATGCCATTGATGCTTTGGAAGAGGGACAAGGGGGACAAGGAAGCATTCAAAACTTTCCCACCTCTCCATTGTCTTTTCAATTCCCAATTCCCAATTCCCAATTCCCAATTCCCAAAATTCAGATTTGTACTGAGGTGATAAAAGGTGATTACATCCTCATCCGAATTACAGATAATGGGTGTGGAATGGCAGAAAATGTGCGCCAGAGGCTATTTGACCCCTTCTTTACGACGAAGCCAGTTGGCTCTGGAACGGGTCTGGGGTTGACAATTAGCTACCAGATTGTGGTGGAAAAACACAGAGGTCGATTATTCGTCAATAGCGAAATTGGGAAAGGCACAGAGTTTATCATCGAGATTCCCCTCCAGCAAAGCGATCGCGTTAGTTAGCATTAACTCGCGTCAGCTTCAGAGACTGGAAGCGCTGAGCCAGTAAAGTTGCCGGATTAGGCATTTGGAAAATAGTAGGAAATAGTTTAATAGAAGAAATAGGCATCTCAATGCTTAAAGCCTGGATGCTATAGTCGCTAATTTACAGCTGATTCTCATTTTTGCTGAGAATCCCGTCGTCCGTAGGAGAAAGAGAAATTTTGCATCACCCACCAATTCGCTTGTTGATTGCTGCTAGTGGCACTGGGGGACATGTATTTCCCGCGATCGCTGTTGCGCAACAGTTGCCCGATTATAAAATTGAGTGGCTGGGTGTTCCTGACCGACTGGAACGGGAGCTAGTCCCGGCTCAGTATCCCCTACACCTTATTGGTGTAGAAGGTTTTCAACAACGCTTTGGTCTTGGTACGCTGCGAATCCTTGGACGTCTTGCTAGTTCCGTACATCAGGTGCGGCAACTGCTTAAAACTGAGAAATTTGATGCTGTTTTCACGACTGGCGGTTACATTGCAGGGCCAGCGATTATTGCCGCACGTTGGCAGGGTTTGCCTGTGATTCTTCATGAATCTAACGCGATTCCAGGTAAAGTGACTCGCTTTTTTAGTCCTTTGTGTAGTGCCGTGGGGATTGGGTTTGAAGGGACAGCCCAATATCTACCCAAAGCGCGGACAGTTTATGTGGGGACACCCGTGCGCTCCAGCTTTCAAGAAGCCGAGAAGCTTGAGCTACCAATTCCAGAAGGTGTGCCTTTGATTGTAGTGGTTGGTGGTTCTCAAGGTGCGATCGCAGTAAATCAACTCGTGCGCCAGTGTGCCCCTACTTGGTTTGATGCGGGTGCTTGGATTGTCCATTTGACGGGAGAGAAAGACCCAGACGCCAAAAGTCTCCAGCACCCTCAATATATCCAAATGCCGTTTTATGAAAATATGGCGGCGCTACTCCAACGAGCCAATCTGGCAATTAGCCGCGCTGGTTCTGGATCGTTAACTGAACTGGCAATAACGCAGACACCAGCAATCTTGATTCCTTATCCTTACGCTGCCGAAGACCATCAAGCCTTTAATGCTGCCAGCTTTGCGGATGCTGGTGCTGCTTTAGTGTTTCGTCAGGCAGAACTTACACCCGAACTGCTGGAAAGTAAGGTATTGAATTTACTACAATCTCCCCAGTTATTGCAGGATATGGCTCAAAAAGCGGTTACCCTTGCGGTGCCAGATAGTGCGGAACGTTTAGCGGCTCTAGTCCGTCAGCTAGTAGATCAAAAGCAAGACGAAACCCGAAGTTTACAGCAGTAGAACCGATGAAACTCAGACTCCTCACAACAGTCGCAGTGCTTACCTCCATTGGTTTTTTAGCTCCAGTCAAAGCTCAAAATCCCGAACCTATTGAGCCAGTGACGCCCTCTATCCAAACACAAGTGACTGGAGATCAAGTTTTGCAAGCTTGTGCCAAAGACCAAGCAGATACTTTGCCCAATCCCTACACTGATATATCACCCAGTGACTGGGCATTCAAAGCTGTTCTGAGTATGCATTATTGCGGTGCCTATCGTGGCTCAACACCACCTGAGCAGGTCAAGCCGTTTCTGCAACCACAGCCAGTTCAGCCAACCAGCAACCAGACGCAGCCTGAGCGAAATTTGTCCTCACTCGCCTATTGATCGACAACAACTGGTGTACCGATGGGTGCCCAGTTGTATAACCAAGCCGCATTAGACTCCCGCATGTTAACGCAGCCATGACTTACGGGTGTACCAAAACGATTGTGCCAGTAGGCACCATGGATGGCATAGCCGCCAGAGAAGTACATCGCGTGAGGGACGTTAGGCACGTTGTAATCCTCGCCTTGCATTCGAGTCGAGCGGAACTTGGATTGAATAGCATAGGAACCGGTGGGAGTCGGCGTGCGTCGCTTGCCGGTTGAAACCAAGAAAGCTCGCACCAACGTTTTGCCATTCATCGCTGATAATCGCTGAGCGGATAGGTCAATTTTAATCCAGCGACCTTTACGCTGTTGTTTGACAAGCGTTTGATCGACCCCATTGGGCTGCATTTTCAAGTCCGCTTTCTCGGCTGAAGCGGGGAGGGACAACACCGTCAAGGTTGCTAGAGCTAGCGTTGATCCGAGCCAGAATGCTTTTGAGGGAAGCCGTCCCAGTGAGGAATGATGACCTTTCATGAGCGCCAATCCTTTTAAGCTAGAAAGTTAAGAATATAGATGAGGTTTTGGTGTCTAACGAAACGCTTTGACTAACCCGCTCCATATCATATAACAGTCTGCTGATATCGGCTTCATATTCGTAGGTTCATAGTTCATTCACCAGGAAAGACACGAGAAACAGGCATTCCACGTTTCGCTGGACTGCCTCCTGCTACTTTAACGCGATCGCGTCTCATCTTGACTGCTGAATCGGAATGTGAATCACAAACTCTGTCCCTTGCCCAGGTGCCGAATGGCATTGCATTTTGCCACCATGCCTTTCCACTACAATTTGGTAACTGATGGATAGACCCAAACCTGTACCTTTGCCCACAGGTTTGGTGGTAAAGAAGGGGTCAAACAGCTTCGAGCGAACGTCCTCACTCATTCCTTGTCCATTATCGGTAATCCGAATCGCAACCCAGTTGTCCTGAATTATCTGGGTGCAAATGCTGATGGTAGGAGATAAGCGATCGCGTTCTCCAAAGGGTAGCATCTCCCTAGGAGATGGGCATTGGGTTTCGGGGATGGAGCCTTGGGAAGACAACACAGAGGAGAGAGAGTTTTTAACGCTTCCTTCTCCCTCTTCCTCACTCCCCTGTTCCATAGCATCAATGGCATTGGTGAGGAGATTCATAAACACCTGATTGAGTTGACCGGGATAGCATTCGATCAGAGGCAGTTGTCCATACTCTTTGATAACCTCAATCCCCGGATGATCCGAGTTTGCTTTCAAGCGGTTATGCAGAATCATTAAAGTACTATCAAGACCTTCGTGGATATCCACTACCTTCAATCTGGCTTCATTCACATGAGAGAAGTTTCGTAAGGATCTGACAATCTCGCGAATCCTCTCTGTTCCAAGGTTCATGGACTTCAGCAGATTAGCCAGATCTTCGATCAGGAAGTCAAGCTCAATGTCTGCGATCGCCTCCTGAATTTCACTGCTGGGAGTAGGATAGTGCTGCTGATAGAGTTGCACCAGTTTCAGTAAATCTTGGATATATTTCTGAGCATGAATCAGATTTCCATAAATAAAGTTGACAGGATTGTTAATTTCATGAGCAACACCTGCCACCAAAATTCCCAAGGCAGACATTTTTTCGGATGCCACCAGTTTGGCTTGCATAGTTTGGAGATTTTTAAGAGTTTGCTCTAGAATCTGACTCCTCTCCTCTAAAATTGTTTTTGATTCCTCCAGTTCACGGATCACGCTTTTGAGCAACGCTTGTTTCTTGTCATTATTGACCTCTAAGTCAATACGGTCTGCTTCAGAGCGTTCTAGCTTTTTCTGAAGAATGCGATTAGCTCTTTCGAGTTCCTTAATTCGTTGTTCGTATTCTGCAAAGTCCATCAGCTTTCATTTCGTCCCTAGAAGCAACGTCACGAAAGTTTTGTTGTGAAATTCAGTCTGACCTTTTTGCTCTAGGGGTGCAATCTCTCCACTGCTATAAAAACCACAGCTTGGTAAAGCCTTGGTAAGACAGTTTTTAACGATTTGATACTCTTCCTTCGTTCGTGTGCCGAGGATTTTCCGGCGACTTGCACAGGAAACCAATAGAGCTGCCTCTGGCTCACGTCCTGGATAATTCTCTAAGGCTTTCATCATTGATGATTGAGACGCTGCCAGGATATCTTCACGAGTTGTTTCTGCAATTTGAACAACTGCCTGATCGGGAATATCTGAAAAAAAGGTAATGCTACCTGAATCGTAATTGAAAACATTAGCAGCTCTTAGATAAAAATGCTTCTCTTCTACATCAAAGATGGCTATTGGATATTCAGATGAAGGAAGAAACTCACCAAAATAATGACGATAGAAATCTAAAGCCGGTTGACCATCAATTTCGTAGACGATGTTTTTATCAACCTTAGTAACTCTGCTTTTTTGACCGATCGGATGCCAACCACTGGCTATGCCGTGGGAGAATAGTAATGCTCCAGAAAAGATGAGGATTGGTACAGTATCACTCAAGACTTCTGAGCGAAAAAATTGATAGGTCTTTTGAAATCTCCACTGATCGGCGGCTAATCCCCCGATGATAGGCACACTTTGCCCAAGCGATCGCCTTAAACTATCCAACATCAAGACTCCACTGGCGCTGAAGCCTTCTGGAACAGTTAAACACAACTGAGCTTTGGCAGTGCTATTTCCTTGTGCTTGCTCAACGGCTTGCCTAGCTGCTTCAACTGAATTGTTTGAAACCTCGCGCCCGATCCCTGCTTTGATTTCAATGTCGTCTGAGCAAAATACCATTAAAGTCAGGGAGTCTTGCTGAAACTCGAGAACTGAGGAAATTTCCCCATCGGTTGTTCCGCCAATTAACTCTATGCCTGGAAAAACCTGATGAATTCGTTGCAGGATCAGGGAATGCTCAAAATCGATCGCGGCAAAAAGGATGCCAGCCTTTGGGGTTTCTCCGGCTAAAGAGCTGATACATTGCTCTAGGACCTCATTGATCGCTGACTGGGAGTCGGGATCGTTACTGTGACCAACAGCTACCTTCAACATACATCTTCTGCGGGTATCCTATACTTCTGTCAATAACTAATAGTTATAGTATTCCCTGAAATCCTTCTACAGTAAAAGCCCAAAGTATGAAGTATGAAATTACCCCACCCGTAAAGGCGAAGGATGAAGTCACCAGGGGTGAAGGATGAAGGATGAAGGATGAAAAAATCCTACTTCTTTTTTTAGACTTTTTACTTACTCGCTGTCGCCCAGTCCGCTATAGTGCTAACGCACGCTAAGCGATAGCGGTAGCGATGCAAGGAGCGTTTGGGCAGCAGACGCTAACACACTTGTTACTTCTTTTCAGATTGGTATTACCTGAGTGCCTGTCTAGATGGGTAGCGCGATCGCGAACTCTGTACCCTGTCCAGGCTCCGAAATCACTTCAATTTGGCCGTTATGCTTTTCGATAATCTGATAACAAATCGTCAATCCTAAGCCAGTCCCTTTACCCACAGGCTTCGTTGTGAAAAATGGGTCGAATAGCTTGTCTCTAATCTCTGCTGGAATTCCAAAACCATTATTCCAAATTTTCACACAAATCTGGTTATGAGTTACCTTTTCGGTCTGAATTATAATTTGCTTGTTAGGCAGACTATCCTCACATATTAGTACATCAATGGCATTAGAGAGGATATTCATAAAAACCTGATTAAGCTGAGCGGGGTGACAGGGAACTAGAGGCAAATCTCCATACTTTTTTATCACTTCAATGCCTTGCTTAAGCCGATGATTGAGAATCAAGATTGTGTTGTCAATTCCTTCATGAATATTAACCACTTTCTTCTCCGCCTCTTCCAGACGAGAGGAGTTACGCAAAGAAAAAACTATTTTTTGAATGCGCTCAGTACCTACTTCCATCGAAGAAAGAAGTTTGGGTAAGTCTGACTTGATAAAATCGAGATCAATAGTCTCAACTTTATCTTGAATTGCAGGCATTAGATTAGGGTACTGTTGCTGGTAAATATCTAGTAATTCAAGCAAAATGTAAGTATATTCTTTGGCGTGTATAATGTTTCCTGAAATAAAATTCAACGGATTGTTAATCTCATGAGCAACACCAGACACTAACAGTCCCAGACTAGACATTTTTTCGGTTTGAATTAGTTGTGCTTGAGTTTGCTGGAGATTTTGAAGCACGTCCTTAAGTTCCTGAGTTCGCTCTTCTACCCGTTGCTCCAAGGTTTGACGAGCTAGCTCTAGTTCGCTAGTGTACTCTCCTACCCACTGTACCAACTGATTTAAAGAGGTTGCTAATGAACCGACTTCATCCTCAGTTGTTACTGGACTACGCAAATCAAAATTCGATTCCTGAATAACTGCTCTGGCAACTTGAGTAACCGCTTCAAGAGGACGAGCGATCGCACGAGAAGTAATTATCGCTAGCGCCACTGCGATCGCAACTGACAGCAACATGCTCACAACAATAATTTGCAGCCTCAGTACCTCGGCTTGCTTAACTCTGTCATTGGCTTGCATTTGTTGAGTTTCAGCCGCCCTTTTCACTCTGCTTAAATTTTCTGATAGGCGATCAAATTTAACACTTAGATTAGTTGCTGACTCTCCTCTAACAAAGGTCGATAGTTGTTGCTGTGCTGCCTGAATCTCTTCTGGTTTAAACCTAGGAGTATCGATTTGCTGCCAGAGAGCCTTAATTAGCTCTGTGTAGGCTTCTATTGCTATCTCATAATCCTTCAATAATCCCTTTAACTCTATAGTATTTATTGCTGAGTTATTAAGGTTGCTATTTCTAAAAGATTCCAGTTCATAGAGCTGTGTTCTTACCCGCTTAACATCTCCAAAAAACTTTGCCGTTTCGTAGTCCAACCAGATCGAATCTCCGACTACAGTAACAAGCCGTTGTGGATGCGATCGCACGGCACTAACAGTATTTTCCAATTCACTGAGAAGATGTTGCTGTTTATTGGCAATGGTTAGCTGCTTGTAAGCCAGTTTTTGATAATAGTCTCCACTGACCATTCCAATAGTTGTTCCGAAAACGGCTATTCCAATAGCCAAGGAGTAGCCGTAACCAATCTTTTTAGCTATACTCAAGCGAAGCATGAGGAATCTTATCCAGCTTGAGGAAAATTTTTGAGTATTCCTTTGACTCTCTAAAACCGACTGCTCTGTATCCTGGTGATGTTCTCCATTCTTCGGAGGAACTCTAGACCTTTGAAAAAGCATAAAAAAACATCACCTTTGTGAAACTTATTAGCGGTAGACTATAATTATTCGTCTATTTACAAAATCTCCTCAAGGTTATCAGACCGTAAGATAACATATCTAGAAATGTCCATAAATTATCTTCATCGATTTTTTACAGCTTTTAAGATAGGTGGACTTAAATTTAATTGTTAATTTGCAAATATTTAAGATTTACTTAAGATAAATTTAAGCAAAAGTTAAGAATTATCTGAGCGACAGAACTATAGGAATTAGTAGTTTGCAATCTAGGGAACGAAACGACCCTGACCAATAGCTTTATAAACCTCCCGAACCAGGTTGTAATCAGCATCCTTAGCGGGAACTAGCTTAGAACCTTGATACTTACCCTCCTTGACACTCAAGAGACTTTGAAGCAGTTTGTCTTGATTTTTAACCATGCGATCGCTAATCTCTTTAACAAACTCAGAATCAAGTTTGCTACTAGCAACAAATAGATCGTTTGGCAGCAATGGTCCTTTAGCAATCAGTGGCAATGCCCTCTCAGGTAAGCCTTTATCCTTCAAAAATTCTGTATACCTAGCAGAAGAGCCTCCCCAGGCATCAACCTCACCTTTTTGTAACGCTGGTAATCCCTGATTTCCCAACATAATGATTTCGAGATCAGAGTTAGGATTCAATCCAGCATCAATTACAAGCTTTGTAGCACCAACATGACCACTTGTTGAGCCTACTTTCCACATCGCCAGTTTTTTACCTTTCAACTGTCTTACTGATTCGATAGTACTGTTTGTAGAGACACAGATGAGTGAATGGTAGTTGGGTCGTGTGATAGCGATGATGGGAACTGTATTTGTCCTTGCATTCATGACCACATATTCTGAAGGACCCGTAAGAGCTAAGTCTAGCTGATCTGACTGCAAGGCGGCGGCGGCGGCGATGTAGCTTTCAAAGGGGATAAACTCTATTGTCTTCCCCAGTACCTGCTCTAGTACAGTCTGAAATGTACCATAATTACGCTTTAACTCTTGCAGATCCTGAATATCTGTCACTGTAAATCGGAGCTTTTCCAAAGAATGTCCTGCATCAGCCTTAGAAGAGCCACTATTAGGATTACTGGTTGCTGCTGTACAACCTGCTATTAATAATAAAGAGTAATTGATAAAATAACGTCGTTTCATAGTTTTTTACAATAGGTAAATAATACGAATATAATTACTTTAAAATGTATTCTGATTAAGAAAGGTTTACGATAAATTTAAAAATTACTTATAGGAGAGTTTTGTAAGCGTCAAACTACTGTGCACGATAGTCTGCATAACATCACACAGTATCTAAACTTGAAAACCTGGGTATCCTAGTACTGCTACGCGAAAGTCAAAAGTCAAAACCACTAATTTCTGGACTTTTGAGCTTGTTGCAGATGGTAGGCTCATTTGAGCCGTGATGTACTAGCTAAATGAAAAAGGTTAGGCTTAGCCAAGCTAGCTGTGATTGACGATGGTATCTGCCTCTACTCCCTTCTCTGATATTCAAAATCATTGGGCACGCTTATTCATTGAAGCTTTAGCCCAGCGTAGCATTGTCACTGGGTTCCCTAATCGGACGTTTCGCCCCAACTATTCAATGACCCGTGCTGAGTTTGCTGCCATCATTAGCAAAGCATTTTCGAGACCGTTGAAACGGCAGTATCCGGGGTTTGTTGATGTCCCTTCTACCCACTGGGCAGCACCTTTTATTCAAAAAGCTTACGAAACGGGGTTCATTAGTGGGTTTCCGGATAATCGCTTCCGTCCGGACGACAGAATCACAAGGACGCAAGTTTTACTGTCTCTGGGTAATGGCTTGGAGATTGCCTCGAAGGTAAAACCTGACCTTGTTACAGCACTCCCGCTACTTTATCAAGATGCGGCTGAAATTCCTGGTTATGCAAGAGAGGCGGTAGCGGTAGCTACTCGTGCTGGATTGGTGGTTAACTACCCTGATCTAAAAATCCTTAACCCCAATTTAGCGGCAACCCGTGCCGATGTTGTGGTGTCTATCTATCAAGCGTTGGTGTATCTGGAGGCAGTTACTCCAATTCAATCGGACTACATCGTCGTTCCCCCAAAACCAGGAACGATGCCACCAATAGTTAGCGTAAATCATCGTCGAGAGTTTCGTGGAGTGTGGGTGGCAACGGTATGGAACGGTGATTGGCCTTCAAAACCCGGACTGTCAGTTGAACAACAACAAGCTGAACTAATTGGCATACTCAATCGAATACAAGCGCTGAACTTTAATGCCCTCGTCTTCCAGGTACGACCAGAAGGAGATGCCTTGTATGCATCAAAATTTGAGCCTTGGAGCTATTGGCTTACAGGAACTCAGGGTAAGGCACCAGAACCATTTTATGACCCTCTGGAGTTTGCGATCGCCGAATGCCACAAGCGTAATATTGAACTTCATGCTTGGTTCAATCCCTATCGCGCTAGGACTTCCACAAAGATATCCCCTGTGCGTCCTCACATGGCTATCACCAATCCAGAATATGTTTACAAATGGGGAAATCAGCTATGGATGGATCCAGGTGCAAAAGCCGTTCAGGATAGAGCTTACAACGTAATAATCGATGTCGTGCGTCGCTATGACCTGGATGGCATTCACCTGGATGACTATTTTTATCCCTATCCCATCGAAGGGAAGTCTTTCCCTGACGACAGAACCTACTCAGCTTATAAGACGGCGGGAGGTAAACTCAGCTTAGGCGACTGGCGACGGGATAATGTCAATCAAATGGTTCAGCGTCTATCAGCAGGAATTAAGGCGACAAAGTCCTACGTCAAGTTTGGCATTAGTCCATTTGGAATTTACCGCCCAGGACAACCGCCTCAGATTCAGGGACTGGATGCCTACGACTTACTTTATGCTGACGCCAAGAAATGGCTAGAGGAAGGCTGGGTTGATTATTTAGCGCCACAACTCTACTGGAAGATTGAGCAAACGGCACAGAGTTATCCCGTCTTGCTGAATTGGTGGACAGATATTAACTCCAAAAGGCGACACATTTATGCCGGAAACAATCTAGGGCAGCTGGACGGAAAAAGTTGGAAGCTTGAGGAGATTAACAAGCAAGTTGAGATTAGTCGGAAGCTGATTAGTAAGTTGTCACTGGGAAATATCTTCTTCAGTATGAGCGCTTTCACTGAAAATCGTCAGGACATCTATAACACCTTCAAGTCCTCGGTTTATGACCAACTCGCACTGGTGCCTATCATGCCGTGGCAGGATACGGTACCACCAGCGCCTCCAAATGGAGTAGAACTGAAAGACCGCAAGCTCAGTTGGCAGGTGGCTGATAATAAAGATATTCGTTCCTGGACATTATATAAACAGAATGCTGCTAACTGGACGATTGAGCAAGTTTTGCCTGGGACGACAAGAGTTGCTACTCTCGCTCCGGGAACTTATGCTTTATGTGCAGTGGATAGGTTAGCGAATGAAAGTGCGGGAGTAGTTATCTCAGTAAGTTGAGGCAAGTCAACCGATTTTAGATTTTGGATGATTGTCAAACTTATCGTTGTTTCGCTGATTGTGGCACTCATTGCTTTACTTAAACTCAAAGACCACTGGTTTTGGGAAAGGAAATAGTAAGACTCAACAACCACAGTTACTCTTGAAGATGTGACTTTTGATACGCTCGTGTTGCACACAAGAGGGTACTTTGGCTCGGCAGCAAAAACAATGTGTAAGTCCTAGGCTGCACGGCTTTGTCAGTAACCATCTGTGACATCAATGCAAGAAAGTACCTGCGCGGGTACTGTTAAGACATTTAAGACTTTGTCACCATACTAATGAAATGTAAAACCGTCAATAAAACATCAAGATTCTGAGAACCACAATGACAGATATAAATAAGCTAAATAGCTACAGTGTAGAGGAATTATTGCAGGAGCTGAAAATTCGAGAGGCTCAAACTGAAGCAACTGAAGCAATTGCCAGTCGCGAGCCTAGCGAAGCCCTTCAAAGTTTTGATTCTGCCGCGATCGCTAAATTTCTGAAAGAGCAACAAACGGTAATCTATGGGCAGGATAACCGAAAAGACTGGTTTGAGTTAAGTGATGAGCAAAAAAATGAAGCTGAGTGTGTTGTTGGTTTGTTTTTTGATACCAGCATCGTAGACAACGAAGATGGAACGTCAACCATCAAAACTCGCAACTTTGGCACAGCCTACAAACTGTGTGCGAACGAACCATTTCGAGACCAGCCAATTAGTGCCTTTTGTTCAGGAGTTTTAGTTGCCTCGGATGTTATCGCTACGGCAGGACATTGCGTTAAAGCCAATGATATAGAGAAAGTACGCTTTGTCTTTGGATTTCGTATGACAGATGCGACGACAGCCCAAACAGTCGTAGATAATAATGATATTTATAGTGGCGTGAGTATTATCGATCGCAAGCAAGTTGGAAATGGCCCGGATTGGGCACTGGTTAAACTAGATCGACCTGTAACCAATCATCCCATTGCTACTATCAGAAGTGCTGGAAAGATAGCAGATAATCAAGCCGTTCATGTGATTGGACACCCGTGTGGTTTGCCCTTGAAATATGCGACTGATGCAGAGGTTCGGAATAACAAGCCTCAAGCATTTTTCGTTGCTAACTTAGATACGTATGGCGGCAACTCCGGTTCACCAGTCTTCAATAGTGACACCTTTGAAGTTGAAGGGCTTTTGGTAAGAGGAGACAATGATTTTGTTACTGTTAATGGCTGTAAGGTGTCTCTAGTCTGTCCAGACACTGGCTGTAGAGGAGAAGACTGTACCAGAACTACTGAGTTTTCTGCTCTATTAGAGGATAGTTTGAACAACGCCATAGATACCTGATCACAGTGGCAAAAATTATAGGAAGATTACTGATTATCTGCCTGGTTTTAGGCTTTTGTACAACGTTAACAGCACAAGCTGTCTATCCTATGCCGAAAGACCGACCCATAGAAGCAATGCCGAAACCAGGCTTTAATCAAAAGGGCTGGAGCTATGACTATACCTGGACTGGCTCAGATTACTATCTAGAGCTGTGGACACCAGACGGTAAGCATTATAAATCTAGCGATCGCTTTGAAACGATGGCAGATGCTTATGAGTGGGTAAAGCAATTCATTGCAGACAAAGTTCCCTTCAAGACTTTGCCCGAAGGGATTGAATCGATGAACGATAACTGAATACTCCGATCTTCCAACAAGTTCCTGTTACCCCACCCCAGCCCTCCCCTTAGCAAGGGGAGGGAGCTAATTTCCTCTTGCTCAGGGATGCTGACAATGCTCGCGACAAATAATTTTATTGTTCCCCCCTTGACCCCCCTAACCCCCCTTATCAAGGGGGGAATATAAGGAAGAACTTTTTTATTCTTGGGGGTTAGGGGGGTGTATTTGTAGCAGTGTTAAATGAAATTGATATAAGTCCTGAGATTTCTAGACGGTTTTGACAGCTAGACTATTTTTTTAATATCTCCATAGGCGCGGTAGAAGCCGCCTCTTGCAGACTGGCGCACTTCTTGGACAAGATAGCGATCGCCTTCTGTGCGAATATCTTTGGGAAACTGTACATTCCAGCTAGGGTCGTATCCCGGCGAGACAACGCGAACTCTCAGTTTACCGCCCTCCCGGAAGCACTCAACAATCACCCCTTGGCTAGTGTCTGAGGTCGTTTCAACAGTAGCGGAGGGTGCGGCTCCTTCTCCTTTCGGTGCTTTAATAATAGTTGCTTGGGGAACTGTACCCGATTGGGCGGCGTTGATGGCGGCTTCGCTAGCATCGATACAGGCTAGAGAGCCATCAGTCGTCACAATATAGATACGATTGTCCCAGAACTGCATCGACAAAGCCGAACCGCAGCCAGTGCCAAGCTTCCACAGACGTTCTCCGGCTTGATTAAAGCAATAAATCGAGGAACTATCATCACCCGCGAAGACATATTTGCCATTAAGAGCCGTGGCACACGAGTAAACTGAGGCATCACACGAATAGACTGCACCTGCCTCTCCCGTTTTGCTAAAGCAATAAACCTTTCTGTCGCTAGTGCCTGCATAGACAGCCGAGGCTTCCTGCCAGCCGAATAGCACACCGCCCTTAGTCTTTTGGTGCCAGAGCATCCGACCTTCTTTGGCATCATACATCGTCACACCAGCGCTATGACCGTGATAGACACCCGCCTCGTCGCAACGTACCATCCAGCCACTTTGACCTTGACTCAGACGAGTCCACTGGGATTCATCATCATGGTCGATAGTCGTCACACCACCATTAGCGTCAGACACTCCTAAAACACCATCTTTGATATCTAGCCAAAAGATATCGACATTCTCATCAATGGTGTAGGCGAGTCGTGGTAACTTGCCAGTGAGGTCGTAAACGTTACCATCATCGCACCCAGCGTAAATCCAGACATCATCGGCAACCAGACATTTGACGCCATCGGGGAGTTTGAACTGATTGAGAACTTGACCATTATGGTCGAGAGCAAAGATTTTACCGACTTGGTTGCCAACCCAGCACCGTTGGGCGTCAATGAAGATGCCAAAGGCGGATGAACCAGAGGCAAATTTCCAGAGGATTGGGGCTTGTTTGGCAGTCGAGGCGGTACTGGTGACTTGGCGGTGTGTTACGGGGCGCTTCTGGCGCACGCCCATGACGGCTTGTTCGTAACCTTTTTTCAGCTTTTCGTTAATCTTCTTGGTAGCGTCTGCTTTAGCTTTCTCAGGCGTGGGGTGGGTTTTGGTCTGAGTTTGTCCTGAGTCACCGATGCGACCGTAGCGAATGGTTACTTGCGTATCATTGATGGTGACTTCATAGAATTTATGGGAGCTGCCATCTGTTTGTGAAAGCTCTAAATAGGTCTTGTCTTCAGCCATTACGCTACTCCCTCACTCGTTGCTTACGGTTCGTCTATTCCTAGCAACGGTTTTAGCAAATTGAGTTCTTCAATGGGAAGTTCTTTACAGCTATTAAAGTTGACAGAGCGATCGCTTTACTCGGTAGCGGCTTTTAAACCAACGCTTGAAATCGCTCATCTTCTCGAATGCTGTCAAAATCTGAGTCAGTTTTTGCCATCTCTCTACATTCATCAGGACTTAGATTAATTGCCTGTTGCAAGTTCTCAATTGCCTGCTCAACATTCCCTTGTAAAGCATAACAACAAGCTTTGTTATACCATGCTTGGTGGTAGTTAGGTTTAAATTTTAAGACTTCGTTGCAGGAGGCGATCGCCTCTTCTAATCGTCCTAAATTAAACAGCGCATTGCCCCGCTTGTTCCAGGCTTTGTGATAGTCAGGTTTAAATTTCAAGGCTTGGTCGTAAGAGAATACCGCTTCTTCTAGCCGTCCTAAATTAAACAGCGCATTGCCCCGTTTGTACCAGGCTTTGTGGTCGTCAGGTTTAATTTTTAAGGCTTGGTCGTAGGAGGATATCGCTTCTTCTATTCGTCCTAAATTTACCAGCGCATTGCCCCGGTTGTACCAGGCTTCGTGTTTGTCAGGTTTAATTTTTAAGGCTTGGTCGTAGGAGGATATCGCTTCTTCTATTCGTCCTAAATTCCTCAGCGCAATGCCCCGGTTGTACCGGGCTTCGTGGTCGTCAGGTTTAATTTTTAAGGCTTGGTCGTAGGAGGATATCGCTTCTTCTAGCCGTCCTAAATTAAACAGCGCATAGCCCCGGTTGTACCAGGCTTGGTGGTAGTCAGGTTTAATTGTTAAGGCTTGGTCGTAGGAGGATATCGCAGCTTCATATTCTTTTGCAGCAACCAGTAAATTTCCTAGTTCAAATAGCAAGCTAGCTCTATAGCTGGGAGTCTGATAGTTGTCTTCGAGTAGTTCTTGAATGTCCAGAACTTTTTTAATCCGTTCTTCGGGAGTTAGCGTGAGGTATTCCTCATAGTTTCCTTCTAGAAGGATACGAGAAGATTCTTGCTCTAGAATTTCTGGTGTTGTGGGAAATTCAAACACGCTAGAGCGCCAGTCAAAGAAATCAGGGGCGCGATGGATGAAATACTTCAGTGAGAATGGACGTAAGAGAAAAACAAAGCAAATTTTAAAGGTGTCTCTAAACCGCTCTCGATGTTGGTTCAAGTGATTGAGAATTCGCGGTACACCTTTCCAACTGTAGAAGTCACGCTCCTTAGTGTCACCAAAGTTAACTTGTTCGTATTCGTAGAAAGAATGTTCTAGACCCTGGATAAATAAAATATTGACTTGCTCTCGGTTCGGTAGCTGCTCAACAATCTGGTATAAATTCTCAATTGGCTTATCGAGGCACAAAACTTCAATAGTTTTCTCAGGCAAATCGTCTTTAGCCCTGGCAATCAACTGTTTGCCTTCCGCAGGCGTAGATTGGACGAATAGCAAGCGAAATCCATCTGTCCGCTCAAGCGTGCGGATAAACGTTTGATAGTCTTCTTCTGGATCGGCGGGTATATCCTCGTCCCACTCGCTTGAGTTTGAAGTCATATCAACTCCGGTTAGAACTCACAATTGCCCCCTTACCCGCCATACCCGCCAGGGAATTAATTCCCTGGCTAACAGCGAAAGTCCTCTAAAGAGGACTGAAATCCTTGGATAATGAGCTTTTAGTCCTCTTCAGAGGACTTGATCTATGAGCCAGGAACTTGAGTTCCTGGCGGGTGAGGGTGGAGAAGGTATCCTATTTTAAGCGCAACAACTCAATATCATGGCTAAGTTTGAGCCACAGTTTCCTTAAATTCCTGAATCCCTCTAATCAGTGGGTGAACATCACACCAACGCTGCACCTCACCCTCATCATCCAGGTAACGATATTCTAAAAGACAACGATTAAACAACAAACTCCGATACTTATCATCATTGATAACCCGCTTAGTGCGCGAGACTTCAGCCAACAAACCCCATTGGTCATGATTCACCGTGCGGCGATAAGTATCCCGTGCTTGAGTAATCGCTCGTTGCACTGCTCTCTTAGAAATGGGTAAGTCTGCCGTGCGTCCGATCGCATCTTGCGTCAACAATAGCAGATTCCGCACATGACCCCCGCTCATCAAACAGAGTTGTTCCAGAGTTTCTTGACTATCAAAGACTTCTGTATCGAAAGACAGTTGAGGCGCAACTTGTTTAACTCGTCTGCAAATCACTTCTTTGATTTTGTCGAGTCCTGGTTGGTGAACTTCGCCAGTCTCAGTCCGCACCATCACCATTGGCAACACATGCGTATCGCTATAGATATCTCTCAGGTCTGTACCTCGCGTCGAGTAGAGCATTGAGATGGGGACAGTGTAAATCAAATGGCAATCTAACGCTTTGAGTTGTTCGCTGCGGTCAACGAAAATCTCATCATAGTTAGTCTTTCCGCCTTCCTGAATAATCGGCGCAATCCGGTCTAAGTTATCCGCAATTACCGCCAGTTGAGTGCAACCATTAGGGAGTTTCCGTTTCGCCTCAGCTAGAAACTCATTCAAAACGGCAATCAGCGTAACCGTATGAGGATTCACTTTCTCCCGAATCTTGTGGCGCAGCGTCGGTTCGGCTCTTAAACTTGCGGTTAGCTTGGCAAACTGGGCAATTTGCCCCTCTATACTCAGCTTCTCAAACGATATCTCACTCAGCGCCAAATCCTTCAGCTCTTGCCAGCGACTTTTCAGCCAATTCCGCAATGGGCCAGTATCAGCACTCTTTTGCAGGTCTTCTAATAAATGGCGGGTGCAGGCGAGGAGAATATCTGTATATTGGGCATCCTCTGATTCAATATCTTCCTCATCAGCCGCAAAATAGACAACGTAGAACTTCTCCTCTTCCAGAGATTGCTTCAACCTCAGCAGTTCTGTAGATTTCCCCGCACCCCGATGACCAGAATACAACTGGCAAGTCTTCTGATTAGAACGCTGAAGTCGAATCCCCAAATCCTCCAGAATATCCCCATCCCCCCGCACTTCCCGACAATCTACATAGTTTGGGTCACCAGCGGGTAAGGGTCGAAACGGGTCAAAGGCGTTGTAGAGGTGTTTCAATAGGTCGGAATTCTGAGCCATGACTCGAAAATATTGGAGTTGACCGCCATCCTAGCCCAGAGTGTAGAGAATTAGGAATCGGCAATCTTGTAGGTTTTCCCCTCACTTACAAGGAATTACTAATTGCCAGGGTTTGTCTTATAGAAATCTTGCACTTGCCCACTGACCCGCCGTGGAATTAATTCCACGGCTCATAGATCAAGTCCATTGAAATGGACTGAAACTCCTGTAGAGTGAGCATTTAGTCCTCTTGAGAGGACTTTCGCTATGAGCCAGGGATTTAAATCCCTGGTGGGTAAAAGGGTTACTGTAACATGTAAGTTTTAAATTTTATTACCACAACTATTTGATTTTGTCAAGGAAACGTGTAACAATAGCATTGTTGCAATAGCAACACAGTCAGAAGCCAGCCCGTCACCGTCCAAAGTCGCAGGCTGGCTCTGGCTCCAACCAACGAATAGAAGGAGTCAAGTTCAATTATGACTAAAAACCAATGGCTCAAGCCGTGGGCAGTTGCTCGTCAACTTCCCAGCTTGCAATGGTTAATCATTGCTCGCTACCGTTCTCGCTCCGATGCCGACGGACATCTTGTGTTATTGCGTCAGCGAATCCCCAACCTCCAATTTAAAGTTGTCTTCGATCTGTGCGATCGCAAGCAATAATCTTCTAGGGGCAGCACCTAAAGTGTCTGCCCGCTCTCCCCATTTCCTCTCCACGAATGACGGTCTGACTGGCTAATTGGAAGGGAAATGACGAGCACTGAGCCCTGATTTGGTGCTGAAATACATTCCAATTGACCACCGTGCTTTTCTACTACAATCTGGTAGCTAATAGACATTCCTAGACCTGTACCCTGACCAACAGGTTTCGTCGTAAAGAACGGGTCAAAAATCTTTTGCTGTACTTCCTGTGTCATCCCTGGCCCGTTGTCACCAATCATAATAATTACTTGCTTGCCATCAGCTAAAACCTCTGTGCAAATCCAAATGATACCGGGACGGTTGTTAAAATCTTCAGGTGAGCGCTCTGTGTAATCTGACTCTATAGCATCGATCGCATTAGTCAGGATATTCATAAACACCTGGTTGAGCTGTCCAGGGTAGCATTGCACATCAGGCAGGTCGCCGTAGTCCTTGATAATTTGGATGCCTAAAGCAGCGGGTTGTTTGGCTTTCAGACGGTGAGCAAGAATCAACAAGGTATTATCCAGACCTTCATGAATGTCCACCCATTTCATATCGGCTTCATCCAGCCGTGAAAAGTTGCGCAAATTCAGGACAATCTGAGAGATGCGCTCGGCTCCCATTTTCATTGATGAGAGAATTTTGGGCAGGTCTTCCTTAATAAAATCAAGCTCGATCGCCTCGGTTTCGGCTTGAATTTCAACGTCGGGTTGAGGATAGTATTCCTGATAAAGCTGAATTAATCTGAGCAAGTCTTGTGTATATTCATTGACGTAAGTGAGATTGCCGTGGATGAAGCTCATCGGATTGTTAATCTCGTGAGCAACACCCGCCACCATTTGCCCTAAAGAGGACATTTTTTCACTTTGAACCAGTTGGGCTTGAGCTTGTTGGAGTTCGCGTAAAGCTTGTTCAATCTGGGTTGCTTGCTTAGTAGCTGTGATAGCTGCCGTGCGACTTTGATTCAACAGTTCGGCTTGGTCGATCGCGATCGCGATTTGATCGGCAACAGCTTGTAGCAGTTCCACCTCAGAATCACGCCAAGGACGAGAACCAGTGGAGTGACCACAGCTAACCACACCAATCGCGCCCGATGTTGTATGAATTGGTAGTGCCAACAGAGCTGTGTAGCCCACACTGAAGAAAAACCGTTGCTCTACTGGATCAGTCAAACACCTAGCATTATCCACACGAGTAATTTCCTTGTTAAAGACCCTTGCTGTCAAAGGTCCAAATGTCGTAACAGGAAAGCAGTAACCGATTAGACTAGGAAAATTGCCCATCCTAGCTTCCTGAACAACCTCCCAAACGGGTTCAGTTACCTCAGGGCGGTACCAAAGGAAAAAGCACCGATCAATCTGTAACAGTTGGCGGATCTCATGGACAGCTGTTTCCAAAATGGTATTGAGGTCGAGAGAGCCACGAATCTGACTAGCCAGTTGGTTGAGTAGTGCCTCCTTCTGGGCTATTTCTCGAAATCTTGCTTCTGATTGCCGTAGCTCCTCCCCCGCCTGCTGCTGCTCAAGGAAAGCTCCTACCCACTGCACCATCAGCTTCAACAGCTCTTTGTCCCCTACTGTGAATCGGTGCCGACGTGCCTTTAGGCTGAAAAAGCTCAAGGTGCCGTAAACTTTTCCAGCAACAACCACTGGCATACCAATATAAGCTTCTAGTCGGCTAGAGGCGTAAGCCGAGAGCTGACACCACTGAGATGTGCCAGCCGATTCAAACGCAATCGGTTCTTTCGCCGCCAGCGTCACACAGCAATAAGTCTGGTTTAAATCCCAACTATCTCCTTTGGCAAGCGGGAAGTTGGACTTGGGCACAAGTTGAGCAGCAATCACTTCATACAACTCGTTTTCCACCCGACCTAAAGCCCCCATCTCCATACCAAACTGGCGGCGTCCCAGTGCCAACAGTCCTTGCAGGCGTTGATCAAAATTGAGTTTTCGGGCTGAACTTACCTTATACAGGGCGCGAAGGGTTGCTTCTGTCCGCTTACGTTCAGCTATTTCGTTTTCCAGCTTAGTTGCTTGCTCTTGAGCCGTGACTGTAGCGGTACGACTTTGATGCAAGAGTTGGGCTTGTTGAATAGCAATAGCCAACTGCTCCGCAACAGCAAGGCTGAGTTCCAGCTCAGAGTCTTGCCAAGGGTACGGACGATTTTCGACTAATAAACTGAGACTGCCCCAGACGGAGGTACCAAGGTGCAATGGTACTAACAACCAAGCTCCAGGAAACGTCTGAGCAAAGTTTCGATTAATTTCATCCTCATAATTGCTAACATCGTCAATTAAGATAACTTCTGAGCGCTTCAGTCGAGCGGCAATCAGATTACCTTGATCAGGAATTTCTAAGCCTAGAGCCACAGGTAAATCTGGCGAGCTACGATAATCTGCCACATTCAACCAAAGCTCCCGCTCAGGTAAATATTGAACGATTACAGCCCGATCAACTTGCAGAAGTTTGCCAATTTCCTCAACAGCTGTCGAAAAAATAGTCTCTAAATCTAGAGAGTTACGAATTGCCTGAACAACCTGATTAATTGCCTGGTCTCGAATCACCCACTGTCGCTGCACCTCTTCTGCCTGCTTGCGTTCCGTAATGTCTGTGGAAATGACCATTACCGCCACAACCTGCTCATCGTGTTGGATTGCTCCAACACGGCTGGCGTACCAGGACGTGCTGCCGTTAGCTCCAGTCCCAGCCGTCTCATAGTAGGCTGCCTCCCCAGATTGGAAAACTCGTTCCAAGGATTGCCTTAATAGGTCGTGATGCGTGGGGGGTATGTAGTCATAGACACTTGTTCCGAGCACCTGCTCTACAGTAAAGCCTGGTACCGTGCGATTAATAAATAAGATTTTGCCATCGCGATCGCAGGTAAAAATAACGTCAGGGGCATTCTCCACCAAGGAACGCCACCTTTCTTCTGATTCCCGTAACGCCTCTTCAGTGCGTTTGCGCTCAGTTATTTCCTGCTGAAGTTGTTCTAAGGTAGTTGTGAGTTTAGCAGTACGCTCTGCTACTAATTCTTCTAAATGTTCCTTATATTGCGCTTGGACTAGAGCAATGCTAACTTGGTCAGCCAGTTGTTGCAGAAGTTCAATTTCAAAATTCGACCACTGCCGTGAACTGCCACACTGATGGGCAACCAACAAGCCCCACAGTTCTTCCTTGAGGAGAATGGGTACGACTAATTTTGCCTTCACCCCAAACTGTTGCAGAAATTCAACCAAGCAAGGAGAAATGTCCGCTTCTGTTGTGTCCTCAATTGCCCGAATCCGTCCTGAGAGATACGGCTGATAGTACTCTTGGGGAAAGACTTCTCGTTCAAATGTCTGTCCGAGAACCGCAGGAAAGCCAGGAACAACTGCCTCCGTCACCGCACTACCCGTGCCATCTGACCAAAGGCGATAGATCAATACTCGATCCGCCTGAAGCAGATTTCGCACTTCCGTAACAGTAGTTTGGAGTATTTCCTCCAACTGTAAAGACTGGCGAATCTTGAGTGTGATTTTAGCCAGCAGTTGTGTTCGTTGCTCCTGCTGGTTTAAGTCTTTCGCCAAAAGCTTGCCCTCAGTGATGTCAATACCGGTGCCGATAATATATTCAACCGCACCCTCCTTGTTAAGGAGAGTGGTGTTTGACCATACAATCCGGCGACGAGTACCGTTTTTCGTTACCCAGCAGCTTTCATATTTATACTCCGAAAAACTGCCAGCTTTGAGATGAGAGAAGACAGCTTTAAATGGCTCTACTTCTTCTGGAATCAAGAGCAAATCCCAGATATGCCTGCCTCTGACTTCAGAGAATGAGTAATCGGTTATTTGTTCGCAAGCTTTGTTAAAAGCAACTATTTGTCCTTGTTGGTCAAGAGTCACCATTAAGGTTCTGAACCTGTTCAGATCGGCAGAAATAGGTTCTAGCTGTTTTTTGAGTCCCCCCTTGGAGTTAGTGTTTTCAATGTCGGATTGTGTCTGTGTTCTAGGCTTCTCTTGGTGTCTTGGGTGAAAATTCGACATCAACTTTTCTTAAGAAAAATTGGCATTCTAGTGCAAAATTTTTAACAAATTAACAAAAAATACATACCAATACCATAATATTAATAAATTTATTAAAAAACCTCACAATACATAAAACTATTAAAAGCTGGCTAATGCTGGCATTGTCCTGAAATCAAGAGTTAAGGGCAGGTTTAGCCAAACGGTTTTTGTAACAAAATAATACTGAATAATCAAAACTTACCCTTGTGGAGATGACAAAGGGAAACCGATTTCGTAGTGAGATTTATGGGTAAGATACACCAGGCTTGCTCCTAAACCCGCTCCTACCCTACACTACGCCTCGACAGGATTTTAGGAGGTTTGAATAATTAGCCTGTGCTTTCCAAGCACAGTCCCCGTCGTGCAAGATATTATGATTTGTAAAGCTTACTCATTTTATTCAGGCATATATGCCCGCTGCTGTTTCCCTGCAAAACGTCCATAAGATTTACGACAAAGCTCCAGTTGTCAACGACCTCTCCTTCACTATTGAATCTGGAGAGATGTTTGGTCTACTAGGTCCCAACGGTGCCGGTAAATCTACCACGATTCGGATGCTGACTACCTTGACTCGACCGAGTTCAGGTCAAATTGAGGTGGCTGGTTACGATGTTGTACACAACAGACAACAGGTAAAGGAAAACATTGGTGTTGTATTACAACAAGTTAGTGTAGATACCGACCTGAGTGTCTGGGAAAACATGGAACTGCACGGGCGCTTGCATCACATCCCTAAATCCAAGCGTCAGAAGCTGATTAATCAGTGGTTGGAGTATGTAGAACTGGCAGATAGACGTGATGCTTTAGTCAAAACCCTCTCTGGCGGCATGAAGCGCCGCCTACAAATCGCTAGGGCACTATTGCATGAACCGAAGGTTTTGTTTTTGGATGAACCAACAGTAGGACTTGATCCGCAAACCCGCCGCCGTCTCTGGGAAATTATTCGTGATTTAAATCGGCAGGGGATGACGATGTTGCTGACAACCCACTATATGGATGAAGTGGAGTTTTTGTGCGATCGCATCGGCATCATGGACGCCGGACAACTGATTCAACTCGGCACACTTCAACAACTGCGTCAGCAGCATGGCGAAGGACTGGTGATGAAACAAGTGGGCGATCGCTTTGAGTACAAGTTCTTCCCTGACTTAGCCCAAGCCAACGCTTACCTTGAAAGCTTACCGGATAAAACGGGTGTGATGGTTCGTCCCTCTAACCTGGAAGATATCTTTGTCGAACTGACCGGACGCCAACTGGATTGAGGAAATGGGGCGTGGTGAGTAGTGAGTAGGGAGTGGGGAAAGACTAAATATCAAACATTGTAGTAGTAGTAGTAGTAGTAAATAGATACTACCTACTGGTAACCTCCCATTCCCAATTCTCAATCGCCAATGCCTCGTTTAGCCCCTCGAATAGAAGCAATTCTCTACTTGAAAGGACAGCCCGTGTCAATCACGGAAATTGCTGACTGTGCAGGATGCGATCGCGACGATGCTGAAGACGCCCTCATTGAACTCATGGCAGACTATGCTCACCGGGATAGTGCTCTAGAAGTTGTCGAAACGCCTGCTGGCTATAGCTTACAGTTACGATCATCCTTTCAAGACTTAATGCTAGACTTAGTTCCGGCTGAGTTGGGTACAGGTGCTTTGAGAACTCTAGCGGCGATCGCTCTCAAAAATCCCATTGCTCAATCTGACCTGATCAACCTGCGTGGCAGTGGTGCCTATCAACATATCCAGGAACTAGTTAGTTTAGGATTTATCCAAAGACGCAAACAAACCGATGGTCGATCTTACTGGTTACACATCACTGACAAATTTCATCAACACTTTGAACTTGACCAACTGCTAACCCCGTCAAAACCGCCGTCTAAATCTTGATATTGAGTTCATCGTTTCTTCACAAGAAGATTCTCTCAAAAATTTCTTCCTAAAGAACTATAAGTTATCAACCCAAATAGAGGTCGGCGGCCATCTCAATCGTTTACAGTAGAGACTAAGTAAGTCAAACCTGAGATTTCTGATGGTATTTAACCTTGACTTTCTCGGTTCCCAACCTGAAGACGACCAACCTAACCAACTGCTGAACTATCTTCAGCACCAATCCCCTGATGTTTTATCGCGGGTTGCCAAATCTGCTAGTCCTGAGATTCAGCAAATTATCTCTCAGAACGTCCAGGGGTTGGTAGGTATGCTCCCTTCAGAAAACTTCAACGTGCAAATCACAACTGACCGGGAAAATCTCGCAGGATTGCTAGCTTCAGCAATGATGACTGGTTACTTCTTGCGTCAGATGGAACAGCGCATGGAACTAGAAGAAACCTTAATTGACTCAGTTCCTTTGCGTCGAAAGCCGCGTCCAGGTGAAAAGTCCGCTGATTCCTCTAAACCCAAAGAACCGTAAACCCGTGTTTTTTATACACCTTTACTCCCCCGTAACCCTTAGACTAGTTACGGGGGAATGTTGCTGCTGATTTGGGTCAGTTGGTGGTAGATTGCTATGACTACCGTCTTTTATGGTAAGGTCGTATGCCGAGATTAAACTTGCCCTCCTTCACCAGGGAACTGACT
>DATNPH010000179.1:0-85670 GCA_036703315.1 Coleofasciculaceae cyanobacterium
AGAAGTCACAAACTCTGTGATTATGAGTTTTCTCCAGACCACAGCTGGTCTGAGTATTGAATCAGCGGCATCCGTGTTTCAAGCCCAAAGTGAAGTCATTTCTGTCTTGGCAGAACTAGGCGTCGTGATTCTCTTATTTGAAATTGGACTAGAGTCCGACCTCCAAGAACTGATCCGTGTTGGTCCCCAAGCTGCTGTTGTGGCAGTTGTTGGGGTAGTTGTCCCTTTTGCCACTGGCACGGTCGGTTTAATTTACTTATTTAACGTTTCCCCTATACCCGCAATTTTTGCCGGTGCTGCCTTGACAGCCACCAGTATTGGTATCACTGCCAAGGTCTTAGCAGAAATAGGTCGTCTTAGTTCCAAAGAAGGTCAAATTATCATTGGTGCAGCGGTTCTTGATGACGTTCTGGGTATCATCGTCTTAGCAGTTGTCGCCAGTCTGGCAAAGACGGGTGAAATCGCCATCAGTAATGTCGTCTATCTGATTATTAGTGCCGGTGTTTTCCTCGTCGGAGCAATTTTGCTGGGTCGCTTCCTGGGACCCTACTTTGTTGCCTTAGTCAATGAAATGAAGACTCGCGGTCAGGTATTACTGACAGCACTGATTTTTGCTTTTATCCTGTCTTACGTCGCTGCGGCGATTCAATTAGAAGCAATTTTAGGAGCCTTTGCTGCGGGTCTTGTCCTAGCTGAGACGGATAAGCGCCGGGAGTTAGAACAACAGGTGATTCCCGTTGCCGATATCCTGGTGCCGATTTTCTTTGTCAGTGTTGGTGCTAAAACTGATTTGGGTGTTCTAAATCCAGCTGTTCCTAGTAATCGAGAAGGCTTGATTTTAGCGATTTTCCTGATCGTGGTCGCCATCATTGGTAAGGTAGTTACTGGTTTGACAGTGTTCGGTCAACCTGGAATCAATCGACTGGCGATTGGTGTGGGGATGATTCCTAGGGGTGAAGTGGGGTTGGTCTTTGCTGGTGTCGGCTCGGCAAGTGGTGCCTTGTCGGAAGCCACTGAGGCAGCGATTATCATGATGGTCATTTTGACTACGTTTATTGCGCCCCCCTTGCTACGGTTTGTGTTTCAGGAACCAGAGTCGGAGACTACGTCATCAGAACTACCTGTTTTGGATGGTGCCAGCACAGGAGCGATTGCACTGGAACAAACTGCTAATTCTCAGGCAGAAGCTAAGGACGTGGAAACGGTGCAAGAGCCAAAGAAAAATCCATGAATACTTCTTTTTTTTAAGAGAAGTTGATCGATTACAGCCTTTTAGCGAGCACTCTATCTGTATTCTTGATTTTGGAAAACCCGTGTATACTGTTTCTCCTGAAACTTAAATTCGCCAGTCTACGTCCCAGAGGGTTGACTGCCTTAAGCAGACAAATACTAAGTGGTATGCATTGTTGGGTGCGATCAGAAAAGCTTCAGTCAGGGTTGGAACAAGAGCGCCATTGGAACTTGGGGATTTGTATTGACAAGCCGATAAAAATGTGGATTGCATTTTTAGGCTTGCCCCTCCCTTGAGCCTGTCAATCATTAAACACTCAACAATGTAGAACCGCGCTTTTAACAGGAGCAATAATTGTGAGATTTCGCTGGCTACTGCTACTTCCCAGCTTTTTGAGTGTTTTTCTGTTTTCCGCTGCCGCACAAGCGGGTCAACTCGTATCCTGGCGTTTTGATAACAATCAGAACCGACTGATGTTTACCACAAACGGCTCAGTCCAACCCAAAGCACAACTGCTTGCCAATCCGGCACGCATAGTCATTGATTTGCCTGAGACTAGTCTGGATCGCAAAACGGCAAATCAGCTGCTAAGAGGTGGTTTTCAGGAAATCCGAGTAGGGCAACTTGATGAACGGACAACTCGGATTGTAATTGAATTAGCTCCAGGCTACACACTGGATCCCCAGCAGGTAAAATTCCGAGGAGCGACGGCAGCTCAGTGGTCAGTGGACCTACCAACACCCGAACGAGCACCGCTACCACCATTAGGAAAACCTCTTCCCCCCAACCCTCCTTCCTCAGGTAATCAATCCTATCAACCGCTACCTCCTTTGTTGGGGACACCGAATCGACCAGTTCCAACATCTGTTGCAGGTCAATTAGCTATAATTCAGTCGGTTGAACTCTCAAGCGGTGGAACTCAGCTGTTGATTAGGGCTGACCAACGAGTGAGAGCCACCAGCACCTGGGATCCAAGAGCAAATGCCTACCAAATTACTATCTCTGGAGCCCGATTGGCTGACCAAGTCAAAGGACCCCAGCTAGACTCTAGCAGTCCTATCTCACGGGTGCTGCTTCGGCAGCAAGATTCACGCACAGTTGTGATTCTGGTACAACCGGGTGTGGGGGCTCAGATTGGAGAACTCAATCAGCTGAATGACCAGCTTTTGGCGCTGCAACTGCAACCGACAAAACTAGGAACATCTCCTACAGCTTCAATTCCTGTGCCTCCTCCTGAGAGGACATCGCCTGTTGTGCCCCCACCGACAAATAATCCGTCTGTCCCGTTACCCCGCGTACCCAGGGGGCGAGTAGTTGTTATAGTTGATCCGGGACATGGTGGCCCAGATCCAGGTGCGATAGGCCTTGGTGGGCTGCAAGAGAAGGAAATTGTTATGTCGATCTCTCAACAGGTAGCATCTCTACTAGAGCAACAGGGCATCCAAGCCGTGCTTACGCGAACAGGTGACTCAGACCTAGACCTAGCACCGCGAGTTGCTATGGCAGAACGAATGAATGCCAACATATTTGTCAGTATTCATGCTAATTCTATAAGTCTGAGTCGTCCTGACATTAGTGGATTAGAGACGTATTATTACTCTAGTGGTCAGCGTCTTGCCCGCTCAATCCATAGTAGTATTTTGCAGAGTGTGGATGTCGATGATCGGGGTATCCGAACGGCAAGATTTTATGTTCTCAGGAAGACTTCTATGCCATCGGTTTTAGTCGAAGTTGGTTTTGTTACTGGCAGAGAAGACGCTGCTAAACTATCAAGCCCATCTTACCGAACCCAGATGGCACAAGCGATTACTCGAGGCATCCTCCAATATCTTCAGGGCAATAGTTAAACGTCAACAGACAAGCAAACACCGGTGTCCAACTTTTTCGCCTCTTACTCCAGCGACTCTCAGAAGCAAAATACGTCCGACTCCTATACCGATACAGGGATATCCGCGAACGAGGAAAGTTTTAAACCTACCTTTACCTCAAGGGAAGAACCGCAGCGGAGGCGGATTGGTATTTTCGACAGCGGTGTTGGTGGTCTTACCGTTTTGAGAGAACTTTATCGGCAACTACCGAACGAATCGATTCTTTACTTTGCTGACACAGCACGGCTACCTTACGGTACAAGACCGCGTCATGAAATCTTACAATTTTGCTTTGAAATTTTGAGCTGGATGGTGCAACAGGACGTCAAAATGGTTGTTTTGGCCTGTAACACCAGTGATGCTTTAGCCTTAGAAGCTTTGCGTTGTGAGTTTAATGTTCCAATTTTGGGGCTGATTCTACCGGGTGCTCGCGCTGCGGTTCAACAAGGTCGTCGCATTGGGGTGATTGCCACCCCAGCCACGGCGGCTAGTAATGCTTATCGACGTGCCATACTAGAAGTTGAAGCGACAGCCCACGTCTGGCAAGTTGGCTGCCCAGAGTTTGTACCTTTAGTCGAGCAAAACCGTGTATACGAACCCTACACGGCTGAAGTGGCGCGACAGTACCTGGCTCCTTTGCTAAAGCAGCGAATCGATACCTTGATTTATGGCTGTACCCATTATCCGCATCTATCACCTGTAGTGCGGGAGATTCTTCCGTCACAGGTTAAACTTGTGGATCCGGCAGAACATGTAGTTGCTGCTGCTGCCCAAGAGCTAGATTTAATGAACCTAAGAAATACTCGATCGCCTCTACCAACCCGCTTCTGTGTCAGTGGTTGTCCTCAGCAATTTGCCCAATTGTCAGTAAAATGGCTGGGTTGTACCCCAGCCGTTGAAAAAGTTTACTTACCGACAACATCGTACCCGTCGGTATCGCTAGAACCAGTAGAGTAAGCTGTTAAGTCAATTTACTAGTGACTTGTTTAACCTTTTGGGGTAGCGATGATGTTAACTTAGCGGAACGAAGTTCAGCTGCTAACTCCTTGGAAGTTGATCCGCTAACGCGAAGCGACCATCGCTCAACCTCATCTGTCTGAGTGGCATGCTCTGTTGACATATAAGGTGCGTAAGCATCAGTTACCGAGTTGGCCATATAGCCCGAACTCTTAAGCGTCCGCTGCGCTAGCATCAACAGCAGATAGATTGTTAACAGATAACCAGTCGCCAGCAGGGGAATAATCACAGGCATATCACTGTAAGTCATAGGGAGGCCAGGATGTAGAAAGATAGGAAATATCAATAGATTTTCTTTAACAGCACCCTTGCACCAATAACTGGTATAGAATACTGTAGTCATGGAGAAAGACTGGGAGACAGAGCTTTGTTCCCTCTAGCTTCCCTATCGCTTTTCTGTAAAACCAAGCTGATGCCCAGGTTTAGGCTCAGCTCAATTTGATAGATAAGCGGGAAGTCCCTTATGAGATCTGACGGACGACAGGACTCAGTAATAACACTGAGGCGTTATCCAGAAACATCAGGCTCTATCTGCCTACCCAAACATAAGTTATTCCGTAAGAGGAGAGAGATTATTCTCGCCTACCACTTTCGGTATCAATAAATCTATTAATTTTTTGAAACCCTTAATATTTAGATTAACATAAGACGCTTGGGGAACTCCACCAATTTTTTCACAGACTTAATAACTCGATACAATTTCTTCTACTCCTCTCTAATGCTGCTGTTCGTCAAACAAACCTTCCCTCTAGGGGACGCTTAGCTTAGAATTAAGGAAAGAATATGTAAACTTTCGTAACTAACTTCTGAGTCGGCTAATCCATGACCTCAGTTACCTCCCTCTTTGCCCCTGTCGAAGCAGACCTGTGTGTACTCGCCGAGAACTTAAAGAAACTTGTCGGTGCTCGTCACCCGATACTTTATGCCGCAGCTGAACACCTGTTCGGGGCTGGGGGAAAACGGATAAGACCGGCAATAGTTCTTTTGATTTCGCGGGCGACGATGCTTAATCAGGATATTACTCCGCGTCATCGACGTCTGGCAGAGATTACAGAGATGATTCACACCTCCAGCCTAGTCCATGACGATGTAGTAGATGAGTCAGAAGTCCGTCGTGGGGTTCCCACTGTTCACAGCCGATTTGGCAACCGCGTGGCTGTACTAGCTGGGGATTTCTTGTTTGGTCAGTCTGCTTGGTACTTAGCTAATCTCGACAACCTAGAGGTAGTTAAGCTGCTCTCAGAAGTGATTAAGGACATGGCAGAAGGAGAAATCCAGCAAGGGCTGAATCGATTTGATACCACCCTTACCATTGAAGCTTACTTAGAGAAGACCTACTACAAAACGGCTTCGCTAATTGCCAATAGCTCCAAGGCAGCTGGTTTATTGAGTGGTGTCACCCAAGATGTTGCCGCAAACCTGTATAGCTACGGACGCCATATTGGCTTAGCTTTCCAGATCGTGGATGACATTTTAGACTTCACAGCCTCCTCAGAAACTTTGGGTAAACCAGCCGCGTCTGATTTAGTTAGTGGCAATCTTACCGCACCCGTTTTATACGCTCTAGAAGAAAAATCTTACCTAGAAGTGCTAATTGAGCGAGAATTTGCCCAACCTGAGGATCTGGAGCAAGCGATCGCCCTTATTCACGAAAGTAAAGGCATCGAGCGTTCACGCGCACTTGCAGCCCACCACGCTCAGCTAGCTGTAGAAAGCTTGGCGCAATTAAAGCCTTCAGAGTCGTCTAAAGCCCTAATTAACCTAGCTGACTACAACCTGAGTCGTATTTACTAGTGTTTCTTTACATCACTAAGAGTTGCGTTAGCGCAGCTCTTGTGTTATGGGCTTGCGTTCGTTATCTCTACAAAGGATGTTTCAGCTTTAATTAACTCACAATCCGTTAATTTAAAACCTCCTGAAAACCTTCCTATAAAGTTCATCAAAAATTTACATTAGCGAAAACGTATAGCCGTGAGAAGAGATCCAGGTATTGCTTCTACCTCAATTGCTCAACTTAAGCCATCACGCTTGAGAACGAGCTTAAGCGATATCTGGAGGAAGGTTGCTAGGATATGACCTAGGTACTGACTGCATTTGTTGCAGCTGTGTTTGAATTAAATGTTGCAAATCCTCTCGACGCACTTCTGTACCAGCTGCTAAATTACCGGGTGTATCAAAGAAAACTGTGCTATCTATGGTGTCGAGCGCCAACATCTGGAATAAAAGGTGAGTAACTGGTACTGCCGTAGCAATGATTTGAGGGTCCCAAACCGACTGAAAATCACCAGCGTCTTTGAGTGTAGGAAAAGCATAAATGACATTTTTCTCGACCTCAGGTTGAGCTCGATTACTCAGGGTCGTCACCACCCAACCTTGGTCAAGGGTTTGGAGAATATAGTATTCCACATGTCGTAGCTGACTGGCAAGGAGTTTAAGTACGGGTGCTAGAGCCTCAATAACTTTAGGCATCGTGCCGTCTTGCGGAGCCTGATCAATCAGAACTTGAATTTGTTGTTCTAAATCCATAGGGACTCAAGTTGAAGGGCGACTGTGCTGCTACGTATGAGTCTAAACCTAGATCAAATCGGTTAAGAGCTCGTTTATGTTAGGGTCTTTGTTAAACAATGAAAATCATGAGGGAAGTCTGCCACGGCGTGGAGGCAATATTTCAACTGCTGTATAACGAATTCCGGCAGTCTACGAGTGCCACAGAGCAGAATTGTCGTGCTGTAGCAGCGCGTTTAGCAGATGAAGTCAATCGGATCTGCAAGGAAAGCAATCGGATTCAAACGTCTGGGGATATCGAGAGCTGGGCGCAGACACTAGCGCACCATCGCCTCAAGCAAGTCTTAAGTTATTACAAACTGGGATCACAGCGGGGACGGGTAGAACTACAGAGTACCCTAAGTGCGATCGTCTACCGCTACATCACACCGCCTCAGACCCCAGGAAGCTACCAGGCGCGGCTGACCTTAATCGAAGATTTCCTACAAGGATTCTATGTAGAAGCCCTGGGTGCCTTTCGACGAGAAAACTCAATGGATGGGGTTTATCGCCCCCGTGCTCTCCTAGAACTGGCAGAATACATGGCCTTTACCGAGCGTTACGGTAAGCGACGCATACCCTTACCCGGTCGTCGGTCTCAACAGCTGATTATCCTGCGTGCTCAAACTTTTTCCCAGCAGCAGCCTCCAGAAACGTCTGTAGATATGGACACAGCTGCGGAAGGGGCAGCACAAGAGTCAGACTCTAACTGGAACGATGCCGCAATCCAGCAAGTGCGGGAGATGATGGTAGCCTCTGAACCGGAACCCCTAGAAGCTAACCTTCGGGATACGGTAATCGAGGAATTACTCACTTATCTGGAAGAACGCCAGCAACAGGATTGTGCAGACTACTTTATTTTACGCCTGCAAGACCTCCCAGCTAGCGAAATTGAAGAGATTTTGAAGCTGACTCCTCGTCAGAGAGATTATTTACAGCAACGCTTTAAGTATCATTTAATTCGGTTTGCCCTGTCTCACCGCTGGGAACTGGTTCATCAGTGGCTAGAGGCAGATTTGGATCGGAATCTAGGTCTAACGCCCTTGGAGTGGCAGCGGTTTCAAGAAAAGATTAACTCTCAGCAGAGAGAATTACTTGAACTCAAGCAACAAGGGCGCTCAAATTCGGAAATTGCTCAAGCCATGAGTACTACAGTGACCCAGGTAGAGAAGCGATGGTTTAAATTGCTTGAAATTGCTTGGGATATTCGCAATAGTTCAGTATCCGGATCAGGTGCATCTCCAGATGAATAGTGGTATGGAAAATAACTTGGAGCTCCTATATAGCCGCTTAATCGCTTGGCTATTAGAAGAGTCCACTCCCGCTGCTTCACTATCAACAGACGGACAGGTACAAAGTTCTGTCCCTACAGACGAAGCGATAGCAGCGGATTTTGAATTGGATCAGTTAGACTTACCTACTTCAGAAGAATTGAACATTGCATCCTCTACCTCTAACACTGGCACAGCGGCTCAAGACCGCACACGGGCAAGTTTGGAAGATATTCCTGCTCGTGAAGAAAGTACATCGGGCGGTGCAACCCGCCCTTACAACTTGGGAGACATATCGACCGTGGAAAACCGCTTCCAGGCACTATTAAAGCGCCGGCTACAAGTTGAGATCGAACGTAACCCTCCTCTTTTCCCTTGGGAGACGAAAATTTCTGATTATGAACCCGATGCTCCTGACGCTGGAGCAGATAGTTGGGTTCCCCCCGTTCGCCTATGGATGCCACAGCTGTCTAACCTTAGCCTGCCTGTCTCTATTCCAGAAAATGTTTTGGCCCAACTGCTAGACGCCTGCACTGAAGCGGCTTATTCCCGGCGTCAGATCGGGGCAAAAATGGTCAATGCGGTGGAAAAATTATTTCCTGATCAATTTCAGCCGCTCAATCGATGGACGGATAGAGTGCTACTGGGAGGACTCCGTTCCGAACAACTGCCATGTCCGGCTTACGAAGCAGCTACCACTGAGCAAAAGATGACGCTGGCGCTGTTGGCAGCCAAAGAGATTATTAGCGCTCTAACTGTTCCAATTTCGTCAACTCAGACACCCGTGACGCGACAGTGGCACACCTCAGTGGGTGTGGTGACTGTACAGGCAGACTATCAGGTACAAGAAGGCGTTCCTACGCTGCGTGTGATTGGTCGCTTGCCTCGTGGTGGGAGTTTGACTCTGCGAACCCCTCAAGCATCGGCAAGCTCACAGCGCACCTATCCAGGGTACTTGAGTGTCGAATCCTTTGATTTACAACCGAACCAAACCTATCCTCTAGAGATACGGTTCCATGATTCAGAACAGACACCTTTAATTTTCGCGATTTGTCCGGCAATGTAAGTTAAAAACCTTTTGGGCTAGCATATTGAAATCCTGGCATGTAGTCATTAGTCATTAGTCTTTAGTCCTTGGTAGGCTCTTCTAGTGACCAATGACCACTGGCCAATGACCAATGACCAATTGCTATGTCTAACTCCTCTGGAATTCGGCAGTTACGGCGTCTACCAGTTTTCAGTCAACTGTGGCAGCGTCTTGAGGCGATGCCGATTCCTCAGGCAGAAAACTCAATTTTGCTGCGGGTGCTGGTGCAGGGGCTGGTAATTGTAGGGATTGTCGCTACAGATATTGCGGCAGAGACTCAGATGAGCTTCTGGGCCGTGCCACTGAGTATGGTGGGAGCAACCTGGAGTTGGTATCGCCGCCGCGATCGCAATGTTACCGTTAAGTTCTTTTTGGCGATCGGGATGTTGCTGGCAATGGGAGTGTTTTTTGGCAACCTGTTGGGTCAGCTCAACGATACACGCCTGGTTTTGGCTGAGTTGTTGATTCAGCTACAAATCCTTCACAGCTTTGACCTGCCCCGCCGCAAGGATTTGGGCTATTCGATGGTGATTGGGCTGATTTTATTGGGTATCGCTGGAACCCTTAGTCAGACTTTAGCCTTTGGTCCAGTATTGCTCGTGTTTTTAGCGATCGCTCTTCCTGTTCTGATCCTTGACTACCAGTCACGTCTGGGTATATCTCCCAAGCCAAAGCGTCAAAATTCTTCAGTCCTCACCTTTAGCTCCTCACCGCTTTCACCCAAACGTCTAAGCCTATTTCTCTTGGTAATTTTAGGGTTTGGACTGACAATCTTTGCCTTAATGCCTCGATTTCCAGGCTATCAGCTACAGACATTTCCGGTCAGTACACCTGCTAATTTGACCAACAGGAATTTCAATGAAACTAATCGTGGTGGCATTGTTAATCCTGGGTATGTTCGCGAGGGCAATCAGGGCAGTGGCGCTGGCGGCAATGGACAAGACCGCAGCACGGGACCCGGTAAGATGGATGAAACTTTCTACTATGGGTTCGGTAGCAAGATTAACCAAAACCTGCGGGGAGAACTCAAACCTAAGGTAGTCATGCGGATACGTTCCCAAGCACCCGGATTCTGGCGAGTGCTAGGATTTGACCGCTATATCGGTCAGGGATGGGAAATTTCTCGCAACGAAAGGACACTGAAGGTAAGACGTCAAGAGTGGAATTATCGGTTTTTTCTCCCTATATTCTCTACCGCCAGTAAAGCCAAAGAGGTGATTCAAAGTTATACCGTAGTATCGGAACTGCCAAATCTCATTCCGGCTTTAGCCTCTCCCCAGCAACTTTATTTCCCATCGCGAGAAGTCGAGATAGACCCTGAAGGCAGTTTGCGATCGCCCTTAGGCTTAACAGAGGGACTCACCTACACGGTTATTTCTGAAGTGCCCTACCGCAACCGTAGCTTGCTGCAACGGGCTACGGATGACTACTCCAAAACAATTAAAAAATACTATCTGGACGTTCCTCCTAAAATTGCTGAGCGAGTCCGGCAACAAACTGAAGAACTTTTAGCGACCTCACCCAAACCCATTACGTCATCCTATGAGAAGGCGCTGTACTTAACTCAGGCGCTTAAGCAGCGCTACTCAATTCCACAAGATCCAATGGGTCTGCCCTACTTAGAGGAAAACGAGGACTTAGTGGAAGCCTTTCTGTTCAGGCACAAAGGAGGTTACCCCGATCACTTTTCCACTACTTTGACCATCATGCTGCGCTCAATTGGTATCCCAGCGCGCCTAGTGGTTGGCTTTGGTACCGGAACGTTCAATCCCTTTACTGGTTTTTACATCGTTAAAAACACCGATGCCTATGCGATGACCGAGGTATTTTTCCCCAAGTATGGTTGGTTTGCATTTGACCCCATTCCTGGTCACGAACTAATACCCCAAAGCGTGGAGGACTCTGAAACCTTTGGAGTCTTACGCCAGTTCTGGCAGTGGGTAGCTGGTTGGTTACCCTCACCAGTTACCAGTTGGTTAGGCAATCTATGGAATCTGATTATTGGTTCGTTAATCAGGGTAATTTCCTGGTTGTGGGCAATTTTATCCAATGGATGGGTAGGCTTATTCACAGGTTTGATTTTGGCGATCGCGTTGGGTTTCTTCGGTTGGCTAGGTTGGAACCAGTGGCGAACTTGGCGCTACCGTCGATGGCTGGCTAGTTTGCCCCCAATGGAAAGTCTTTACCAGCAAATGCTCCGGCTTTTAGGTGCTAAAGGGTATACTAAGCACCCAGCACAAACACCCTTAGAATATGCCAACGTGTCACACAAACACCATTCGCCTGTCTCTGCCGAGGTGATTGAAGAAATTTCCCAGGCTTATGTCAGTTGGCGTTATGGTAGCCAGACGCCTAATATTAAATACCTGCGCCAGCGACTGCGCGACCTGATTAAGAATACTCAGTCGCTGAGAACTAGAGGCTGAAGTATTGTCACTGGCTTGCTACGCAATTTCAGCATGGCTTCCAGTTTCATCCGCCGTTGTCGTCCTGATAGAACAAGTTCGTACTTTGAAATCCATCTTTAGGCTGATTAGTATTTGCCACCAGATAACTAAGATTCTCTAACAAAGAAATGCCTAGAGAAAATAATGCAAGTGGAAGCAGGACTCGTCTTTAAAGACCCCGACACGGATTTTATATGGAAGACTTCCCATCCTTGGATAGATCGCTGGCAGAAAAAGCAAATCGGCTGGATTTGTAAAAAGGTAGGACCCAATCCGGAACAATGTCCAGTCTCCAACTGGTATGAGCCTGAAATCATTCACATAGTGAAGCAAGCAAAGTCAACGAAAAAACTTGCTTCTATAGATTGAGCAGCGCAAGTTAGGGAGATAAGTAAGGAAGGTAGGGAAGGTGGCGAGGGTAGGAAGACATAGAAGTTATCTCCCTCAGCTCTCCCATCTCCCCTATACTTTCAAGAACCGATAGGCGTGAATACTAAATCGATGGTCTAGGGGATTAGATAAGTTTCCTTCACTCGTCCTGCACTTTTGAATTGCTGATAATATGCCTTTGCTATCTCATCCCCCAGGTCTGAGAGTTGATCAATGGCAATGCCATTACGACCTGTGGTTTTGCCAGAACTATGGATGTAGTAATCATCTCCCAAATATAAGCCGACATGATTTACTCTCTGGTCTTTTGCAAAGAAGACTAGATCGCCAGGTAGTAGTTGCTCAAGCTCAATCCTTTCGGTGAACGCTTCTTGCTGATAGGAATCCCTCGGTAACCAAATTCCTGAGGCAGCAAAAGCTGCTTGCATCAGTCCCGAACAATCGTAGTTTGGTCCTACTGTGCCGCCCCATAGGTAATAGTTCGGTTGTTGCATTGCTGCCTTCGTAAAGGCAATTACAGTGGAGATTCGCTCTTGAATTTGGGCGTATGAAAGAGCGATCGCCTGATAAGGAGTTGTAGCAGGCTCCAACTCAACGATATCGTGCACTGGCAACCAACCGCAATAGCCGTCCTCACATAACCGGACTTCCAAAGCATTATCGACTAGCGTCCTTGATACAATCTGCAAGTGACGCCCAGACGCTGCCTGAGTTGCTAAACAGCTACAGTTGGGAGAATCATAAAGGTTTAGATTAACTCGGCATCGGTACTCACGATCATGAGCAACGGCTTTATCAAAGCTTGCTTGTAACTGCTCTAGAGAAACCATGAATGAAGGAGTTCACAATACAGAAGTTCAGAAATTCACAATACATGAATTCAGAAGTTCAGAATAATTAACTGCTAATTATGACCTTTTTCCGGAAAAATGAAGAACTAGAAACACTAGGTACCAAAATCCTGGAAGCAACCTGGGCAGAGTTTCCCCAGTTAGCCCGTAATCAAATTGCTCTCACTTGGATAGTCTACGACCCGCCAGTACCTGTGAATACGGGTGGTGCCCTCTCAGCCGAGGAATTTTGGAAACACCAAGTTAGGGGCTTTAGCTATCGTGGTGTTGAACGAATTTACCCTGCCAGTGTTGTGAAACTGTTCTACCTGGTTGCGATCGCGGAGTGGCTGGAAACTGGGATGACTCAGACCTCAGCGGAATTAGACAGAGCTATACGGGATATGATTGTCGATTCCAGCAATGATGCCACAGCATTAGTTGTAGACATCTTAAGCGGCACGACCAGTGGTCCAGAGTTACCGCCAGGACCGTTTGAAACCTGGAAGTTTCAGCGTAACATTGTCAATCGTTACCTTCAGTCTCTAGGCTGGCAAGAGCTGCAATCTATTAATGCCAATCAAAAAACTTGGGGTGATGGTCCCTATGGTCGAGAACGGGCTTTCCTAGGGGAATTGATGGAAAATCGCAATATGCTGACGACGGATGCAACGGCGCGGTTGCTGCACAGCATTATTGGGGGAGTAGCCGTATCGTCAGTGCGATCGCAAGCCATGATGAGTTTAATGAAACGGAGTCTCAACCCTGTTGACTTGATGCAAGACGAGGAAAATCAGGTTACAGGTTTCTTGGGTGAAGGTCTTCCTCAAGATGCTCAGCTGTGGTCGAAAGCGGGTTGGACAAGTCAGGTGCGCCACGACGCCGCTTACATCGAGTTACCATCCCAGCGTCCTTATCTATTAGTCGTGTTTACTGAGGGCAAGACTCAAAGCAAAAACTCACAACTTCTTCCCTTTGTTTCTCGACAAGTTGTCGCCGTAATGAGCCAATTAACGTAGTGAATCGTCATTTTTCAGGTTTTGTCTTAAAATTATTCCAAAATCATCCGATTGATAGAAGATTTTGCCTTCAAAACTCTTCCAGAGTATGTAGTGTTAACGCTTAGCATCGTTTAAAGTGACCTCAGGCATTTTAGTTGCCTGGAAACCAAAATCCGAGAAAATGAGCTAGTAGGTTTCGCTTTTTCAGTTTTTGATGTGATTCTTGAGGGGTGACCGTGAACAGTATTTCTTTCAAACTCGTTACTTTGCTATTGGGTCTTTCGGCGTTGACGGTTGTTAGTAGCAGCTTGTCTGTCCGTGCCGAAACACCCAACACAACGTCTTCTTTGGAGCAATCAGAGTCTTCTGCTGCAACGATTGGGCCTGTTGAATCTGCCGTAACTCCTGTTGCCACTGTTGATCCACTCGCCATTGATTCCGCTTCATCTTTTGAACGCATGGCGCCTCCTGTTGCAACGACTCCGGCTATTGAACCTGCTGTAACCCCCGTTATCAGTGTTGAGCCACTGCCAATTAAGACTACTATCTCACAAACTTCAAAAGACACAGTTGGTCAGCCTTATATGCAACCAGCTAAGTTCAGGGATATTAATACCAATACCCATAACACTGAGTTCCACATACTTCAGCCACGCGAGATGGGTAACAACCAGCAAACTTCCTCTGATGAGTCTCGTGTGGGCGTAGCTTCCCCAATTCCAGGAACAGTAGAAACATCGGCTTCTGCTCTCCGGGCAATGCCAAAGACTGCCCCTGTGTCACAGGAGTCCTCTAAGCAGACAGACACTACGGTTGCTCAAACCGATGTTCAGGTTGGTCGTACAACCCAGGGAGGTTATAGCTATATCGCGGTTGGTGGCAACATCGGTCTAGTCGATGGAAATACTTCTTTAGGAGATGGGGGTTTTGCTGTTACCTCCAAACTTGGTCTTACCAGAAACGTATCGTTTCGACCTGGCGCAGTGATCGGAGACCAAACCGTTTTTCTCATCCCGGTCACTTACGACTTTGTGATCCAGTCAGCTGATCCCTTTGCTCCCGTTCCTTATGCCCCTTATCTGGGTGGTGGTGTCAGCGTTTCTACAAATGGTGACATAGGTTTCTTGGTGACTGGTGGCGTTGATGTTCCGTTGTCATCTGTATTTGTTGCTAATGCTGCGGTCAATGCCAGTTTCGGTAATGACACAGATTTAGGTATTTTTCTAGGTGTTGGTTACAGATTCGCGAACTTATTCCGATAGAATCCTCCCAACCTAGCTTACAAGTGTACATCTGCTTAGAAGCCTAGAGATAACCCCTTAGACCCTTGTGAGGGTTTAGGGGGTTAATTATTGAAGGTTTGATCAAAAAGGATGAAAAGTTTTTTTGTATAGCTGTCGCCATAAAGGTTAGGACAAAGGAAGATACTGAAACCAAGACCCGTCAATCTTTTCCCTTCTGCCGTCTGCCGTCTGCCCTCTGCCTTTTGCTATATCAAGCCCTTTTTTTCAAATAGGGAAAGAAAAAAAACATCTTGGCTTAAGGGAGCCGTTTAGCGTCGCTATTAATTAGGGCGTCCACCTCAGCGAATTTCAGCTGGTACAGTTTAATGCTGTTTTACTAGAACAGTTTGCAAATGGGCAACTGTTCTAGTGAAAGTTTAAAAGACTGTACCTTTTCAGATTGATCGGTTTTAAACGAAAGTAGGAATACAGCTTCAGTTGCTTTGCAGAGTCAGAAGCTGAACCTTGCGGAGAAAATGATTTATCTATTTTGTTCATAGTTGTCATTCAATCCGTGATTAGATTCTCGCCAAGAGAACTAATACATTAAAGATATCAACTGAAATTGAAGAGAGGATTGAACTCATGCGATTAGGTATGAGCGATACATTTGCAAAAACTTTTCAGCTATCAACATTATCAAATTCTTTAAACTCCTGCATAAACCGATTGCATCCTTCGAATAGCTGGTTTAAAGGAAATCTAAGTTTTCTAGTTCCTACTTGCTTTACCCTTCGAAGAGGTGAAGTGTTCCGGATTCCATCAATGTGGAGAGAGCTTCATGTATTGTCAGGGATTGCCTGGATCACAGTTGCTGGAAAGGATATTGTTCTGACTTCGGGAGAAAAAGCTTCACTGACAGCAAATGAAGGTTCTGCTATCTTATCTACTCTGGGTAAAGAACCGCTGATTCTGGAAGTTCTTTAATTACTTAATCGTTTTGCTCTAATACACCAAGGACGAGTTGAATTAAGATTCCCCTAGATAAGCCTTTCGAACAGTTTCATTTGTCTGCAAATCGTTCGCCGTGCCTGTAAGCACAATTTGACCAGTTTGTAGGACATAACCGCGATGAGCTACTGTTAAAGCCATACGGGCATTTTGCTCTACTAGCAGAATGGTTGTTCCCTGCTCATTAATATCTCGAATAATCGAAAAAATTTGTGTCACCAACATTGGTGCTAAACCCATGCTTGGCTCATCTAATAATAACAAACGAGGTCTTGCCATCATAGCTCGACCGATTGCTAACATTTGTTGTTCACCTCCGCTGAGGGTGCCACCTTTTTGATTAATACGTTCTCTCAGACGGGGGAAAAGATGCAGAACTCGTTCTGTATCTGACTTGATGCCTAGCGAATCACGCCGAGAGAAAGCGCCCATCTCCAGATTTTCTAACACCGTCATCCGGGGAAAGATCAGACGACCTTCTGGACTTTGGGAAATGCCTAAACGGACTATTGCTTGTGTAGAAAACGAGTTCAGGGCAGTTTCCTCAAATAAAATTTGACCCTGACGAGGTCGCAATAAACCTTGAATGGTGCGGAGAGTAGTTGTTTTGCCTGCACCGTTACTGCCGATTAAGGTAACAACCTCCCCTTGTTCAACCGTTAGAGAGATGCCTTTGAGAGCATGAATATTCCCGTAGTAAGTATGAAGGTCTTTGATTTCAAGCATAGTAGTTAGGGGTTAGGGGTTAGTAGTTAATCGTTAATGGGCGATCATTTTTTGGAAGCATTGCCAAGGTATTTTAGATAGGCGTTTAGCTTAGGTGGTAGGTCATCAATAATTGGTCTGAGCCTGCTTACTTGTTCGCTTGTTAGCATCTGCCTTGTGTAAGCTCATCTCAACCAGTGCCTTGTTTCATGTAAAGACCCTCTAGCAATCTTTACAAAACGTTGATTATCCTGAAAATTATGTCGCCCAGTACGTTTTGCAATGTTGGCACTAATACTATCGGCGGAGTGAACTATTTGCTTTCCAATCGTACCTTTAGCGAAATAGTCCCGTCCCTCAACAATTTGCCAAATTTCGTCAGCTAGCTTCTCAGCAAGTCGGTAAACTTGCAATTCCTTAAACTTTGTTCTCTCCACCTATTTCTCTTAACCACTAACCACTAACTACTAACCACTAACTACTAACCACTAGCCATTTATTGTCTCCTCCGCATCGTCTTTGCCGAGATATGCCTCAATTACACGGGGATCAGCACGGACTTCAGCGGGAGTTCCTTCAGCAATTTTAGAACCGTATTCCATTACGCTGACGCGATCGCTAATCCCCATTACCACCTTCATATCGTGTTCAATCAGCAAAATGCTCAAATTGAGTTCGTCACGGATGCGGTAGATAAAGCGAGTTAAGTCAGCCGTTTCATTAGGATTCATTCCTGCTGTTGGCTCATCCAGTAACAGGATCTGAGGGTCAGATGCCAATGCCCTTGCAATCTCTAACCGCCGCTGATCCCCGTAGGATAGGTTTTTGGCTAACTCTCTAGCTTTGGAGGAACCTAAACCTACAAACTCAATCAGAGAGAGAGCTTTTTGCTTTGCTTTGCGTTCCTCTTGATTCACTGAAGGTGGACGGAGTAACGCGCCTACTAAACCAGTCCGCAGTCGGCTGTGCTCGCCCACCAGCACATTTTCCAGCACGGTCATATTATTGAACAGGCGGATATTCTGAAATGTCCGAGCAATGCCTAAGCTGGTTAACTGGTCAGGACGAGCACCAGTGATGTCTCTATTGTCCAGTCGTAAGTGACCCGAAGTTGGGACATAGATACCCGTAAGCATATTGAAGAACGTGGTCTTACCTGCCCCATTTGGTCCAATCAGGCTAGCGATCGCGCCTTTTTCCAGGGCAAGATCGACCTGATTAACAGCTGTCAGACCTCCGAAGCGCATGGTGAGTTTACGTGCTTCCAATAGTGGCATTACTGACTCCTCGCGTCTGCTAAAGACTCGTTAATTGCCTCATCGTCTGAGTGTAGTTCGGCTTGATGCATGGCATCTGGCACCATTCCCTCTGGACGCACAATCATCATGATCACCAAGGTCAAACCAAAGAGAAACAGGCGCATCTGGCTCGGATCGATACTGGTAGAGATAAAGTCTCTTAAAGCCGGATCGGTAATGTTGGGCAACACGGATGTACTCAGTAAACTCTTGAGGACTTGCGTTAGTCTTTCGAGATACAGTCGGTCTGCCGCCATGATGATAATCCCGCCCAGGATAACGCCAGTCATATTGCCCAGACCACCCAAAATCACCATACACAGGATGATGACAGAAACAGAAAAATCAAACACGGTGGGAAAGATGGCGCTGATGTAGGCGGCATAAAAAGCACCCCCAAAGCCAGAGAAAGTTGCTCCCATGGCAAAAGCTAATAACTTAGTTCTGACTAAGTTAATTCCCATCGCGCTAGCGGCTAACTCATCTTCACGAATAGCCGCCCAAGAACGTCCCAATCGCGAATCACGTAGGCGGCCAATCATAAAGTAGGCGAACACAACTAGCAACAGGACTAAGTAATACCAGGGTAGATAGTTACTGGATTCAAAGGTGCCGATGATGGGGAGAGATGGACGACCAATGGGGTTAATTCCTGCTTCTCCATTGGTGAGGTTAAATGGGCGATCGCACCCCACCAAGCAAATTGCCCACTCTGGATGACCGAAGAGACTGCCGAAAAGCTTCGAGATTGGTTCCTCAATCCGTATCTCAGTCAAATTGCGAAATACAACAGGGACAATTTCCCCAAACCCCAGAGTTACGATCGCTAGATAATCCCCTCGTAACCGCAACGTTGGTGACCCCAGAATCACACCAAAGATCCCCGCGACTACTGCTGCCAGCGGTAGCACGAGCCAGAAGTTCCACTCAATGCCGAGTTGTGGTGAGGACAACAAGCCAGTTGTATAGGCTCCGATCGCAAAAAAGGCAGCATAGCCTAAATCCAGTAATCCGGCATAGCCGACTACAATATTCAGCCCTAGAGCTAACATGACAAAGATCAGAATTTGGATCAAAGTGGCTATCCAGTTAGTCTGAGCCAGTTGATCGACAAAAGGAAAACTAATCAGGATGAAGGCTAAAGTCACCCAAGTCGCTAGTTGCCTCCGCTGACTAGGCAACCCTTGCAATGCCCCCATGAGTCCAGCTGCCAGACTAGCGACCACCAGTGCGAGGATGCCATATTGCAGAATTTCAGGCAATCCTAGAGCCGATTGCCCTGTGATTGGGCGGATGAGCAGTCCTTCGATCACGCTAGCAACTAACAGCCAAACTCCTATAGCTAAGCCAGCGTTAACACCGATTCTTGCACCGACTTGGGGGTTGGGAATTCTCTTGCCTTGACAACGCATGAAGCCAGCGACTGAACCCAGTAACCAACCGATGACTGCGCCACTCCAACCGCTAAACAAGATGACGGTTAAAGTAGCGATCGCTCCCCAAATGCTACTTGACTTGATTGCCTTAATTACCTGCTGTGCCATAGTGCTAGTAGTTAGTAGTTAGTAGTTAGTAGTTAGCCGTTTTTCCACTAACTACTAACCACTATCCAATCTCAGACCTTTTCCTGAACATTTTCACCCAACAAGCCACCAGGTCGGAACGCTAAAATCACTACCAAGACGGCAAATACCCAAGCATTAGTCCAACGACTAGACAGGTACTGGTCACTTAACGCAGACAGCAACCCGATCAACACTCCCCCCAACATTGCCCCAATAATATTGCCAATTCCGCCCAAGACGGCTGCGGTGAAAGCCCGTAAGCCTGCCGTAAATCCCATCGTAAACACAATGGTGTTGTTGTACAGTCCCACCAAAAGCCCAGCTGCTCCTGCCAGTACGCCACCAATCAGAAAAGTTAGGGCAATAATCCGATCCACATCAATGCCCATAATCAAAGCGGCATCGCGGTTTTGAGCTGTTGCTCGCATTGCCTTACCTAGACGGGTGTACTGCACAAATAAATGTAGCCCTACCATTAAGGCAACAGCGACGATCAACACGATCAAGTCTTTAGTGGTGAAGTTAATATTGCTTTGAATCCCTAAAGCATTCAGGATATTAATCCGAGGCAACAGGTCAGGAAAGCTTTTGGGTGCAGCCGCATTTGTACCCATGATGGGAATAAAAGACTTTAGTCCTCCCCAAAATAGCCCCATATTTTGGAAGATGAATGAAACTCCAATTGCTGAGATCAATGGGGCTAGTCGGGGAGCATTCCGCAACGGTCGGTAGGCGTACCGTTCTGTGAGAATGTTTAGACCAGCACAAAGAACAGCCGTAACGACTAATGCTATTAACATCGCTGGGATACTAACCGCAAGGCTTGCCCCATCCTGAACACCAAGAGCACCAATTACAGTGAGAGCACCAAATGCTCCCAACATATACAAGTCCCCATGAGCAAAATTGATTAGCTCAATAATGCCGTAGACCAGGGTGTAACCCAGTGCAATAATCGCGATGATCGCACCATTAACTAACCCAACTAAGATTTGTTGAATCAGAACTTCAGGATTACGGGCTATATCTGTGATAATTCGGGGCAAATCCAACCCAGCAATTGGGCCTATCAACAAAACTATGTAGGCGACAACGATATACAGAAGGGGCTTTCGCCATTGTTTCATAGGGATTAATCTAAAGATTGGAGCTGGCGTTTAGATTATAAGGTTCAGTACGCCGATTTTTGTGTTAACAGCTAGGAGTAAATTGCCTGACTTGACTAGCGGTTAGGAGCTAGTGAGACAAGGAGCCTCGACTAACTACTAACGCCTAACAACCAACCCGAGTGCAGCTAACTATTTTGCCTGGAGTACACTCACAAATTCCCACTTACCATTTTTGACAGCATTTCCTGACATTGTAGTGAGCGACGTGTCGCCATTTGGGTCAAAACTCCAAGTGCCGAGTACCCCGTTAAAGTTTTTCGTGTTCATGACAGCATCCCGAATGGCGGTGCGGTCATTCTTGCAGACTTTATTGATTGCTTCAACAACCACCTTGGCAGCTTCATAGCCGTAAGCGGCGTAGGCTTCTGGTTCCTGATTGCTGAATTTTTTCTTGTAGCTTTCGTACCACTTCTGACCTGAACCTGTCAGTTTTTTGGCAGGTATTCCGCCAAAGGTAGCATAGACGCCTTCTGCATCTTTACCAGCTGCATCAATCAAAGCTTTCTCATAGATGCCATCTGGACCCATGAATTTGACTTTCTCTGGCGTCATGCCGACGTTACGCATATCCTTGATTAATTGTCCAGCATTGTTCTGGGTAATGCCCCCAAAGTAAATCAGGTCTGGGTTTAGGGCTTTAATTTTTGTCATCAAAGCTTTGTAGTCAGTGGCTTTGGCATCAATTCCTTCTTGTCCCAGAACTTGGATTCCCTCTTTTTTGGCAGTCTGGGCAAAGATATTCGCGAGTCCCTTGCCGTAAAGCTCTTGATCATCTAGAACGTAGGCTTTTTTGATACCCAGTGATTTCGCCCATTTTGCCGCCGCAACTCCCTGAAGGTCGTCAGCCGGAACAACACGGGAGAAATTGCGCTTGCCACTGGGATAGTAAACGTTAGGCTCATTGGGTTCCCCTGTACCTGGCTTAGTCAAACCAGGCGCGGTATTGGCAGGGCTAACCATTACTAAGTCGGCTCGGTTGAGGATGGGAATCGATAGCTTTGCCGCACCAGAGTTGTAATGACCGATAAAGGCAACAACCGATTTATCGGCGACGGCTTTGTTGGCGTTCGAGGTTACCTGCGACGGTTCCCATTTACCAGCCGCAGCAGTGGCGTCATCCAACTTTTCATATTGAAGTTTGATTTTGCCATTACAGGCTGTTGAATTGTTTTCATCAAGGACTTGTTGAATGCCGTTGACGATGGTTTGAGCCTGACCTACGGAACTGCCTGTCAATGGCAGACCGGAAACTATTTTGAGGGTTGTTCCATCGGCGGCAGTTCCACCTCCCGTACCACCTCCCGTGCAAGCCGCTGCGAGAAAGCCCGTGGCTAGGGTGGTAAAGGTTAAGGCGATCGCCGAACGAAGCTTTAGGTTATTGGCTAATGGGGGTTTACTCATTTGGATATTTTACTCCTGTCCTGTCCGAAGCAATATTGATGTAAATGAGATTTTAAGCGGGGCTTCCGCCTATAGATAGATAGACTAATTGCACTTGTGTCACCCTAGCTGAAGCCAAAAATGGATCAGATCAGAATTTTAAGCTGATCTTCTCTGTGTTGATGGTTATGGATGTAACGCGGCTAGAGAGCTGAGTTTGCCCCCCGGTTTTAGGACAATGACGGTAGAAGTCGATTAGTTTTTTAACGGAGAGGGAGGGATTCGAACCCTCGGTACGGAGTTACCTGCCGTACAACAGATTAGCAATCTGCCGCTTTCGACCACTCAGCCACCTCTCCAGGGTGCCGGATAAACATAATAGCAGATCTTGATGGTTTGCTGCCTGCTAAATAAATTGTGAGAATTTTTGAGTTGGCTTGCTGCCCAGGTAGCCCATACAAGACAAGCACTGGGCAACCCTGTCACGCTTTTATGATTTCTGGTTTTGCCAATATATCTTCTTAGGGAGATACTTAGTCTGAGGAACACGAACAGCTTTCTCGGTTGTGTGACTGCCTCCTAGCGGGTTGATTCGTGCTAGACGTTTGGAGTATAACTTTACGCAGATAGAGCAAGATTAGCCGTACTTATCTAGGTAGATGTCGAGGTAGGCAGGCGGTTCAGTATAATCTTCCCTTTAATAGAGGTAATTATGCCTACCAATAATTTTAATATTAGTTAAAATTACTTGAAGTAAGTTTATACTTCAAAGAAGAAGAGGGTAGAAGAAGATACCACCCCTATCTGCCCGAACCTTCGACACAACTCAGGACTACACAACCTATGAACACTACAAGTCAACGGCACATTGCTCTGATCTCCGTTCATGGCGACCCAGCTATAGAAATTGGCAAAGAAGAGGCTGGCGGACAGAACGTTTATGTGCGCAATGTGGGTGAAGCCCTTGCCCACCAAGGATGGCATGTTGATATGTTTACTCGAAAAGCGAGTGCAGAACAACCCAGTATTGTAGAACATGGTCCGCGTTGTCGGACCATTCGTTTAATTGCGGGTCCGGAGGCATTTGTGCCGCGAGATGAGATTTTTGGGTATGCCAGCACCTTTGTAGAGGAACTGCTGAAGTTTCAACAACAATCGGGAATTCAGTATTCCCTGGTACATACGAATTACTGGATTTCTTCTTGGGTGGGAATGCAGCTGAAGAAGCATCAACCACTTCAGCAGGTTCATACCTACCACTCACTGGGTGCAGTCAAATATAAGTCGATTACAACAATTCCCATGATTGCCAGCACTCGTTTGGGTGTTGAGAAGACGGTTTTGGAGACAGCCGAGCGAATTGTGGCAACCAGCCCACAAGAACAAGAACATATGCGATCGCTTGTCTCTACAAAAGGCAACATCGACATCATTCCTTGTGGCACGGACATTCGCCGATTTGGCTCAATTGATAAGCAAGAGGCGCGTGCAGTATTGGGCATCGACCCCGAAGCGCTAATGGTCTTCTATGTGGGACGGTTTGACCAACGCAAGGGTATTGAGACGCTAGTACGAGCTGTTGGTCAGTCCAAGCTGCGGGGTAATAAGAACCTGAAGCTAGTCATTGGCGGTGGTTCTCGCCCTGGTCAAAGTGATGGCATAGAGCGTGAGCGGATTGAAGGGATTGTTGCTGAACTGGGTATGAGTGAATTCACCACTTTCCCTGGACGCTTAGGCGATGACATTCTACCAGCCTATTATGCTGCGGCTGACGTTTGTGTGGTTCCCAGTCACTACGAACCCTTCGGATTGGTAGCGATCGAAGCGATGGCAAGTAGTACACCAGTTGTTGCTAGTGATGTCGGCGGTCTGCAATTTACTGTCGTTCCTGAACAAACAGGTCTACTGGCACCAGCAAAAGATGATGCTGCCTTTGCCGAGGCAATTGACCGCATTCTCTCCAACCCAGACTGGAGAAACCAACTGGGTAAACAGGCAAGAGTGCGTGTAGAGGAGAAGTTCAGCTGGGATGGTGTAGCCCATCAGCTAAGTGACCTCTATGGCAAGTTGCTGGAAAAGCAACCAGCTAAACCTTTGACGCAAGTCAGTGCTTAACCACATTTAGCTTTCACAAAAATTGGTAGGGGCACGATATATCGTGCCCCTACCAATAACTATGTGGCTCGGTTAAAGCATTTTGAATGCAAGAATTTTGAGTTGTTTAGCTATTGGTTGCCCAAGGGTCATTAAATACCTCTGGTTCTCCTTGCCTGGATATATCTACTCCTTGCAATGCTTCTTGAACCAACTGCTGTACTTCTGAGCGTACTTGTTCATAGGCTTGTGCCCTACACCAAGGTCGCAAGTAGAGTTCGGTTCCCTTTTGTGAAATTGAGGCAACCTGGCAAGTAATCTTTGGGTGATCTAAAACTAGGGGATGAGGTTGCACCAAAGACAAAAGTAAAATAATAGTCGGTTCAATTGGGCGATCGCCAATATCAATCTTCAAATCCACCCGTCGCGTCCCCATCGCTGTGGTGTTTTTCAAGACGCCATTGAAGAGATTGTTGTTCGGCACCGTAATCCTGATATTGTCGGGTGTAACCACTGTTGTTGAGAAAATACCAATGGCGTCCACAACACCCTTGACACCCGATGGTCCTTCAATAAAATCTCCCACCTCAAATGGGCGCTGGTTAAGTAGCATCACACCGGCAGCGAAATGGGACAAGGTATTCTGCAACGCCAAGCCAATGGCTAAACCAGCAGCTCCCACTACAGCAACTAAACTTGTTGCTTGAATTCCCAACGCACTCAGGAAAGCGACTATTCCAACCACCAACGTCAGGACTTCTGAAGCCTGTATCAAGAACTTTCGCAACGTTGGCTCAACCGGATTGAAGGCTCTGCGAGTGACACGAGCAACTATATCAATCGCATAGCGGGTGAACAGGAGAATAGCAAATGCCCACAGGATTTTCGTACCAACCTGAAAGCCCAGATCGATCAGGTTTTTGTTAAACCACGATGCCATATCAAAATTCAACACGGGGGCGTCAAAAGCAAAAATCCTCATTGCAACCTCCTTTGTTTCTAGGTTTAATCACCCAGAATTTAGCCTATTGTGCCAGAATCCCCACACCGTCATGTACTGCGGCGTGGGGATATACGGGGAGCCTAGAGAATCGATTCAGTATTCACGCCTATCAGCTCTTGAGAGATAGGGGAGATGAGCCAGATGAGGGGAGGTAACTTCTCGAGTCTTCTCTCATCTTCCCCACCCTTTACTAACATGCCACACGCGGTAGCCGATGCTTGAAGCCACAAAGAATTTCCCAGGAAATAGTTCCTAAAGATTGTGCCCAGTCGTCAGCTGAAATTGACAAGTCTCCATCTTGCCCAATCAGCGTCACCACTTCCCCTGTCTGCAAGTCGGGAATTTCACTAACATCGAGCATTAGCTGATCCATGGTAATCGCTCCAATCTGCGGCACGCGCTTACCGCGAATGATCACAGTCATTTGGTTCGAGAGGTTGCGAGGAATACCGTCAGCATAGCCGATGCCAACTACGGCAAGCCGAATCTGCCGATCAGCAATAAATTTGTAACCATAGCTAACACCAGTGCCAGGGGGAACCGTTTTCACTTGCGTCACTCGTGCTTTTACCTGCATGACTGGCTTGAGGTCAACCACATTTCGCAAATGTTCAGCTGGGTAAAGACCATACAAGGCAAGACCTACACGTACCCAATCGTAGTGCAATGCTGGGTCAGTTAAGGTAGCCGCGGAGTTAGCTAAGTGTAGGCGAGGTGGCGTTAGCCCAGCGTCCTGAAGTTGAGCGATCGCTTCCTCAAACCGCTGATGTTGTAATTTCATCACAGTGGTGTCAGGACTGTCAGCCGTGGCGAGATGGGAGTAGACACTGGCAATTTCTAGATAGGGTAACCGCTGTACCAGGTAGACAAACTCTTTTGCCTCTTGCCAAGGCATCCCCAGCCGCGACATTCCCGTGTCTAGCTTTAGATGCACCGATAGTGTTTTTTTCAACTCACTAAGTGTTTCTGAAAAAACTAAAGCTTGCTGGGGGGTGCATACTGTGGGTTGCAGTTGCCAGTGGGCTATTGCTCTAACTTGATCGGGGCTATTAGTTGCCCCCAAAAGCAACACTGGCGCTTCAATTCCAGTTTGCCTAAGTTGAATTCCCTCTGGGAGCGTAGCGACACATAGCCCACCAGCACCGGCATCTAACACAGTTCGGGAAACCATTGTTGCACCATGACCATAGGCATCCGCTTTTACCACCGCCATTAGTTTAGTTGAGGGATTCAAAAGCGTCTTCAGTTGCCGTACATTGTGGGACAAAGCCGCTTGATCAATTTCTACCCAGGCACGTTGACAAAGTCCGCCGGAGACATCGCTAGTACTAGACAATACACTTTCATCTTGCCTAGGCGTTACACCAGCAGTCCGCTTCAGCTCTTGCATAATAGTTCACTCCTCTATCACACACTCAAAACTATCACCTATTTCCGCCACAAGGCTTCCGCTCTAACCCTCCAGAAAAAGGCTTCAGAAGGCACAAGGTCTGCTAGGCGTAAGCCAAGGCTGTCTTGGGTTATCTGTACATTATGTGCAACGAGGAGATTAGGTAGTTGTGGAAGATCCTACCTATCATGGAGCGATCGCTATTTTAAAAAACTCTTGAACAATTAGATGAGAAATGTGTGCTACTTGCCAAATAGCTCTTTCAACGAGCTAATAATTCTCATTAAAAACAAATTCTAGAGTTTGTTAAAAAATATATGGCTCATACTGAATAAGCCTTGTTTGCCATTTCCTTAAGAGTGGCGCTTGCCATAATGTTAGTAGAAAGGAGGTCAAAATTATCCTAACCACTCTTGGAATAGGCTTTGGGGAATCTAAGGAACTTTTTTCGCTCAAGCTATCAAGGGCATGGCTTCAGACGACTGTTCAAGAGCCAGTAATACCAGAAGTTTATTCTGAACTTCTGATTTATAAACTACTTCTTTTTGCAACTATGTTTATCACTACCTTGAGAGTAAAAGATGTTCCTGTCAAGCATTTCAATTAACTAGTCACGAGAGGAAAAACTGTTTGTTAGAAAACCGAGCCATTGAAACAAGCTTACGAATAGTAAGAGAACTAGAAAGCGCGCGCTGGAGGTAAAGATGGAAAAGCGAACGCAGGAGTTAGCGCAGCAAAATATACGTTTGGAACAAGAAATTAGAGCGCGTCAGTTGGCAGAAAAGACATTGTGGGAGAGTCAGCATTTCATTCAACGAATGCTGGACATAACACATAACCCTTTGTATATCTATGACTTTATAACTAAACGTAATATCTATGCCAATCGTCAGGTTAGCAAGATGTTGGGTTACTCGTTCGTAGAAATTACGCAAATGGGAACAGAGTTGTTGCCAACTCTTGTGCATCCTGACGATTTGGATACCATCAAGGAACATCTCAAGCGCTTCCAGAATGCTGAGGATAGCGACATCTTTGAGATTGAGTTCCGGATGAGACATAAAAGTGGGGAATGGCGCTGGATTAGAAGCCGGGAAACTATATTCGCAAGAACCCCGGATGGATTGCCTCATCAGATTCTGGGGTGTGCTGAAGAGCTTACTTCTACAAAGCGAATCGAAGAAGCTCTGCGGGAAAGTGATCGACGATTTCGCGCCATCTTTGACCATATATTTCAATTTACTTGGTTACTCAAAACCGATGGCACTGTCTTAGAGGCAAACCAAACCGCACTAGAATTCAGTGGACAGAAATGGTCAGAAATCGTGAAGCGTCCATTTTGGGAAGCGCGGTGGTGGACGATTTCTCAAAAAAACCAAGAGCAGCTAAAAGGTGCGATCGCAACGGCAGCAAAGGGTGAGTTTGTTCGTTATGAGGTGGATGTTCTCGGTGCGGGTGATACTGTACTTACCATTGACTTCTCGCTCAAGCCGTTCAAAGACGAAACGGGTCAAGTGGTGCTACTGATTTGTGAAGGTCGTGACATCAGCGATCGCAAGCGAGTCAATGCCTTATTAGCCAGACAAAATCATATCCTCGAAATGATTGCCAAGGGGGCAAAGCTTTCTGATGTTCTAGGCACACTCGCCCTATTGATTGAAAAGCAACTCCCTCAATCTTGGTGTTCCTTCCTCCTCCTCGACAAAAACGGAGTCAATCTAACGCTTGGTGCAGCTCCCAGCCTTCCAATAGAGTACAACGAGGCGCTCGATGGCATGGCGATTGGCCCATTCGCGGGTTCCTGTGGCACATCCGTCTATTGGGGGGAAACTGTAATTGTTGAAGATATTGCTGTTCATCCGCTTTGGTCAGAGTATCGAGATTTGGCGCTCTCCCATGATCTATTGGCCTGTTGGTCTACACCCATCTTTTCCAGTGCTGGGAAGGTATTAGGCACTTTATCCGTATATTATGCTGAACCTCGTACTCCAAACCGACATGAGCAAGAACTGACGGCTAAAGCGACTCAACTTGCCAGAATTGCGATCGAGCGCTCTTTGGCGCAGGAGGAACTGCTCCGCAGTAATGCCATGCTCAAAGCCCAGCAAGAGGCTGCCCTTGATGGAATTTTGGTGATTGACGAAAATCGTCGGGTTGCGTCCTACAATCAACGGTTTTGTGAATTGTGGCAGATCTCAGAGCAACTGCTCCAAGTCGGTGATGAACAATCGCTGCTGGCATGGATGCTAACTCAACTAGAACGTCCACAGGAATTGTTAAATAAGGTAAAGGAACTCTACGCTCATCCCACTGAAACTAGCTACTACGAACTTGCTTTTAAAGATGGGCGGATATTTGACTTTTATTCAGCACCCGTGCTGTCTCCATCAGGAGGCTACTATGGCAGAATTTGGTATAACCGAGACATTACCCAGCGCAAGCAGGCAGAAGCCGCTCTGCGACAGGCAGAAGAAAAGTATCGAAAATTAGTTGAGTCAGCTGGTGATGCCATTATTGCGGTGGATGCAGAAACAGGGATTATCCTAGACGCCAATCAGATGGCGGAAAAGCTCCTCGGACGCTCCAGAAACCAAATTATTGGTCTACATCAGGTAGAAATTCAGCCACAAGAACAGCGCGAACAGTACACGGAGTTTTTCAAAAAACATGATGAGTCATTGGGTGTATTTCAAGCCGAACTTGAATTACGCCATACAGACGGCACAGTAGTACCTGTGGAGGTAAGCGCCAGTGTTGTCGATGTCCAAGGCAAGAAAATTATTCAGGGAATTTTTCGGGACATACGCGATCGCAAACAGACAGAGAAAGCACTTAAGCAGGCTAAAGTGGCTGCTGAAGTTGCAAATCGCGCTAAGAGTGAGTTTTTGGCGAACATGAGCCATGAACTGCGCACCCCCTTAAATGGCATATTGGGCTACACCCAAATCCTCAAACGAGAACCTAGTATAGGCGCTAAGCAGCAAGAGCACTTGGGCATTATTCAACAATGCGGTGAACACCTGCTCACCCTGCTCAATGACATCTTAGACCTCTCCAAAATTGAAGCCAGGAAAATGGAACTCTACCTCAGTGATTTTCATTTTCCCCGTTTTCTGGAAAGCATTGTAGAGATCGTCGGCATTCATGCCCAACAAAAAAATATTTCCTTTGAGTTCGAAAAACTTTCCGAACTACCTAGCTTTGTGCGCGGTGATGAAAAACGTTTGCGACAAGTGCTCACCAATCTCCTAGGTAACGCCGTCAAATTTACCGACCAAGGTGGGGTAACACTCAAAGTTGGCTATGTAATGGGCAAGGGACACGAGGTACCAAGTACCAAGCAAGAATCTGAGATCTCGCCTCCCAAAGGCAAAATGCGCTTCGTGGTAGAAGACACAGGCATTGGCATGCCACCAGAACGATTGGTAGAAATCTTTTTGCCATTCCATCAAATTAGTGACCCTCGCCATCGAGTGGAAGGTACCGGCTTAGGACTAGCAATCAGCAAAAAATTAGTGCAGCTGATGGGGGGTGAACTGAAAGTGAAAAGTGCCCTTGGTCAAGGAAGTGTGTTTTGGCTGGATTTAGATTTACCAGAAGTGCCTCAAGAGGTAGAAATCGTCAAGGCTGAGGAAGGCAATATTATTGGGCTGGAAGAGGAGCAGTATAAGGTGTTAGTGGTGGATGATCAATGGGAAAATCGCTCTGTTTTGGTTGATCTGCTCTCACCTTTGGGATTTGAAGTTGTGGAAGCGATCGACGGTCAAGACTGTCTGAATCAGGCGATTAAAATCAACCCGGATGTCATTCTTCTTGACATGGTGATGCCACAAATGGATGGCTTTGAAGCCGTTAGAAAACTCCGGCAGTTGCCAGCGCTAAAAGAGATTGTCGTCATCGCCACTTCAGCCAGCGCTTTTGCTGGCGACAAGCACAAGTGTCTAGAAGCCGATTGTAATGGTTTTATCTCCAAGCCAGTGCAGGCAGAGGAGCTTTTAGAACAGCTACGGCAGCATTTGGGGCTGAAATGGGTTTACCAACACACAAGCCGCGTTAGCACAGAGGCAACCCAGGAGGTAGCCGCACAAAGTGTTTTAGGAGGTACTTCAGCAGAACAACATTCAGCGTTCTCTGGTAGTGTCAGCGCAAGTACAGAGGTGACCCAGGATTCAACACAACGGACTTTAGCGCAGCGAAGTTCAGCCTTGTTTGAAGGACTAGCAGGACATAGGTCAGCAACTCCAAGGGTGAGTGCCAAGGTGAAAGGAGAAGAAAAGCCTCTTGCCTCAACTCAAAATTCCCTTGTAGCCCCACCTAGGGAGCGAATTACTACTTTATATGAATTAGCCATGATGGGTGATATCAGAGGTATTCGTGAGCAAGCGAATTGGCTTGAAGAGTTGGATGAGAAATTTGTTCCGTTTGCTAGGCAACTGCGTCAATTGGCTAATGGCTTTCAGGAAAAACAAATTCTGGAATTTGTTAGAAAGTATATGGCAGACAATGAATAAATCAGTGTGGAAGATTCTGAGAAAGGTACCATCCTCATCGTGGATGACAGCCCTAGCCACTTAGGTACGCTGTCTGATTTTTTGATGGAGGCTGGCTTCAAAGTCTTAATGGCTCTAAATGGGGAAAGCGCCATTGAGACAGTCAAATCTACCCGTCCCGATGTGATTTTGTTGGACATCATTATGCCTGGGATTGATGGATTTGAGACTTGTCGCCGATTGAAAGCTAGTGAGTCAACTCAAGAGATCCCCATAATTTTTATGACAGCACTTTCGCAGACGGCGGTAGTGGTCAAAGGTTTTCAGCTTGGGGCAGTGGACTATATCACCAAGCCAACTCAGCAAGAAATTGTTCTTGTTCGTATCACGACTCATCTAACGATTCAGAAACTCAAAGCGAGTCTCCAAGCACAAAATGCGCAACTACAACAAGAAATTGAGCAGCGCCATCGGGCAGAAGCAGCACTACAAAAAGCTAATGAAGAGTTAAAGCACTTGGCAACCCTAGACGGTTTGACTCAGCTAGCCAATCGTCGTCACTTTGATGAGTGCTTGAGCCTAGCGTGGCGCATCTCGGTACGGGAGCAGATGCCACTGTCTTTGTTGCTGTGTGATGTCGATTTTTTCAAGCTCTACAATGATTCCAAGGGTCATCAAGCTGGGGATGAATGTTTGCAGCAGGTTGCCCAAGCGATGAAGCGCGCTGTTAAGCGTCCGGCTGATTTAGTAGCTCGTTATGGGGGAGAGGAGTTTGCTGTGATTCTACCGAATACTAATGGGGAGGGAGCTCTCCGAGTAGCAGATGAAATTCGCTCCTTAATCAGAGGGCTGTCCATTGTTCATCCGCAATCCCCAGTCAATGAGTACCTAACTCTCAGTGTGGGAGCTTCTAGCACAATTCCGTGTCATGAACTCTCTCCCGAACAATTGATTGCTACTGCCGATCAGGCGCTTTATCAGGCAAAAGAATCAGGGCGCGATCGCGCTGTTTTTGCCTTCTTAGCACACCATGCTATCCACGATGTTCGCAGGTTTCGGAATGGGACAGCAGCAAACCCGCCGCTTCATCAGTAAAGTTTCTTCACTTTTGGTGTATCTACGATTACCTAACTAGCAGCGTTTTTATGGCACAGCAATGTAATAGCTAGCGGTTGCTGCGTTCAATGTACGTTTGGTGAACAGCCTAGCGCGTGATTGTAGATCGATCCTATCAAGCAACTCGCTCAACGCTATATTTATCCTGACGCCAGTTTTCTAGGTACGTAAACTCATTCACCCCATAAAAAACCAAGTTAATAATGAGCGATGAAAATATCAACAAAGGTGTGATTGTAATTGTTGATGACAAACCGACTAATCTGGGGGTACTATTTGACTTTTTAACTGATTCTGGCTTTAGAGTGTTAGTCGCTCAGGATGGTGAAAGTGCCCTCCAGAAGGTTGAATACGCTCATCCAGATCTTATTTTGTTAGATGTAATGATGCCGGGAATTGATGGCTTTGAAACCTGTCGCCGCCTGAAAGCTAACCCGTTAACTCAAGACATTCCAGTAATTTTTATGACGGCACTTTCTGACACAGTGGATAAGGTTAAAGGGTTTAATTTAGGTGCGGTCGATTATGTCACAAAACCGGTGCAGCAGGAAGAAGTAAAAGCCAGAGTTACAACTCATCTGACGCTCCGGAACCTACAGAAGAAATTACAAGTACAAAATTTGCAGCTGGAACAGGAAATTAAGGAGAAACAGCAGGCAGAGGAATCATGGCGAAAAGCGGAGGAGAAATATCGTAGTATTTTTGAAAATGCCACGGAGGGCATCTTCCAGGTTACTCCTGAAGGACAATACATCACCGCTAATCCTGCACTGGCAAGTATTTATGGCTACGAGTCGCCAGAAGAACTGATAGCTCAAATCACTGATATCGGAAAGCAACTTTACGTTGATCCAATGCGTCATGAGGATTTAGCTACTCTGTTGCAGAAGTTCGATACCTTGTCTGACGTTGAGTCTCAGGTCTATCGTAAAGATGGCAGTATCATTTGGATTTCGGAGAATATACGTCCTGTCAAAGCTGCCAATGGTGCACTACTCCATTACGAAGGCAGTGTTGCCAACATTACTGAGCGCCGAGAGACTGAAGTTGCCCTACGCCTTGCTCGAAAAAAAGCGGAACTTCTGCTACTTAATACCTTGCCCCAACCTATTGCAGAGCGATTAAAACGAGGTCAACGCACGATCGCTGAGAACTTTGAAGAAGTAACTGTTTTGTTTGCCGATCTGGTTGACTTTACAGAGTTCTCGACTCAAACCTCGCCCACAGAACTGGTTGCACTTCTCAATGAAATTTTCTCAAAGTTTGACCGACTGGCTCAGAAGCATGGTGTAGAGAAAATTAAAACGATTGGTGATGCCTATATGGCTGTCACTGGATTGCCGACACCTCGTCCCGATCATGCTCAAGCGATCGCCCAGATGGCATTGGATATGCAAGCGGCAATTGAACAATTCAATGCTGAGACAGGTAAAGCCTTCAAGCTGAGAATTGGCATCAACAGTGGTTCTGTCGTAGCTGGTGTGATTGGCATCAAAAAATTCAGCTACGATCTGTGGGGTGATACAGTCAATACTGCCTCTCGTATGGAATCTCACGGTATACCGGGCTGCATTCAGGTCACAGCCGTAACCTATGAACTCCTAAAAGAGCTGTATTTATTCAAGAAGCGCAGTCCTATCCAAGTCAAGGGAAAGGGCGAGATGATCACCTATTTGCTCACTAACCCAAAAGAGCAAGCTTAAAGCTACTACATCCTCTCTCACTGCAAGATTATCTACACATTCTTCCCCTACTCCCCACCTCCCCATCCCCAAATAATCTTCCTACCACAAAGGGAATAATTCCTTATTGATAGAAAACACAATCCCGTAACCAGTCCTAGTAACCTGTGTTACTATCTGGAAAAGTATTCTCTTAATTTCGATCACCAATGGGCAAGGTTCTGGTGTTAAACGCCTCCTACGAACCGCTCAATATCACTAATTGGCAACGGGCGGTTGTCTTGTTGATCAAAGGGAAAGCCGAGCAGGTTGAACACAACGGCAAGTACGTCTACTCAGAGTTCCCGCTCCCCACAGTTATTCGACTGCGCCATTATGTTCGGGTTCCTTACAAAGAAATTCCCCTAACCCGCCGTAACATCCTCCACCGGGATAGTCACTCTTGTCAATACTGTGGCTATACGGGCGACGATTTGACCCTAGATCATGTGATTCCGCGTTCTCGTCATGGGGGCGATACTTGGGAAAACATTGTTACCGCCTGTGTGCGCTGCAATGTCAAAAAAGGCAGCCGCACCCCCAAAGAAGCCAATATGACGTTGCGGAATCAGCCCCGTAAGCCTTACAGTAGTCTTCACTTTGAAGTTGCCAAACATGTAAAAGGTGGCTTGCATCAGGAGTGGCGAAAGTATGTGATTGGTATTTAGATCCTCTGTTTTTGACACAGAGTTATAGAATATCAAAAAACCTGATCGGCTTGCGAAGGTCGAAAAACTCGACCGACAGATAGTATCGGCTCACTAGCTGTTTTGCAAAAATGAAAGTGGGTTGATCATCAGTTCAACCGCCAGCCGTTTTAGAACTTGCGATTAGCGGGGTGCTGGCAAGCTTATGGAGCAAATTACCACAACCCGACATGCAAACAAACTCGCTTACGTCTCTCAATGATTCACTTTCAACCCCTGCATCTAGCTTAGATTCAGAAGCTGTTCTCCTTCAACAGAAGGAATCATCAATTAAAAAGGCTGGTAGTCTCGCCAGTAATTCCCGTGAAAAACGGTGGTTGGAGGCTTCTTCAGAACCGAAGGTAGGAGATTTCCGCCAGACTTTAGAGCGTCACCGCTCTGAGCGCCAGCTCGTAGTCATACAAGATTTTCCCGACCCGGATGCTCTCTCTAGTGCTTGGGCTTACCAGCTAATTGCCCAACAGTACAATATCCAATGCGACATTGTTTATGCGGGTACCCTCTCTCACCAGGAAAACATTGCACTGGTTAAGCTAACAAGCTTACCTGCAAAACGTTGGAGTATCCAGAGCTTAAAGGAACGAGATTTATCTATATACCAGGGCTATACCTTGATTGATAATCAGGGAACAACCACACAGCTGATGTCCCTTGTGAAGCAGGCAGGTATCCCGCTCACAGTCCTGATTGACCATCACAGTACCCAAGGTGACCTAAAGGCAGAATTCGCCGATATTAGACCTCAAACGCGAGCTACGGCAACGATTTTAACTCAGTACCTTCAGGCAGGGTTGCTGAAGCTAGACATCAACAACAGTGAGCATGTCAAGTGCGCTACGGCGTTAATGCATGGTCTGCGATCCGATACAAACCGACTGATGCAGGCGCAGGAAGAAGATTTTCTGGCAGCTGGCTATCTAAGCCGATTTTATGACAGCCAGCTGCTGAATGCGGTGTTACAAACAGCCCGATCGCGCCGCGTGATGGATGTGATTGAGCGATCGCTCAAAAATCGCAAAGTGTATAATAACTTCTCCATAGCTGGTGTTGGCTACCTTCGCTACGATGATCGAGATGCCATCCCCCAAGCGGCTGACTTTCTAGTTACAGAAGAAAACGTCCACACGGCGGTTGTTTACGGAATTGTTCATGACGAAGACGACGAATTAGAAGTCGTGATTGGATCCCTGAGAACCAACAAACTTACACTCGACCCCGACGAGTTCATCAAAGAAGCCTTGGGGCAAGACATTAATGGACGATTCTTTGGCGGTGGACGCATGATGGCAGGCGGCTTCGAAATCCCAATTGGGTTCTTGGGCAGCTTTAATGACAACCCAGAGTACGCCAAGCTGAAGTGGGAAGTGTTTGATACTCAAATCAAGCAAAAGCTCCTACGGTTAATTAATCCAAGGGATAATCTGATTCACACCGACTAATTGAGTTGGGATTTTGTATTTTGGATTGGCAATTACAACATAAAATCCTTTCTACCATTTTGTCCATGCTCTTCTCTAAGAAGTCAGGGTGACTATGGAACTATACTTAATTCGCCACGGCATCGCCGCCGAGCCAGAGGATTATGCTCATGATGAAGAGCGTCCGCTCACTAGCAAAGGGCGTCAAAAAACTAGCCAAGTGGCAAAACGACTGCGTGAACGTGGGCTGCGCTTCGACCTGATTTTGACTAGTCCTTTAGTAAGGGCACGAGAAACTGCTATTATCCTCCAAGATACTCATCTGTGTTCCCAAATCGAGGAGTTTCCCAGCTTGGCTCCAGAGGGTGACATCTATACGTGGGTTAGCTGGCTAGAGGGATGGCAGCAAAGCGCTGCTGGTGACCGATGTTTGGCCTTGGTCGGTCATCAACCCGATTTAGGGAATTGGGCGGAAACCTTGGTCTGGGGCAAAGCTCAAGAAAAGCTAGTCCTTAAAAAAGCTGGAATCATCGGCTTAGATATTCCAGAAACCAACTCGCCCGTGAGTCGCAGCGAACTATTTTTGCTGACCTCGCCAAAGTGGTTACTTTGAGAACTACATTCTGTTGAGTGATCTTTGTAACACGGACGACTAATATAGAAGTCTCTAGTAAGTTAGCCTAAAAACATTTCAAACTTATTCGGTGGCAACATGACTGTCTGCGAGTACAAGCCTGGTTTAGAAGGCATTCCCGCCGCCCAATCCAGTATCAGCCATGTCGATGGACAACAAGGAATACTGGAATATCGTGGCATCCGCATCGAAGAACTCGCCTCAAAAAGCACCTTCCTGGAAACATCCTATTTACTGATTTGGGGTGCATTGCCGACCAAGGAAGAACTCGCCGCCTTTAAAAAGGAAATTCGTTACCATCGACGTATCAAGTATCGGATACGGGACATGATGAAATGTTTTCCCGAAACTGGTCATCCGATGGATGCGTTGCAAGCCTCTGCTGCGGCACTAGGTCTTTTTTACTCCAAACGAGCTTTAGATAACCCGGATTATATTCGGGAAGCGGCGGTACGGCTGTTGGCGAAGATTCCGACAATGGTGGCAGCCTTCCAGTTGATGCGTAAAGGTAACGACCCTGTACAGCCCAACGATGAATTGGATTACTCTAGCAACTTTTTGTACATGCTCAATGAGCGAGAACCCGATCCTCTAGCCGCTCACATTTTTGATGTATGCTTAACACTCCACGCTGAGCATACGATGAATGCCTCGACTTTTTCGGCAATGGTCACAGCTTCTACATTGACTGACCCTTATGCTGTAGTAGCTTCAGCAGTTGGTACTCTTGCTGGTCCTTTGCACGGAGGGGCCAATGAAGAAGTGATCACGATGTTGGAAGAAATCGGTTCTGTGGAGAATGTCCGCCCCTACTTGGAGGACTGTTTGCAGCGAAAATCCAAAATCATGGGCTTTGGTCATCGTGTCTACAAGGTAAAAGATCCTCGAGCGACGATTCTTCAAAATTTAGCAGAAAAACTGTTTGACAAGTTTGGTAGTGATCAGTACTATGACATTGCTGTGGAGTTAGAGCGGGTAGTTGAGGAAAAGCTCGGCCATAAAGGAATTTACCCCAATGTGGACTACTACTCTGGCTTGGTTTACCGGAAGCTAGGGATTCCAACTGACTTATTTACACCTGTATTTGCGATCGCTCGTGTTGCGGGTTGGCTTGCTCACTGGAAAGAACAGCTAGAGACAAACCGCATCTTTCGACCTACTCAAATTTACACGGGTGGTCACAATGTTCCCTACGTTCCCATCGAAAAGCGTTAGTGGCTGGCATCTTTGTAACCTCAGTAACGCAAACCACACTGCCCATGCCTTAAGCGATCGCCTCTCGCAAAAACACGATAAAGTGAGGGGCGATCACTGCTATTTCTCACTGGTTCCTGATAGAAACTAGATGAAAGAGTATGACATCCTAAAAAAAAAGAAGGTATTATTGCTTTATAGCGACAGCTATAAAGGTTAGGACAGATCTAACGGCTGAAATGACCACGTATCAGTAATAAACATAAAAGCCCTCTGCCCTCTACCTTCTGCCCTCTGCCTTCTGCCATATATTCTGAAATAGTGTTTTGAAGACCCAAAAGTCATCGCCTTCCACCTTAGTCGCGCCTAGCGGAGGAAGGGATGAAGATGCTGGCATTATGGTCGTTAGGCTTATGGTTTCTGGGCAGCGATCGCTAATTTTGTCCCTTTGATGCGACGTAATCGATCCATGACCTCAACCACTTGACCATGATCGACTTTTCTATCGGCATTCAACACCACCAGCGATTCTGAATTTGCCCCAATCTTCTTTCGCACAGCCTCTTCAAGCTGCTCTATTGCAATTGGTACGCGATCGAGCGCTATTAACCCATCGGGTTTAATCGTCACATTAATTTGGGCAGTCTTCTGAGCTTGAGCTGTCGAGGCTTGGGGTAAATTTACCGGCAACCCCTCAGAACGGCTCAAAGACAGCGACGAAACGATGAAGAACGCCAGAATACAGAAAGTCACATCAATCATCGGCGTGATGTCAATCCCCAACTGGCTGTCGGATTCATCGGGTAGACGCATAGTTATGTTCTCCTTGCTCGTATTGATGGAGGTATAGCAATTCCAGCTGGCCACCATACTCCTGAATCATTGCCAGTTGTCGTCGATAAAAGCTGCGAAATGTATTGGCAAACATTAGCGTAGAAATCGCCACAACTAATCCCATGACTGTCGAGATCAGCGCTTCACTAATGCCGGATGTTACTCCGACGCTTTTAGTAGCCGCTACATCACCTAACCTGAGGGAGGAAAAAGCGGCCATCAAGCCTAAGACTGTGCCTAACAGACCCAGCAAGGGAGAAATGCTCACAATCGTTTCAAAGGCTGTACTAAATCGCTTCAGGGTACGGATTTCTGCCTGCGCGGCACTTTCTAGGGCAAGGCGGAATTTTTCAGGAGTGGAGTGGTTCAGCTCTAAAGCTTCTAGAAATATTCTGCATAGGGGCAGATCGACATTCTGCCGCAACAGGTGAAGGGCGGCTGGTGGTTTCTGCGGATAAAGCTTTAGCACGTCTCGGAGTACTCGATCTTGCCGACGATGAATCCGAAACCAGAAAAACAGTCGCTCTATAATCAACGCGATCGCTGCAATGGAAAACCCTAGCAGTGGCCAAGCAACGATGCCGCCTGCTTGAAAAAATTGGATAGCTGTCATGCACTTTCTCTAATGCCGTTCAAGGTTCGAAGGTGAACCTAAGGGGGTATTGTACTAGATAATGATATTTATTAGCAATAAAACTATTTTTAATCAAAAAATATTTTAAAGATTTGAAGTTCTAAAGTCTCTTATGAGAGAGTCTCAATATTTTTAAGCAGAAACTTAAAGCTTAAAACTGTTTTGTAGTAAGCTTTTTTACGTTTTGCATCTCTACCGTCATTAGTTGACAGTGGCAGAGAATTTATTTTATTGTGGCAGATTGATAGAAATTAGTTGCAATAAGCTATTGGAGCGCAGTCAACACTCCTACTGCATCAGTTTGCGTATTGGTGGCGACTTCGACCATCGCTTTAGCCAGAATTGATTGGTCAGGAGCGCGTTCAAAGCTGCGTTTCAACGCTTCGACATTAAGTTCCCAGCATTACACCTGTAAACCGATGAATGATCTCCGGATGTAAAGACTGAGAAAGCAATAGAGCCGCTGCGAGGTAGCATAGCCGCAGCTAAAACTCTACCGAAAATGAACCAATCACTGTAAACGGTTCACCAGGGTAGTTACCGGAGGAGCGATTGTTTTCGGCAGCTTTGATGTAATTGGCATTAAACAGATTTTTAAAGTTGAGGGATAACCGCCAATTATTGCGTCGGTAAAAAATAGCGGCATTGGTGAGGAAGTAACTATCCACCTCAAAGCTGTTATCTAGATCCCCCTCTCTCTCCCCAACATAGTTGAACCCAACCCCAAAGCCTAAACCCTGCCAATTGCCCCTTTGAATTTCATAAGTTGTCCATAAACTGGCGCTGTGTTTGGGAACGTTGAACAGTCTGTTGCCAACAATCTCTGAGTTTGTATCCGCTGTAACTTCAGCATCAATGTAGGCATAAGCAGCGATAATATTCCACCCCGGCCGAATTTGCCCAGTTACATCCAGTTCAACGCCTTGGCTCCGTTGCTCCCCTGTTGCAATTGAAAAAAGAGGAAAGCTGGGATTGGTTACTGCAACGTTTTGCTTGGTGATATCAAAGTATGCCAAAGTGGCGGAGAGTCTCCTTTCAAGCAACTCAGCTTTGACACCGACTTCGTATCCCTCCCCCTTTTCTGGTTCAAGGGGATCGCCACCGACTGTCGTTGCCGAATTAGGATTAAATGATCGCGAATAGCTAGCGTAGAGGGAAAGTTCTTCAACGGGTTGATAAACAATACCCAGACGCGGAGTAAAAGCATCATAATTTCGAGTTTGTTCGCCGCTTTTGGTGAACAAACCCGGAAGATTTACTGTTTCTTGCTCTACCGTGTCATAACGCAAGCCCAACAGCAGCTTTAAATTATCGAAGAGTGAAAGTTGATCTTGTACGTAAATCCCAAGTCTGTTTGTCTTTATATCATCTCCTCCAAAGTCAGGTAGTGTATCCTCTTTTGGCTTGGAAAATTGCCCGTAAACCGGATTGAAAATATTGACAGGAATGGGTGTAACAAAATCACCAATGGAGAAAATTCTTTCATTGTTGTGGCTTAGGTCTACACCGAATAAGAGGGTGTGCTCGATCCCAGCCGTGGCAAACTTACCAACCAGGTTTGTTTGGAGAGCGTAGTTCTTATCCCGCCCTTCTTGAGAAGCCCAGAAGTTACCCACAGTCCTAGTTTTCTCATCAAAGCCAAGGGTAAGGGCAACGACGTTGTAATTGTATTCATATGATGAATAGCGAAACGCATTCCGTAGCGTCCAGTTCTCGCTGAAACGATGCTGGAAGTCATAACCAACATTGAGGTATTTGTTCGTTAGCCTATCGTCGGGATTGTTAGCAATGCGATCGCGCGGAACATCAACAACCCTATCGCCAAAGGCAGGTAATCCAAAATCGGCAGGGCGCTTATCATCGGTATATTCCAGCGACACTGTCACATCGGTGCGATCGCTGATTTTCCAGGTGAACACGGGTGAAATAAAGAAGCGCCTTTCTTCTTGGTCAAAGCCCCGAAAGCTGTCACTTCTCTGGTACAACGCGTTCAGCCGATAGAGCAGGCTGCCATCTGAGGTTAAAGGACCAGAAATATCAAAGCGGGGTCGGACAAAACCCAAATTTCCCCCTTGCAGTTCAGCTTCGTAAAAGGTTTCTGCTAAAGGCTTTTTAGACACCAGGTTGATTAACCCGCCTGGCTGAATCTCGCCGTATAAGATTGAAGCTGGACCCTTGAGAACTTCAATCCGCTCAAGATTGGCGACTTCTGGAAAAGACTCAAAAGAGCCATACCGTCTGAACCCATCTCGCAGGACAGGCGCATTCTCAAATCCCCGAATGCTAAATTGATCGCCCCGCCCTCCAACATCTCCACCGAATGTGACACCGCTGACGTTGCGGAGTGCCTCCTCCAGTTGAATAACTTGTTGTTCTTCAATGACCTGTTCGGGAATGACCTGAATAGACTGGGGAATATCACGGATTGGGGTGTCTGTCCTTGTCGCCGATGTCGCATTTGGTACTCGATACCCTTGTTCTTGTTCCCCTGTTACCACAATCTCAATCTCCTCCTCACCCTTAGGTACTTCGGTAGGTGCCCCAGGTTTAATCCCTGGTGCTGGAGTTGTAGGTGGTGTTTCTGACACTGGAGTCCCTGGAGTAGGTGTTGCCTCAGCTGCGGCTGGGGAGGCAGTTATGCTGAGAAGCAGTCCCCCATCGCTCGGAATAACTTCCGCTTTTGGTAAGGCTTGAGTGCCTGTCATCGTCACTCGAATACTGGTGGCAGACAGGGGCGTTACCGTTACAGAAGTGATGCCTTGAACTGGGTTTTCAGAGCGAAACTCCCGACCCTTCGCTAAGTTCAACTGAGCATTGCTCAAGTCAATCAGCAAGGTTTGGTTATCACTGGAAGTTGTAACTTGGGGCGATATTCCTGAAGTGGTCTTCAAAATCACTTCTAGACCGTTGGCGGTCGGGTTGAGTTGCACGCCTGTCACTTGTACGACATCTGCTCGGACAGGCATCGCTACCAACACAGCAACTGAGCCTGTAAGCAACAGGCTAGGGAGCAATGGCTGTAGTTTCAATCCGGTTTCCTCACACTGAACTGATGCACTCGATTTGTAGTCGGCGCTCTCAGGCTTATTGATAACTATTTGCACTAGATTTGAAAAAAGTACACTGATTGATTTGTCAATGTCAAGGCAGGTAAAAATATTTTTTGTTGACAATCTATAGTCAACTTTGTAGTAATATATGCTTATGAAATTTCGAGCAGACTTAGCTACACCTTGTAGGTAGTTCTGATGCCGTTTGGCAAAAATAAACTTAAAACCTTTACGCTGAAGGCATTTCAGCCGACATTCCTGCAAGGATTATTCTGCTGTGATCGCCAACCTATCGGCGGGAAAATATCATTTATGACTTGTCAATAGCGAAAGAGCTGTAATAAGCTTGACAGCACTATCAAAAATTAATACCAATAAGCTCAGCGTGAAGTGGACAGCCCAATTGGTATTCTTGACAGTTAATCTCATTTAGTTTAATAATCTTCTCAGCCTTAGTAATAAAAGCTCTTATCTAAGACAAGAGTATTTTTGACATTTTTGTCAAGCTTAACTCGTGCAACCTTTACCGCTTAAAGGTTACACCTAATCTTTGTTTGATACGTATTGTGAAAAAGTCGCAATAAAACTTGCCCTCAGTGGAAGCGATCGCACGTTGTCAACACTGGTGGGCAAATTGAGCATTGCAAGTCTATTGCTAGCGAGAGTTTCAACCCGTATGAAAGTACGCAAAGTTGCATTGATTTTGCACCGAGTTGTAGGAGTGATGGTGGGACTACTGCTAGTTGTGATTGGCTTAACTGGCAGTTCATTAGTCTTTTGGCACGAAATTGACGAATCCCGAAATCCCCAACTGATGCGTGTTGTGCCGCAAGGCGATCGCATCTCCCCAGATGCCATTCTCAAACCAGTGCAAACCGCCTATCCCGATTTGAAGCTTGAGTCCATCGATTTACCTAGAACGCCAGAAGAAACTTACAAAGTAGGGCTGAAATCGAAAGACGATAAGTGGATCGACACTTACGTTAACCCCTACACAGGAGCGATTTTAGGGCAGCGGCAGTGGGGGCGTACTTTGATGACGTTCATTTATGACATCCATATGACTCTTCTCGCTGGTGAAGTTGGCGGAATAGTCGTTGGCATCTGCGGGATTCTGCTACTGCTACTGGGTATATCTGGGGTGATTTTGTGGCCGGGTTGGAAACAGTTTGCCCAAGGCTTCAAGATTCGCTGGAAATCTCCGGTTCAATTGGTTAACTACGACATTCACAAAGTCGGGGGTATCCTTTCCACGGTGTTTCTTCTCCTCATCGCCTTCACAGGGGCAGCAATGATTTTTTATACCCAGTTTGAAGGAGCAGTTTACTGGCTTACAGGTACGCCCAAACCCCCCGACGCCAAATCCACTGTTATTGCCAACTCAGCACCAATGGCAGTGGAGGCAATTTTGCAAAACGCTAATGCCGCCTTACCTGGAGGCGAAACCACCTACATTTCCCTTCCGAAAAAACCCGATGGGGCTTTTCGGGTGACAAAGAAACTCGATCGCGAACTCACCCCACATGGTCGGAGTCGTGTTTTCCTTGACCAGTACAGCGGTGAAGTTTTGCGAGTGGAAAATGCCTTGGAAGCACCCTTAGCCAATCGCATTCTGAATGCATTGTTTCCCTTGCATATCGGTATTTACGGTGGGCTTGCCATGCGAATTCTTTACATTTTTATCGGTCTAGCACCCACCGTTTTATTTATCACAGGCTTCGCGCTCTGGTGGAGCAAAACCTACGCCGTGCGTGCCAGACGACGCCAAACAGCCAAGTCTTGAGACAACAAGCAAAATTTATCAATTTTGGTGTGAGGAAACAGGGTGAAACTAATTCTCATCAAAGGCTTTTTTGTGACAGGAGCCGTATCAGTTTTAATTGCTCAACCTCCTTGGGGACAGGTTGTACGAGCAATGGAAGTACAGCGAAAGCCAACAGACATCAGTGCTCAACAGCCAAGCTCAAATATCCCCTATCTCAGTGAAATAAAGTTTCCCCTTACCAGTGCTAAGTGGCTCAGGCAAGAGCCGAGACAAGCGATCGCAAATTCTTCAGCAGTCGCACAAGTCCAAGAATCAGTCGTACAAGTGACAGGGGTGCGGCTTAACCCGACGCCGAGAGGCTTAGAGGTGATTTTAGACACAGCCGACGGTCGTTTACCTCAAGTGTTGACTTCCAGCAATGGCCAGACTCTACTAATTGACTTGAGCAATGCAAGGCTAAACCTACCGCAGGGGAAGGAGTTTCGCGCCGACAATCCGGCTGAAGGCATTACTGCTGTGACAGTGACGCCCTTGTCTACCAACAGTGTGCGGGTGAGTGCGATCGGTAAAGCCGCTGTACCGACAGTCGAGGTAGTTCAAAGCGATGCTTCCGGAGGATTACGCCAAGGTGGTTTAGTTCTCCGCCTTAGCCCAGCTGCATCCACTACAACAGCGATGCCCACCCCAACGCCACAAACAAGTGACTCTAAGCCATCTGAATCCATACAGCCCGATAAACCACCAGCCGCTCAACAGCCGAAACCTCCAGGCAAGGAGGAGGAAATTGAAATTGTGGTGACAGGCGATCGAGAACGAGAAGAAGGCTATCGAGTTCCCAATGCCTCAACGGCTACGAGGACAGACACCCCACTGCGCGACATTCCCCAATCCATTCAAGTTATACCCCGACAGGTTATCGAAGATCAGCAAGTCGTTGAGCTTCCAGAAGCAGTACGCAACGTATCGGGCGTGGTGCGAACCTATGGCTATGCAGGCTCTACTGATAATTACACAATCCGGGGATTGACAGCAGATTTTAACCTGAGAAACGGTTTTAGAGATCGAGGTTTTTACTCCTACACCGATCCCGCCAATATAGAGCGGGTAGAAGTTCTCAAAGGTCCAGCGTCAGTGCTTTACGGTCAGTTTGAACCGGGCGGTGTTGTGAATTACATCACCAAACAACCGCTGAGTGAGCCTTACTATGCCGCTCAATTTCGGGTTGGGAGTTATAACTACTATCGTCCTTCTATAGATTTTTCTGGACCGCTTAACTCTGACCGAACATTGTTGTATCGCTTGAATCTTGCTTACGAGAACTCTGGTAGTTTTAGAGATTTTGTTGACAAAGAATTATTCGTTGTTGCGCCTGTCTTGAGATACCAGCTTGGCGATGCGACGGCTTTAACCTTGGAATACGAGTATCTCAATCTCAATCGAACCTTCGATCGCGGCTTTCCACCGCTAAGAGAGTCGTTTGAACTTCCCATCAGCCGTTATTTAGGAGAACCAAGCGACCGTTACGACTTTAATAGCCATAAAGTCAATCTGAGTTTAGATCATCGCTTTAGCGAAAATTGGCGGTTCCGCAGTGCTTTTTCGAGCGGGCTACTCGAATCGCTTCGTTCAAATGTTCAGGGCAGTCCCTTCACTCTTGAGCGTGACGGTCGGACTCTGCGACGAGTATTTACTCTAGTTGATGACTACACGCAAAGCTATGCTCTGCAAAATGACCTAATAGGTCAATTTAATACTGGTTCAGTCAATCATCAACTTCTCTTTGGTTTCGAGTTGAGCAGAAACATTTACGGTTACACATTCCGCCGCGCTCCTTTCCCTTCGATTGATATTTTCAACCCCGTCTATGGCTTTCCCCTTCCAACGACGTTCAACTCTGTTTTTGGAAGCGATCAAACCACCGATAATGTGGGCATTTATTTGCAAGACCAAGTGGCATTGCTGCCAAATCTGAAATTACTTGTTGGTGGGAGATTCGATATTATCAATTATGACAGCGAAGACTTTACAAGCGGTGAAGCTCCGACAAAATCCAGCCGTTACTATGAAGCCTTCTCTCCCCGTATCGGATTAGTTTATCAACCAATACAACCCATTTCGCTATATGCCAGTTACACCCGCTCGTTCAAGCCAAATTTTTCTGCTCTAACAGCTAATCGGCAACCCTTAGAACCCGAACGCGGTAGGCAATATGAGGTAGGGGTAAAAGCTGAGCTTTTGGATGGTAAGCTTTCAACGACGCTGGCAGCTTATGAAATCACAAAATCAAATGTCGCTACTCCCGATCCTAACAATATTGACTTTTCAATTGCTGCTGGAGAAGTTAAGAGTCGAGGCATTGAATTAGATGTAACAGGGGAAATTTTGCCAGGTTGGAATGTCATCGCCTCTTATGCTTATAACAATGCTTTTGTCAGCAAAGATAACAACATTCCAGAAGGAAGCAGATTGGTTAACGCACCTTACAACAGTGCCAGCTTGTGGACGACTTATGAAATTCAACGCGGTAATTTACGGGGGTTAGGTTTTGGAGCAGGGATGTTTTTTGTAGGCGATCGCGAGGCAGAATTGCCGAACACCATTACAATTCCCTCCTACATCAGAACAGATGCCACTATTTTTTATCGCCGTGACAAGTACCGAATCAGTCTTAACGTTCAAAATCTTTTCGATGTCAAATATTACAACTCCCAAGGCTTCTTACTCTATCCCGGAGAACCCTTAACGGTTTACGGTTCGATTGGAGTGGAATTTTGATTGAATAATCCTTGCTGTCTACCTCAAAATGCAGAAAATGAGCAGAACTAGAGCAGGCTGAACAGAGCTTTAATAGGAATTACTTGTGTTTATCTAAATGCAGAAAGTCGCGTCTGGGTTGAGGCTCTGCTAAGTCTCAGCTCGACTGTATTTAGCAAAACGCCTACCCTGATTGATTTTCACGCTTTAGCTAAGGAGGTACTGTCCGAAAAATTTACCGAGATTCTAGATTGACATTTGCACCTTATCGTTTTAATTTATCAACGTAAGTGCTAATGACTCGCAATAAACAATGATGGCTCTAGCGATCGTGACGATTTTGTAGTGACTAGCACTTACAGGGTAGAAGTCTCGATGCAGTGAATTATTGAGGCGCTTTGAAGTTTAGATGGCAGAGCAAAAAAGATTGCTCTAACCCAACTAAACATTACAAGACCCTTGCCGTATGTATCTTCCGATTTCAGGGCAGTCTGTTAGGACATGAGCATTTCTAGGTTCTGCTTAGATCAGCGAGAAAAGGAAACAAAGGCGCTGAAAACTTTTCTCGCCTACAGCTTAGTGGGTTCAACCGCGCTACACATAGTAATGGCTTTTAGTATGCCCTTTCTTTTGGCTAAGGAGCCAGAGTTGGCAGATGACCCTATTGAAGTGGTTGTTGTTGACTCACCAGAGGCTACAGTAGACCAGCCAAAAGAAAAAGCTCAGGCTAAACCGCCAACGGAACAGCCTAAGCCAGTTCAAGCTTCAATTCCACAGAATTCCATTGAAACCAGTAAGCTAGAGCCAGTTTTACCGCAAAAATTAGACACACCCTCCGTCCCCTCTCTCATAGAGCCACGAAATTCAGCGACAGGTTCCTCTGCCGGAGCCGCGGCGGCACCCCCACCCCCGCTAGCACCCCCACCCCCGCTAGCACCCCCACCCCTGCTAGCACCCCCACCCCTGCTGACTCCCCCATCACCGATCGCTCCACCAAACGAACCTGTCTCCCAACAGCCAAAGACTGCTCCAACACAGCCAACATCAGTAGCAGCAAACCCTTCCCCAGCACCAACAGCACCAGCTACAGTTTCCTCGCCGATACAAACGCGATCGCCCGATTCCAGGCAAATCAGAGATATTTTGACAGGGGCAAACCCCTCTGAAGCGGGGGCTGTAACAGACTCAGAAGCTAATCCTAAAGCGCCAGGTGCAGTGGCAGCCAAGCAGCCGATATTGAATCAACAGCCAACGACGAACTCCCAGCCACTTCAGGCTGTCTCAGACAAAATTAGGCAACTGAGAGAAAGTTTAGGCGGCTCAAACGGTTCCCCAACAGAGTCTAATACAGGATCGAGGTCTGATCCAGGTGATGACTCTGAAGTTGCGACTCCCAAAACATCAGAAGGTGTGCCAGGAGCGGTGGCAAGAGGAACATCAGGAGGTGTACCAGGAGGTGTGCCAGGTGGTGTACCAGGTGGTGTACCAGGTGGTGTACCAGGTGGTGTGCCAGGTGGTGTGCCAGGTGGTGTACCAGGTGGTGTGCCAGGTGGTGTGCCAGGTGGTGTACCAGGTGGTGGTGGATTGCGTTGTATCAGTCAGTGCAATCCTCAATATCCATCTCATCTTATGGATCGAGAATTGGAAGGCACTCCAGTTGTCCGGATTGTAGTAGAGCAAGATGGCAGTGCGGTGGAGCCGCAACTCGCGCAGTCTAGCGGTGATGGCGAACTAGATCAAGCAGCGCTTGAAGCTGTAAGGAAGATGAGGTTTGCGCCACCACAAAGCGGACGCATTTCCGGGCGAATCAAGGTTAACTTTGCGATCAAAAACAGTGAGTTTGAGCGTCAAGCCCGTCAGCGCCAGGAACAGAACGAGCGTCAGCGTCGGGAGCGCGAACAACAACTTCAGGCACAGCGAGAGCGGGAACGTCAACAACAGTTAGAACAACAACGTCAAGCAACGCTAGAACAAGAACGCCAACAACAGCAACAGCGGGAACCTCAGCAAAAACTAGAACAGGAGCGCCAACAACAACAAGAGCGGGAACGCCAGCAACAACTAGAACAGGAGCGCCAACAACAGCAAGAGCGGGAACGCCAGCAACAACTAGAACAAGAACGCCAACAACAGCAAGAGCGGGAACGCCAACAACAGCAAGAGCGGGAACGCCAGCAACAACTAGAACAAGAACGCCAACAACAGCAAGAGCGGGAACGCCAACAACAGCAAGAGCGGGAACGTCAGCAACAACTAGAACAGGAGCGCAAACAACAGTTGGAACAACAGCCAACCTCTACACCTGCTCGATAATCCCGTTTCTTTACTAGTTACCATGTTTACCACATCTATGTTTCGTCTATTCCAACAATTCGGAATAACACTATAGGTCGTTACCACAGACAGTTCAAAGATGGTCAGATCAATGGTAAGGGTTTATGGGAATACGCAGATGGCGATCGCTAAGAAGGAGAATTCCGCAACAGTCAACCCAAGGGCAAAGGGGTTTATATCTCTGCCCGTGAAGGTTGTTACCAGGAAGAATTCAAAGATGGCAATCCCAATAGCACAGGCACCTACACCTTCAAAAATGGTGATAAATGTTCTGGGTCAGTCAGCAACAGTACGATCAATGCTGCTGGCAGCTATGAGGGACATAGCTGGTAATTATTGACGGTTTCTTCTAGAAATCAAACGAAAGAGGATGAAATTTTTGATAACCAGGTAGACTATCAGGAAACCTAATAAGAGGTAGGCAAACAGCAATAATGGATCTAGTCGCCATCTTTGGAGAATAACAATCAAGCTAGATAGCAGTAAAATCACAAGGGTAATCAATCCCTGGTTTCTAGAGGAAACTAAACGCAAAAGATTGACATCCGTAATACCAAGGTAGATAAGCAGGAGATGTAACAGCAAAAAGGCAAACAGCAATGTTGGGTCTAGCCGCCATCCCTGAAAAAAAAGAACAAATCCAGACACAAGCAAAATTAAAGGGGCGAAAATAGTCTGAACTATGTAAAGAGCTACTCCTGTAACACCTAGATCTCTTCGCCTGACTATAGCTAATGCGATTGATATCGCCAGGTAAGCAATAGCTAGGATTACATCGACAATTCCCAGGAGTGAACCGACATTAATACCGTAATTCACCATAGGTTAGACTAATAAAAAATAATTTTTAAGGTAATCTATTCATCCTAGGATTTTTAGACGGTAGGAAGACGCAAGTTTAGAGCCGTAACAGATTTAGCTGCCTACTTAGAGAAGCATCAGGCATAACTATAGAAACTATAGAGGCGATACCTAACGGAAAGCTTTGCTGCTTACGCACCCTCTGCGCAAACGCTGACGCTATAGATAAGAAGCAACAAGAAAAACTAACAGCGATGATAAGTATAAATTCTGGTCTCCCTGGCTAGGGAGATAACCTGCGAACGATATACTAGGCATTGAGGCTTCTAAAAAAATCTTCATAAATGAACTGATAGACAAATTCGATACAACTGGTATCGAACCGCCTCAGTAAATTCTCCTATCGGTAAACATGAATCCAGGAATAGACCTCCAAGGAAGTTTTATTAAATCGCTCATGGATTTGGGCATTCCAGCTGGTGCCGCCAAAGCCATTTGGATGCCGCTACCCATGTTTTTGATGATTATCGGTGCCACTATGGGTGTCTTAGTGGTCGTCTGGCTAGAGCGTAAAATTTCTGCTGCCGCTCAACAACGTATTGGTCCTGAATTCGCTGGACCACTGGGTGTTCTCCAACCAGTGGCAGATGGTCTGAAACTAGTCTTCAAAGAAGACATTGTCCCCGCTAAGGCTGACCGATGGCTTTTCACACTAGGACCAATCCTTGTCGTCATCCCCGTATTTCTGTCCTACCTGATTGTCCCTTTTGGACAGAAACTGGTGATTACAGACGTCAACATTGGCATCTTTTTGTGGGTTGCCCTATCTAGCATCGCGCCGATTGGCTTACTGATGTCCGGCTATGCCTCCAACAATAAGTATTCACTACTAGGTGGCTTGAGAGCAGCAGCGCAGTCTATCAGCTATGAAATTCCTCTGTCACTAGCGATACTCGCCGTTGTCATGATGTCCAACAGCCTTAGTACCATCGACATTGTGGAGCAACAATCGGGTTATGGCATTCTTGGTTGGAACATCTGGCGTCAACCAGTGGGCTTCCTAATCTTTTGGATTGCTGCCCTAGCTGAATGTGAGCGACTGCCCTTTGACCTTCCAGAAGCAGAAGAAGAACTGGTTGCTGGTTATCAGACTGAATACGCAGGTATGAAATTTGGTCTGTTTTACATTGGTTCTTACGTCAACCTTGTTCTTTCCTCCCTGCTGTTTGCTGTTCTCTACCTGGGTGGTTGGGAGTTCCCAATTCCCATTGACCAGTTAGCCCAGTGGCTGGGCATCAGTGAAACCAGTTCCTGGTTGCAGGTGATCACAGCGTCTGTAGGGATTACTATGACCCTACTTAAAGCTTACTTTTTGGTCTTTATCGCCGTTTTGCTGCGCTGGACAGTTCCTCGCGTTCGCATTGACCAACTGCTCAACCTGGGGTGGAAGTTCTTACTTCCAGTCGGATTGGTAAATCTACTACTAACTGCCGCACTTAAAATAGCATTTCCTGTTGCTTTTGGTGGCTAGTTATTGGTCATTAGCCAAGAACTAATGACTAATGACTAATGACTAATGACTTTGAAAGAGAGAGACACAATACGCCATGCTGAAATTCCTAAAACAAGTTGGCGACTATGCCAAAGAAACGGTTCAAGCCGCCCGTTACATTGGTCAAGGTCTATCGGTTACGTTCGATCACATGCAGCGGCGTCCTGTAACAGTGCAGTACCCTTACGAAAAACTTATCCCTTCTGAGCGATATCGGGGCCGGATTCACTTTGAGTTCGATAAGTGCATTTCCTGTGAAGTCTGTGTTCGGGTTTGTCCTATTAACCTACCAGTGGTTGATTGGGAGTTTGAAAAAGCTAGTAAAAAGAAAAAACTCAAGCACTACAGCATCGACTTCGGGGTCTGTATTTTCTGTGCCAACTGTATCGAATACTGCCCGACTAACTGTCTGTCGGCGACTGAAGAGTACGAGCTATCAAGCTACGATCGCCATGAACTAAACTTTGACAATGTAGCGCTAGGACGCCTACCCTACAAAGTTACGCAAGACCCGATAGTTACTCCTTTACGCGAACTGGCTTACTTGCCGAAGGGCGTCTTTGACCCACACGATTTACCAGCAGGTTCTCAACGTGCTGGTCAGCGTCCAGAAGAACTTGTGAAGCAGATGGCACCTAAGGAAGAAGGAACTGCCAAGAAATAATACTCAGCTATCAGCTTGTCCACTTATTAGGATGTGTAATTGTTCTATAAGCTGTGGACAATGGACAATAAGCCGTAAAGTAGGTGTCCAGGCTGATAGCTACTAGAAATACATCGCGAGGAGATTAAGTAACTGTGAATCTAGCGGAAGGGGTTCAGTTTGTTTCGTTTGCCATACTGTCTGTGATGATGATTGGGACGGCTTTAGGCGTTGTCCTAATGACCAACATCGTCTATTCAGCGTTTTTACTGGGTGGTGTCTTTATCAGCATTGCGGGCTTATACCTTTTGCTGAATGCTGACTTTGTAGCAGCCGCGCAAATCTTGATTTATGTGGGGGCAGTCAACGTCCTGATTTTGTTCGCCATCATGCTGGTGAACAAGCGAGAGGATTTTGCACCAATCGCGAATCGATGGGTTCGTGACGTGTCAACAGCGATCGTGTGTATTGGTTTGTTTGCTCTCCTCAGTACAATGGTGCTGGCAACGCCTTGGGCTATTTATACGGGGCCTGCGATCGTCGGTCAAAATTCCATTGTGGAGATTGCTCAGCATTTCTTCAGTGACTTCTTGCTGCCTTTCGAGCTAGCTTCTGTTCTGTTGTTGATGGCAATGGTAGGTGCAATTATCTTGGCACGTCGGGATTACATACCAGAGGAGTTGATTCCTCGCGATGCCGGAGCCACCGCAGCTTCGACTTTGCCAGAGCGTCCTCGTGAGCTAGTGTCAGCAGGTAGTCCAACTCCAAGAGAAAGCTAGAGTACGTCGTTAAAAATTCTGTTGATACCTGAGAAGATTCATGCAACTCCAACTTCAATACTTCTTACTGTTAGCCGCTGCTCTATTCTGCATTGGTATTTATGGCTTAATTACCAGCCGCAATGCTGTTCGAGTGCTGATGTCAATTGAGCTATTGCTGAATGCTGTAAACCTGAATTTAATGGGGTTCTCCAATTTTTTAGACCCACAAGAGATTAAAGGTCAAGTTTTTACTGTGTTTGTCATCACTGTAGCAGCAGCTGAGGCAGCCGTAGGTTTGGCTATTGTGCTTTCAATTTATCGCAACCGCGATACGGTTGATATGGAGCAATTTAATCTCCTTAAGTGGTAAATTCTTTGAGCGTGGCGTCTGTATTGTTACAGCTTAATAGGTATGAGCGCCTGCCGATATCGGTGGGCGTTTTTGTTAGTACCCACATTCCACACCTTGAAGTGTCACATAATCTATGTCTACTATTGCCAGTAAAGCAAAGAAAAGGGAATATATCCTGATTCAAGAATGCCCAAGTGAGAACGAGTGAGCAACAAGTGTCAGAAATTTTCATGCATCATCTTTGCTGGTATGCTTGACCCTATCCGCTCTACAATAGAAGATTGGAGCATTTCACCAATCATCAACACCCCTGGTGAATTGTCGCTATCCTTAGACTCAAGGTGACTACCTTTTCTGATGAGCGCTAGAACACTATTTGATAAAGTTTGGGACTTACATACTGTAGGCATTTTGCCTTCAGGTCAGACTCAACTATTTATTGGTTTACACTTAATTCACGAAGTTACCAGCCCTCAAGCCTTTGCCATGCTGCGGGAGAGAGGGCTGAAGGTGCTGTATCCCGATCGCACTGTCGCGACAGTAGACCACATCGTTCCGACAGATAACCAAGCTCGTCCTTTTGCTGATGTCCTAGCAGAAGAGATGATGCAATTCTTGGAGAAAAGCTGCAAAGAGTACGGCATTCGCTTTTATAACATCGGGTCTGGCAGTCAAGGCATCGTCCATGTGATTGCACCCGAACTCGGTTTAACCCAGCCAGGAATGACGATAGCGTGCGGGGATTCTCATACCTCAACGCATGGAGCATTTGGCGCGATCGCATTTGGGATTGGCACATCTCAAGTTCGGGATGTCCTAGCCTCCCAAACTCTAGCCCTGTCTAAGCTCAAAGTTCGCAAAATTGAAGTCAACGGCAAATTACCCCCAGGCGTTTACGCCAAAGATGTCGTTCTCCATATCATCCGTACCCTTGGTGTGAAAGGTGGCGTCGGCTATGCCTATGAGTTTGCAGGCACTACCTTTGAGCACATGAGCATGGAAGAACGGATGACAGTTTGCAATATGGCGATCGAGGGTGGTGCTCGTTGCGGCTATTTTAATCCCGATCAAGTGACGTTTGAATATCTCAAAGGCAGAGATTTTGCTCCCAAAAGTGCCGACTGGGATAAAGCTGTGGACTGGTGGAACAGCATCCGCAGTGATGAGGACGCCGTTTATGATGATGTCGTCAGCTTTGATGCAGCTGATATTGCACCAACTGTGACTTGGGGAATTACTCCAGGTCAAGGCATTGCTATCAACGAAGCGATCCCAACACCGGATACTTTGCCAGAAACAGAAAAAGCGATCGCTCAAGAAGCCTACCATTACATGCACCTCACTCCAGGTGCACCCATTCAAGGCACAAAAGTCGATGTGTGCTTTATCGGTAGCTGCACTAATGGACGACTCAGCGATTTGCGAGAAGCTGCCAAATTTGCTGAAGGTAGGCATGTGGCTGAGGGCGTGAAGGCGTTTGTTGTTCCCGGTTCGGAACGGGTTAAAAAGGAAGCCGAATCTGAAGGACTGGACAAAATCTTTCTAGAAGCGGGGTTTGAGTGGCGACAACCGGGATGCTCAATGTGTCTGGCTATGAATCCCGACAAACTTCAGGGTAGCCAGTTGAGTGCATCTTCTTCTAACCGTAACTTCAAAGGTCGTCAAGGTTCATCAACAGGACGCACCCTGCTAATGAGTCCGGCGATGGTCGTTGCTGCTGCTGTTAAGGGTGAAGTTGCTGATGTTCGGGAGTTATTGTAATCACCTCTTGCACCACAGGGCTAACCCCCCTTTACAAGGGGGGAATAGAAGAGACTTGCTTCCCCCCTTGTAAAGGGGAGACGGGAGAGGGGTCAACAACGATAGACGCAGACAATGACTAAGCCGACGAGTCTTACCGAGTACAAGCAGCAAGTAACTGATTTGTTCGACTCGAGAACTAACTACGACAATGATTTTACCTACCGTCGGGCGGTTCCTGTAGTTGAGTTAGCTCAACTGCAAAGAGGACAGCAAGTATTGGATGTAGCTACTGGCACAGGGATACTGGCAATAGCCGCAGCTCAGCTCGTGGGTTCTGAAGGTAAAGTAATTGGGGTGGATATTTCCCCAGGTATGCTAGAGCGAGCACGGCGAAAAATAGAAACAGCAGGTTTGCAAAATATCGAACTGATTGAAGCAGATGCAGACTATCTGAACTTCAGTGATGAAAGTTTCGATGCCATTTTGTGTTCTTCATCAATCGTGTGGCTGAGTAATATTCCTGCTGCTTTGCACAATTGGTATCGCTTCCTCAAGAAAGGTGGACTCGTTGGCTTTTCTTGTTATTCTGAGACATCTTTTATGACACCTGTCGTAGTTAGAGTCTGCGCTCAAGTGTACGGAATTTCGCTGCCAAATTGGAATGAACCGCTAGGTACTCCAGAAAAGTGTCATAAACTGCTGCAAGAAGCTGGTTTTCAAGACATTGAAGTCAAAACTGAGCAATTTGGAGAGTACATCAGCCTTGGCGATGCAAAAAACTGGTGGCAAGGAGATGGAATCTGGATTAACCCTAGAGGTAATCCACTGTCGCAGCGATCGCAGGAGCAATTAGAGAGATTGAAAGCTGCCTACGATGCGGAAGTTGAGACTTTAGCGACAGAGCGAGGAGTCTGGCACGATATTACGACGTTCTTTGTGATTGGTCGCAAATAAACAAATAAGGTTGAATCAATGAGTCAAGTCAAAACAGTTTCGGGACGAGGAATTCCTCTTGTAGGTAATGATATCGATACAGATAGAATTATCCCTGCTCGCTTTTTACGCTGTGTCACCTTTGATGGTTTAGGAGAACAAGCGTTTGCCGATGACCGCACTCAAGTAAAAGGGGAACATCCCTTTGACCAACCCCAGTACCAGGGAGCCAATATCTTAGTTGTTAACGGCAACTTTGGCTGCGGTTCCTCACGAGAACATGCTCCTCAAGCACTGGCAAAATGGGGAATTCAAGCCATAGTAGGAGAGAGTTTTGCCGAAATCTTCTTTGGTAATTGTGTGGCGATCGGTATTGCCTGTGTTACAGCTCCAACGGAAACTATCCAACAGTTACAGAAAATCCTAAAAGAAAATCCCCAAGCTCCAATGACTGTGGATCTAGAAGCACTGCAAGTCCGTTGTGGTGACTTCCAATCCTCCGTGTCTATGGGTGAGGGACCAAGGCAAATGCTTACTACAGGCACCTGGGATAGTTGTGGACAACTCATCGCCCAAGTTGATCAGATTCGGGCTACGGCTGCCAAGTTGCCCTATGTTAATTGGGGCAGCAAAGTTGCAGCAACGCCTTCTGCCTTTACCGGATAGGTGACGGCTTCAGATTATCTGCTAAAAATTTATTGATTGCTCATAAGTTTGCCATTCTCAAGGAGCAGCCCTGTGATATTGCATTGAAATTTGTCTAGGGGCGCAAGGCTTTGCGCCCTACCGAGGGTTGCCTTTAATGGACACTGTGATCTCAAGCACAAGTTACCTGTACGCTTATCACAGGACAATGTGTTTTGGATCATTTTCTCTATTGAAAGAATCGTTAAAAATTACCTCTTAAGGAAGATGCGAACTTTTATCTCTATATAAATATGGAGGTAAGCATGTCCAATTATCAACTTTTTCTAACTTTCTCTGTATTAACTTGCTGACAGTTTAAGTCTTTGTTCGGCAAAAGACTGGTATTACCTTCAGCTTGTAACAACTTGAGTAAAGTTTTGTGGGGTGCATTAGCGATCGCATCTTTGACCGAAATCTTTATGTCAGGTGGCTCTATTGATACGTTGCTGCCTAAGCAATAGAACACTGTACAAAAAATTACAGACGCCTTTAAAAGTCATGGAAACGCTTGCATATACACATTTAGCTATAGCTCACGAAGAGGTAGCTAACCTCGAACCGGGGGCTTACGAACTGAAACTCTTCAAGGAACTAGACTGGAAGCTCCCTAGCTCAGCTTGGATTAGTTTAGTAGCCTCCGTTATGGCGCTATCAATTTTGAACTTAGCCAGTAGTAGCCTAGCTGCCTACGTGAGAACTAACGGTAGCCCGCTCAATGTCCGCTCTAGCCCTGCTGGTAGGATTGTCGGCAGCTTAAATAATGGAACCTACATCTCTCCAAATGGTCAGACTTCTGGTAACTGGACACAGCTTTCCTGGGGGAACTGGGTATCCTCCTATTGGATCACTGGCGTAGGAAGTAGTGGTGGCGGTGGAACTCCCTCAGGTTACTTGCAATATGGCAGTAACGGTCAAGCTGTTGTTAATCTTCAGAATCGGCTAAAAGTGCTTGGTTTCTATAATGGTCCGATAACAGGTTACTACGGTAGCTTGACCGAAACCGCGGTCAGACGATTTCAATCCTCACGGGGAATACAAGTCAACGGAATCGCTGGCCCTAATACCCAAGCTTCCCTGTATGGTAGTAGCGGTGGTAGTGGTGGTGGCAATAGTGGTGGTGGCAATAGTGGTGGGGGGGGTACTCCCTCAAGTTACTTGCAACCTGGCAGTAGCGGTCAAGCTGTTGTTGACCTTCAGAATCGGCTAAAAGCGCTTGGTTTTTACAATGGTCCGACAACAGGTTACTACGGTAGCTTAACCGAAACATCTGTGAGACGCTTCCAATCCTCACGGGGGATACAAGTCAACGGAATTGCTGGTCTTGATACCCAAGCTTCCCTGTATGGTAGTAGCGGTGGTAGTGGTAATTCAAGTAGTGGCACAAATTCAAGTGGAGGCACAGAAGCTGTTGCTGCAACTGGAGGGGGAGCGTTGGGTGTCTACTCAAAACCTGGTGGTGCTGTTATTTATACCGTACCTAGTGGCTCCTACTTATACCTGACAGGTCGCACGATTGGCAGTTGGGCAGAGATTGAAGGAGGCGGTTGGGTATCGGAGAATTCTATACGGATGACCGGGCGGCTAGTTTAATCAATGGCGATATCCTTCTCAGGTGGTTGCTGTCCCCCAATTGCAGCCTGGAACACGCCTTATACAGCGACAGCTTCTGCTTTGGCTGATTAGGTGAGTGCTCCTCGCAAGTTTCTCCGGTAAATTGAGAAATACTATAAATTAAGCGAGGCTGTTACCAGCCTCGCTTAGTTGCATCATATTGTATGAGCTGGACAGATGAAAGTCTTGTAGTCGGTCTTCTCCCTCACAGGAAACGACCATTACACAATAGGGCTGCCGTAGTTTGCGGTTCAACCCTATGTTGACTAATCACAATAGGTAACTCCTCGTTTGCGGTCCAACCTTACCGTCTCTTAAAAGACCATTGTTTCTCTGGAACTGCAGCACTGCACTTTCGGTTTGAGGACCATATACTCCATCACGACTGACGTAGTAGCCTCGGTTCCGCAAAGCTTGTTGAACAGCGTAAACAGCAGAACCCTGAGAACCTCGACCAAGAACGCTACCACCAGTAAAGCCGCCGCTAGTATTGCCGCCACTATAGCCAGTGAGCAAGCTGGCATATACCCAGTTACCGGGTACAGTTTGTGCCCATAAACCAGAACGATCAGTACGACCGGTCAGGTCAACCGCTTGTCCATAGCCTCGGGTGTATAGGTAAGCTCCATTTGGGCTTTTGCGAACATTGAGTCCGTTGCCACTCACGTAGTATCGACCTGCGCTAATGGCAAAAGCAGCACCTGTCGTACTCACAATAGAAATAGCAGCAACAGCTGCTAACAGACCAATCCAAGCTGAGCTAGGGGGCTTCCAGTTTAACTCCCACTCAGGCAAATCGTACTCAATACCTGCCGCCTCTTCATAGGCCGCGTAAGCGTAATTGTAAGCAAGTGCTTCCACAAATTACTCCTTAAGCTGTAGGTTGTAACTAAGGCTGATTTTCAGTGAAATTACTTCAAAGTTTAGATGTAATTGCGAGAAAATCCTACTGTAGTCCAAAATTCTTCGATTTGGAGAAATTTAACAAAAAGAAAAGGCGATCGCTCTGCTAACCCCCGAAAAGAAGGTAGTGACGCGATCGCCTTTTTTAAGACAATTAATGTAGGTTAATTGGTTTGGTTATAGTCGGCACATTCACTTAATTGATGAAAGCCTTGAAGGAGGGTTAGCGCGGATTCATAATCCGACCTGTACCAAATAGGGCTGCTCTAGTTTGACCTCCAACCCTACCGTCCGCTAACAAGCCATTCCTACTCTGGAATCGTCGAACGGCTTCTTGAGTACGAGATCCATAGTCTCCATCAACACTGATTCTGTAGCCGATGTCCCGCAATCTTGTTTGAACGTCCGTAACAGCAGAACCCTTAGAACCTCGACCAAGAACATTTTGACCGCCCGTATAGCCGCCACTATTGCTGCCACTATTGCTGCCACTAAGCAAGCTGGTATGTACCCAGTTACGGGGTACAGTTTGTGCCCATGAACCCGAAGTACGACCGTTAAGGTCAACCGCTTGTCCAGAGCGCAAGGTTTTAATAATATACCCATTAGGGGAAGTACGAACGTTGAGACTACTGCCACTGGATACGTAGTACCGACCGGCGCTTATGGCGAAGGCAGCACCAGTTGTACTCAGCACAGAAATAGCGGCAATAGCTGCCAATAGACCAATCCAAGCTGAGCTAGGCGGCTTCCAGTTTAGCTCCCACTCAGGCAAATCGTACTCAATACCTGCCGCTTCTTCATAAGCCGCATAAGCATGATTGTATGCAAGTGCTTCCACACATTACTCCTTAAGCTGTAGGTTGTAAGCAAGGCTAATTTTCTGCAAAATTACTTCTAATGGTAGATACACCTGTGACAAGACTCTAATATAGTCCTAAAATTTCTTAGTTGGGTAAAATTAACAAAAAGAAAAGTGATCGCTCTGCCAACCCTCCACAAAAGAAGGTAGTGACGCGATCGCCTCTTTTAAGAGAAGTAACGTAAGTGGATATACTTATATCAAGTTCGTTTAATTCAGAAGTCTTCTAGAAGCATAGAGCGGGATTTTCATCAGTGACAGCTGGGCATTGCGTGTACAAACGCTCAGAACGGATCTTACGACCACTTTGCCAAACATCTACTCTATAAGGGCTAACGTAGTAAGAATTCTTGCCATTATCAGCACGATACGTACCTCCACCAGTGTCCCGAGCAGGGAGCCAGACAAATTGTCTAGGATTCTGCTTAGCCTGCCCAAAGTAAAATAACTGACCATTCTCCCGACAAACATTCACACGAAAGTTTGCCGTTTCACCTGCAATCACAGCTTCGTTCTTACAGCCCCCTTCAGCTCTCACAGAACCGGAAGCTACTGGCGCAGGGGTAACTACTGGCTCTGGAACAACAGGTTTAGGTTTGCTTGGAGCAACTGCAACAGATCGCAGGGGTGGAATCTTCCCTGCCACTAAAGGCGGCAAAAATGGCATAGGATTAACCGCACCAGATAAAACCTGACCATTTGGGTGAACCTCAAAATGTAAATGAGGACCATTGCTATTGCCTGTGCTGCCCATCTCTGCAATAAGTTGTCCCTGGCTCACTTGTTGACCTTTTCTGACCAAAAGGCGTTGAGTGTGACCATAAACAGTCACAGTACCATTACTATGCCTGATCTGTATGGCTAGCCCCAATCCCCAATCGTTTTGACCTGCAAAGATTACTTCTCCGTCGCCTGCCGCAACAATAGGAATTCCAAACGCGCCTGAGATGTCAATTCCTTCGTGAAACGTGTGAAAGCCTTGAGAGATAAACCCTTGACTCGGCCAAATGAACTGAGGAGACTTGTTTTTGTCTAAAAGCTTAGCCCCGTTAGCTCGTGTGCAGCAAGCAACCGACTCTGTGGAGGAAAAAGCACTCTTAACTCCCACTATGTTCAATGATATAAACCCGATCACTCCCATAGTAAGCAGCTGGGCTATAGTAACTTTTTTCACATCAAAATCCTCGCCTTTATTGGAATGTTATTAGCAGGAAAGCTGGTTATTAGATTGTTGATAAACTTAAATTGTTCCTATAAATAGCGAACGAAGCTATCTTTTTTAGTGCTATTTTTTCAAGAATTGGTGAGTCAATGACAACTATAGTTGACTAAACAAATTAGCCATATTATCCAACTTTAGAGTGTTAGATGAAATTCCAAATTTCAGTTTGTGTCGATTTATCTAGTCTTACAAAATGGAGCGATAGAAAAATCAAGAGCCGGATTAGTATCACTTGGAGCACAATTCGATGTAGATGTAGAATATTTGTTTGTCTCGAGTGTTTTAAGTACCTTGAGAACTTCTGCCTTGGTCATTCCAGGACGAATATCTGGACGATAAAGCATTTCGAGTAGCACTTTATCAATTTCGGCATATTGAATGGGATCAGTCCAGCCTTGATAGAATATACTGTCTTTATATCGATAGGAATCGTTCATCAATCCTAAGGATTGCGTGAGTTCTTCCCGGATTAAATGAGAACGTTCTCTTTGTGTAACCTGCTCCGTAGAAATTAGAATCCTCGAAATATAAAGTACATTTTTGCTATCCCATGAATTCCAGAAAAAACCTAAGTTTACTGGTATATAATTCCTCTCATATTGTATAAACTTTGATTCAGGAACAAAGTAGATACTCACACTAGGATTATTGGTAACAATCTGTAAATGAACTCCGTTAGCAATCGTATTAATTTCGTCGATGACAGCCTGCAAAGTCTTCAAGTCTTCACGGGTTGGTGAACCGAAAACTTTGATTCGGACATCTCCAGCCCATTTCTTAATAGTCGCAGTCGAATCTCCAAATTCAGAACCTAAAGCAATTTCTAGGAAATAATCGATTTGCTCTTGAGTGTATTTTCTGTTAAGTAATTGAGTGGGTTCTCCTAAGCTAATCACCTCATCCTTTGCATAATTGGACTGTTGATAAGTAGTTAACATCAGCAAACTGATAGTACTCAAGCAAGCTAATTTGACTATTGGTGTAGGGAATTTATGCATAGTCAATACAAAAAATACTAGTTTACTTTGATGTTGCTAGAGAACTAATCAAGGGAGTGATACCATTTCGGTTTATGAATGCTAATATCGGTAAACGCTAATTGCTAATAGTTGATTGCTAATTGTCTGTTGGAGCTATTAGCCATTAGCAAAAAACAAAGAATTGAGTTGTGACGAATATTTATCCAAATCGGATAACATACCCATTCCTCTGATGATGTCACATATCCTGCACCCTCTTATCCCCTTAATTATGGATGCTAAGGGAAGCTATTGCAGGTGACGGAAGATAGTATTAGATTTCCGAGCTAGAGACTGACGAACTGACTTTTAAAACATCCTTTGAGTTCCGCAAATTCTCAAAAACGCATAAGCTTATGAGAGACTACTATCCCTTATACGGTGCATATTTAACTAGACTGGATATTCTCTGACCAGCGGTTAAACGGATGCTGGGTTAAATTGACGTTGTAGTATCTGGGGTCATCAGAAACTTCATTACCAACCCAGTCGGGTAGTTCAATAATTTGCTTGGCGTCAGTAAGTTCAACTTCCGCCACTATTAATCCTTGGTTTTCAGCAGCGAACTCGTCTACTTCCCAAGTCAAACCAGCAAATTCAATTTTGTACCTGGTTTTTTCAATGAGAGGGCGATCGCACAATATATCCAGCATCTCTTGAGCATCCTCTGCGGGAATAGGATACTCATACTCTGCTCTGGAAAACCCCTCTGTTAAACCTTTGATGGTGAGATAACCTTGGTTTCCTACGAGGCGCACTCTCACAGAGCAGCCTTGTTTTGTAGAGAGGTAACCTTGGCGGTATATAGTACCAGTACCAAGCGATCGCCACTCTTCGCCTTTGACTAAAAATTTTCGCTCTATTTCAGTTGCCATGAGAGATAGTTGCTAGGTGGGGCGGCTAGTATCAAAACTAAGCTGAATTTTCTAGCTGTGGGTAGATTAGCACTGATAAGCGACTTCTCGCCCTGGAAGTGATGCCCCTAATCTCTGTTTATACTCCTCCAGTTTCAGGGAAAACACTAACCTAACGGGTGTTATATGCAAGAAAAAAGCCAGAACCTTCTACCTTCTCGCTTCATCAAGCTCTGGCTCTGCATTCTCTATGTTGTCTCTTTGATATTCCTCGATCAAACAGAACAGCAGTACGCGATCGCGTACCAGTTAGAAAACTGTCCACCTCATAATTGCGTTGCTCCCTAATAATTTGGCAAACGGCAACCCAACAGACAGTCATTTCAACAAGTTGCATAGTGTGGCCCGGAAAACGGAGAAGAGCTTCCTACCATTGAAGTATAAAGAGTTGGGCTTGAAAAAATGCATCTATCTTTGGACTGTATCGCTTTTAGCTCGTTTAGGACGATTGCCACCCTTTCCAAAGAGAAGCCGCCATCTGTATAAGCTCCAGAAAAACAAACGACACAGCCAGCCTCGCTAGTCAGGGTGTTTTCAAGCCAACTTGAAACACGTTTCAGGAAACGAACAATGAATGACACTAAAGACGGTAATTTATTTCCTGTGCGCCAACCAAGGCACAAGTCAGTTCAACTCACTCAACAGGAAGCCGCCATTTTGCGACTTACCAATGCCTATGGTATTTCCCCTGACGCCGCCGCTAAAATCATCCTACGTTTAAGAGCGCAGAAAAAAGCAACTGCCCTTAAGGAAAGTAAAGATTCAACGGCTAACTAGAGGTTAATAATACCATTTGGTTAAATGTTTGACACTTATCGGGATTAGGTTTTAGGTGTTAGGTCGTAGGTGGTAGGAAGGACGCTTCAACCTACTCCCTTGACTATTTGTGTCATTTTTAAGACCAATTGGTATAAGTGATACCAAATCCGGTTCTATTACCCCTCATTTCAGGAAGCAGGGGAGCAGGGCAGGGCTGATTCATTCTCCGTAATTCGCATGCCATAACGGTTTCACCCTCATCCCCTAACCCCTTCTCCTATGAAGTATGAACTTTTGTGAGGGAGGCGGCTTTCCTCGACACCCATAAGGGGATGTGACTCCCCGCCACAAAAGGTGGCAATGCCTGAGCGCTTGGCGTAAGCCAATCCAAAATCCTTTTCAAAATCTTATTACAAGTGGCTTCCACGATATATAAGGATAGGAGGAAACAAATTAATAGGAAATCAATCCATGACGATACCAGGCAAATTAGAACTTACTATCAAAATCAACGAATTCCCAGCTGAGGCGAAGACTGTGGAGAATGGTTGGAAAGAGTTTGATCTGGACTGTGATGGTCAACTCGTCACGGTTAAAGTCAGGCCGAAAGTCTTTAAGAAGCTGGAACAGGCACGAGATGACTATCCGATGTGGGTAGCCGCGATTGCAGGAAAGATGGGACCACTTACAGAGAAAGGCTTTCTGCTGGATCAGCCCAATATTCAGGTATTTGAGCGCAAACCCAAGGAAGCAAAGGAATCCAAGGAGGAAGGGCAGGAAGCTGCAACTGGAGCAACAACCTAAACCAGTTTGGTGGAAATAACCCACCAGTTAGGAAAGGGCGCTAGACTTTCATGCAAGAGGCTTTTCTCCAACTGGTGGAAACGTTCGCCGTGTAGCACTAGTGCTGCAATGCAGCCTCTGGTGATAACAGTTGTTTAACTGTGTTAACTAGCTCTTGAGGGCGGCAAAGCTTGGAAATATAAGCATCAGCACCTTGCTTGCTGCCCCAATAAAAATTACAGGCTTCTGTTTTATGGGAATACATCAGCACAGCTGGCTTACAGTTTTTTTCATCGGATTTGAGCCGACGGCAGACTTCGTAGCCATTCATCCGAGGCATGGCAATGTCCAAGACAACAAGATCTGGACAATGACTCTCAACCAGTTCTAGTGCTTCGACACCATCACCAGCAAAAATCACATTTAACCCAACTTTGTTAAGAATCTTAGAGACAATCAGCTGTTGTGTGCGATCGTCTTCTACTACCAGAGCTGTACCCATAACCACCTTTATTCACTTCTCACATCTTTATCTTTCTGCCTTGAGCTGTATGTTCAGTTAAAAAATAGATAAAGATTTTTATTAATTAATGTAAAACTATCGCGTTCACACTCCAAGAATGCATCACTGTAGCAAAACTTAAACAATGGATAAGCTTTGCGTAACCTACAGCGGTGAAAATATTAAGTAATAGCTAGACATCTTTTTCAAGTACCTCGAACATCAAAGAACTCCAGTGCTCACAGAACTGGAGTTCTTTACTTACTTACCGAAACTCATCAAAGATAGCAAGGGAGGAATTGGCTACAGGGGAGAATTTTTCACCAACATCTCGGTCGAGTTTTTCTCTCCAGCTTCCTCCGTGTTCTTTTGCCAGTCAAGGTACAATCAGCCTACAGTACCCAGTCTTGTGTACGCCAGCGCTGCACAGCGCTTTGCAAGGGTGGAGTCAACCAACTGTCGTAGTGGGGATATACAGGCAAACGCGGCACCAGATTCCAGCCAGCTGGCTCTAAGATTTCTCTGAGTTTATGAGCGTGGAGATGAGGATAATCGGGATTGACTTCATCTTTTGGCCCAATTCCTCCTAAATCCCTAGCACCTGCGGCTAAACAGGTCAGTAACCAATCAGAGTCGGGAACTAAGTTAGGGGGAATCTGTAGGGTGATTGCGGAGGGAAGAATCTGACGAGCCGCGCCAATAATCTCTGGGAGCTGATGCAGCTCAAAGGCGGGAGCATCCCAACTTTGCTGGCTACCAGGATTGTAGGGTTGCAGGATGACCTCTTGGATATGACCATAACAGGAGTGGAGATGTGCGATCGCATCAAGTGTCTCCCACCAATCTTCTCGACTCTCCCCAATTCCCAGCAATAAGCCTGTTGTAAAGGGAATCTTCAGTTCTCCTGCCCATTCCAACTGTTGCAGACGCACTGATGGTACCTTGCTAGGAGCATACCGATGAACTGTTTTTAGAAGTTGAGGTGTTAGCTGTTCTAGCATTAACCCCATTGACACATTGACCGACTTGAGATATACCATTTCTTCATATCTTAGGGGTCCAGCATTCGTATGGGGGAGAAATCCTAAAGACAGTGCAAGTTTACAAAGTTCATAAATCCGCTCAATCCATTCGGAACGACGTGATGAGTGGGGATGCACCTCCCCGCTGAGGATGAGAATTTCAGAGACATCCTGAGTCTGAAGCTGTCTTAGCTTGCGCTCAGCATCAGCTAACTGTAACCAAGGACTTTTACCTGGCTCGGTGCGAAAATTGCAGTAAACACACCGATTAAAGCATTCGTAAGTTGGAACGAGTGTGTAAGCCGGGCTGTAGGTGACTGTTCGGGAATCAGAGGCTGGCATGGGATAGGAAAATCAGGGAACTATATTAAGAAATGTTACCTATCTGGACAACTCTCAGCTGTTTTCTAAGATGCTTCCCTGGCTGATTAGCTTAACCGAGTTGCTGCTCTCCTTGAACCCAAAGATTTGCTTGTTGTTTGGCATGAACACTTTTCATGTGCTTCTTCACAGTGTTAAGCGTGATGTACAGCTTATCCGCTATTTCTTTATAAGAGTAGTTAGCTCGACGTAGTAACCAAACTTCTGCCTCACGGGGAGTCAAGCCATATTTATTGACCTCAGTAATCGCCGCATTTTTAGTGGATTGATTTCGGTCTTCTATTGTTACTAATAGGTAAATCTGATCGCTTTTGTCTAACTCTAACCACCTAACCCTTACGCGGAAAACTGTCGAATTTTCTGTATCAATTTCAGCTTCGATAATGATTTTTTGAGCAGGAAAAAGCTCGCGGTTATCGATCAAGGATTCACAAACGTGCCAGATAGGCTGAGGAACTGAATTGACCTGGGATGTCTTGGAAGAGAGCTGATTGCAAATTCGACGTGCATAGGCATTAGCGTGAATCCAATCCCCTTGCTCAGTTAAAATTAACACCCCATCAACAAAGCCTTCAAGGATGGCTTGCATCAAGTAAGGTTGTTCCGGATTTTGAGAAGGAGAGCGTTTTAAACCTTTTTTTGAGTAAGACAGTCTTTCAAACGTTTCAAGGTGACTGTTCGGTTTGGTAACCGGAATAGACATTGTGAATCTCCTACCGTATTAGCACCTGAAAAATCAAGTTAGTCCAAGAGTTATCAGTTGAATGATAAAGTCAGTCTGATTTATCAGTGTGTGTATCTACAAGGAGCAAGTTGTAGATTTCCAAAACTAGCGAAATTCTCTTTGATCGGCTGAGAAAAGGTGAATCGGACTGAAGCAGGGTGAAGTTTTTTTACAGTTCTTAGTTCTTTTAATAAAATACGGAATCCTATGATCCAACCGTGTTGATCTAGCTTGCTAAGGTACTTGTATGCAATCACTAGCAGTAGCAACAGACTAGCTTAAACCAGCAATGCATTATAATGTATCGTTTTGTGCTGTATTGCTGGGTTGGAAGCGTTTGTGAAAGAAACTCCTTGCATAAATCCACAGGGAAATGCTGAGAAGTACTGTATTACAGCTACTTAGCAAAAATTGGCTTTTGCCAAAGCTCTACTCTTTCAGCGTTGGTAGGATATGAATCCAGCATTTATTGATCAGTGGTTTTCTATTGAGCAACAGCGCAACTATGTCTCGATGCTCATTGGACGGGTTGGTCTAACCAGGCGTCGCGCTGAATGTTTTGTAAGATTGTGGATTTATTTATTGCTGAAGCAGCAGCAAGAATTAGGATCTCGTTTGACAAAGCCCTTATCTCAGTTGCAGGTTCCAGAAGGATTTGTTGCTTGCACGCATCGGGAAGCGGCAGAATTGTTTTATGCTAACAAAGACCGGGGGAGCGATCGCGCTGCTGGGATGATGCTTGATAAGCTGCTTGCTCTTGGTCTAATTGAAAAACAATTTGATGGCAACTGCTTATACCAGATTCGATCTTTACCCATTTTGACCGCACCGACTAAGCCAGTCGAGCCAATACAGCTCAAGATGGATGCTTTCAATCCGCGAACCGATGCCGTGTTCATTGCGAGTTTTTTGGCTCACAACTACAACTGGATGAACAACAATACTACAGCTGTTCCGCACAAGATTGCCAAGTTACTGCGCGTTTGGGCAGAGCAATACTCAACCGGGATGCGGGTATTGCGTCGCTGTGACACCTCTCATCCTGCGGGATTTTACCTGCTTTACCCCACCGCAGCTAAGTCTGAGGAACAGTTTTTTCTTTCCCCTAGCAAAAGCATCCATTTAAGTTCTGCTTCAGACATCGATCCACTGGAAATGGCTATTCCCAGAGATCCACATTGCACCTCTGTTTTTCTACGTAGCTGGATGCTGGATACTCCTTACAAGAGTTGGAAAAATGTATGTCTATTCTTAGAGGATTTGCAGAAAACACTGGTGCGAATGCAAGGTGATTTCCCTAACCTCTGTGATTTTTAGGCGATGATCATTCATCCCAGATATGAAGAACTTGCACAGTCACTAGGTTTCCAAAAAATCGGTAGTGATCCAAAAATTTCAGTTTACTGGATTTACACAGCAGTAGACCAATTTTTGGCTTTAGACATAAAAGAGATCACCTCAAAACTAGAGTTCATTCATCCTTCTCCAGAATTTTAGATGCTAGCGTAGCAGGGCACGCTCAGCCAAAAAGTAAGCCACCCATATGATTTTTACAAAAACTCTAGACGGCTTTTGGGCAACGTCAAAGTAGAACCTATTTCCTGCTCATTGTATTCACAAGGCTTCTATCAAGGAGTGATTTTATCATGCCATTTTGGTTAAGAATTATCTTAAAAATTGCTCAAACCATTAATCCTCAAGTTAATCCTGACCGAAAGTTCAGCCTAACCCCAGAAGAGTTAGAACAGTTACGTAAGCTGCCTAACGGTACCTTGGGTCGTGAAGTTGCCCAGTTTCTTGATAGTAATGGGTTTGAAGCGCTAAATTGTGGAGATTGGATTCAGCGCACCCACGATGTTTGGCATGTTCTCACGGGGTTTAATTCCTCACCCCATGATGAATTCATGCTCCAGATATTTACCCGTGCCCAAGTGTTTCGTCCAACAAGTGCGATAGTCGTGTTAGTTGGATTGCTAACTGGAGTATGCAATTACAAAGAGATTATACAAGTCCTCAAAATGGGTAAACGAGCTAACCGCCTGATTAGTTGGGACATTAAATCGGATTGGAAAACACCATTGGCTGAAGTCAGACAAAGGTTAAATGTCATACCTCTAATTAATGAAATAAGTTCAGAATGATCCCTCTGTTTAAGGGGTGATTTATAACGTAAATATTAAGATCGACATGGCTTATTGCTGTAGTGCTCCCCCCTAGCCACATTAAAAAGGGGGGAACGGGGGACTGGTCTAGCCTTTTTGAGCTGGGTCAAGCGATTGGCTAATCGAAATTAGTGTTTGTTATTGTTTTTTTCAAGAAAATTCTGTTGTTTTGCATAAATATTTTTAAGGTGCTTCTTGACGGTGTTGCGTGTAATGTACAACTTGTCGGCAATTTCTTTATAAGAGAGATTGGCTTGATGCAGTGACCAAACTTCTGCCTCGCGGTGAGTCAATCCATAAGTTTTGGTCTGGGCGATCGCTTGCATTTGTTTGGACAGAAGCTGGTCTTCTATTGTTACTAATAGATAAGGGTGAGCGCTTTCCTCTAAAATCAACCATCGCACCCGAATACGAAAGTTCACAGAACTATTCGGGTTGATCACATTGTTGATCATCATTTCTTGCTCCGAAAACGGGTCGCCGCTATCGATTAACGATTTGCAAACACTCCAGATTGCCTGGAGCGCTGAATTGTGCACTGATGTACTGTAGGAGAGTTGGTGGAAAATTTGACGCGCAGACTCGTTGGCGTAAACCCACTCTCCTTGCATAGTCAGAACCAAAACACCGTCAACCAAGCTTTCAAGAATGGCTTGCAACAAAGAAGGTTGTTTGAAATTTTGGCTATTAGTCCCTTGGCTCTGTTTTTCTGAATAGTTTGATTGATCGACAGTTTTGATGTTGGTATTCAGTTGAGAGGCGAGAATGACCATTATGCATCACCTTCAGGTTTGTCAACGGACAAGTAAATCTATTCTGGTTTTTGAATCGATGTATATGCCATGAGCAACCTGTAGGTTTCCCAAACAGCCTGAAGTATGTTCTGTGGGGTGAATGAGGGTGAAGCGACCTGAAGCAGGGTGAAGTTTTTATAGAATTTTTTTATTTAGCTAGGCACTACGAAATCTTAATATTTAAGAGAGCTGATCTAGATGGCTCAGGGGATGCGCTAGCTCTGCTTGAGGCAGGCTTAATGAGTAACGGCAGTAATAAAATAACTTAAGCAAGCCCTTCTAAGCTACTTAGCTTCTAGTTTGTCTACTTTATAGGTGCTGAAATGCTTACGTAACTTTGTTTTGACTTCTTCCTACAATGTCAATTAAAATGATGAGCCGCTTGTGGCATTCAGTGCGTTTATATACTTTTCCAGCAAGCGGGGGGATATGGAGCCAGAATCTATCAATCAGTGGTTTCCTATTAACAAACAGGACAAATACATCTCAAGGCTCCTCGAAGAAAAAGTTGCCAGAACTTCGCATCAGGCTAAATGTTATGTGCGCTTGTGGGCATATTTACTGGTGAAGCAGCGACAAAAACTGAAGCAAGAGGTGAAGCTGCCTCTTACAGAGCTATCCCGACCAGAGGGTTTTGTCTCTTGTACCCATCGGGAGGCTGTTGCATTGTTTTATTGTGACCAAGAACAGGGGAAGGGAAGCGATCGCTCGGCTGGGATGATGATTGATACGTTGCGCGATCTCGGATTAATTAAGAAAAAGTTTGATGGCAACAGTCTTTCTCTTCAAATCCTGTATCAGCCGAATCTTAAGTCATCTCCCCAACCCGCAGAGCTAGTAGAACTTAGGGTTGATGCTTTCAACCACAATGATGCTGTTTTCGTTGCAGAGTTTCTGTCTCGCCTCTATGTCTGGATAAACAGCGATACCGCCGCTGTCAAACTCAAGATTATTAATTCACTACGCCGTTGGGTAAAGGAATACCCAACAGGTATGCGCGTACTGCGTCGCTGTGATAACTCTAATCCTGTAGGCTTTTACGTTCTTTATCCCACCGCCGCCGAGTCTGAGAAAAATTTCTTTCTCCCTCCTAGCAGAATCCTGCATTTAAGTTCTGATTCGCAAACCGATCCGTTCAAAATGGCGCTCCTGTGTGATTCAGAGTGTCGTGCAGTCTTTGTGCGGAGTTGGAGGATCGATACTCCTTACAAGAATCGAGACAATGTCTGTCGATTTTTAAAGGATACGCAAGAAACATTAGAGTTAATGCTGACTGATTTTCCTAATTTGTGTGATTTTTATCTGATGAGCCTCCACCCCATTTACAGTGATGAAAAACTAGCACTGGCTTTGGGGTTTGAACGAATCGGAGGAGATCTAATGTCACCAAATTCCTGGCTATACAAACCAGTCAGTCAATTTTTAGCCTTGGATATCGAAGACGCTATCTCAACGCTTGACTTTGATATCCTTTCTCCTAAATTTTAGGCAAGCGCGATCGCCAATCCTGTACCTAGGCTGTGTTAAGCTGTTGCTCATTTAAGAAAGCATATTGGTTAGGGCTGGTAATGGGTAATGGGATGACTAAACCCTCACAGCGCCAAGATGTTATCAATTACCTTTTGACCAATTACCTTTTGACCAACCAAGCCAAAAATGTGCAAGTTAAACGCTTAGCAGCTTAATCTCCACTAAACATACTCAAATCTAGAGCTTGTGAGAGTTGCTGCAACAAAAACAAACCAGCTTTAGAGTTACCCGCCTGATCTAGAGGAGGACTATAAGAGGCTATTGCTCCTTGAGATGGCACCACACAAACAACAGCACCACTAACTCCTGACTTAGTTGGCAGTCCTACTTGTACGGCGAAGCGGCTAGAGGCTTGATACAAGCCGCAGGTTGTCATCAGGGCATTAACGGTGCGACGATGTTCGGGCTTGATTCCTCCTTGGCAGTGCACCAGCAGCATCCCCAGAAGCGCTAAATCGGCAACTGTTCCAGACAGGCAGCAGACGTGATTGTAGGTGTCTAGGGCTATTTCCACAGCGTCCAGATAACCCGACTGAGCTAGCATCGTTGCAATGGCTTGATTGCGTTTATTAGAGACAGAACGCACGGACGCTAGCATTAGCTCATCTAAAAATAGATGAGAGTTTGATCGTTGATTTAGCCACTGGCACAGACTTTCACAGCGAGAACGAGCATTTTGACCCGGTAGAAGAGAGGCTAGAGCGATCGCACCACTATTGAGCATAGGATTACGGGGCCAACCCTTGTCTGCTTGGAGTTGTGTTAATGAATTGAAAGGCTGATCAGAAGGTTCCATGCCAACGCGGGAAAATACCGCTTCCCCGAACTGTTCTAGCAAAAATAGCAGCACAAACGGCTTGACCACACTCATTAGCGGAAACGTTAGAGTAACGTCGCCCACTGTATAAATCTGACCCTCTATATCCTGTATCTGTAGTGCAAACCAGGTCGAATTAGCTTGGGCAAGCTGAGGGATATAGTCTGGTAGTTGACCCCCCTCGGTATGAGTTTGTGCCTGAACAGCCCAGGCATTCAGTTGAACCTGAGTAAGGGCAGTTAGTCCAGCTGAGGAGGCTGTCAATTTCCGGTGTTCCTTGATGCTACAGGGAAAGCAATCTCCCCCTTCTCCCTCATCTCCCCCTTCTCCTTCTTAAGTTTTCATTCCCCAAACTCGAATTGTATGATCCCAGCTGCTACTAACGAGGGGTTGTCCATCTGGGCTGATAGCAAAACAAGCAATAGCCCCCTGATGTCCTGACAAGCTATGTAGTTGCTTAAGCGTTCCTAAATGCCACAGCCCAATTGTCTCATCCCAACTGCAACTAGTAAGCCTCTGTCCATCTGGGCTGATTGCAATACAATTGACTTCGCCCCAATGCCCAACTAGAGTGCTTTTTAATTCCCCTGTATCCAACTGCCATAGCTTGATAGTCTTATCTTGACTGCCACTCGCCAGTATCTGTCCATCGGGAGCGATCGCCAGACATTTAACCCAATCTGTATGTCCCGTTAAGGTATAGATAGGATCAGGGCAAATTGGCTCATTGGCGTCATTGGGCAATTGCCACAGCTTAATGGTATGGTCAGCACTACCACTGACCAGCAGTTGACCATCCGAGCTAATCGCAAGTGATTTCACTCCAGCTTCGTGTCCTTCCAGAGTGGCTAGGCATTCTTCTGTGTGTAAATCCCATAGTTTGATGGTATTGTCCTCACTGCCACTGATCAGCAATTGACCATCTGGGCTAATCGCAGCACAGTTAATCGACTCGGAATGTCCCGTGAGAGTGTATATCAATGCATCACCGATGACTCGACGGGTTGGAGAAATCGAGTTACTGCTGCCTACTGTATCGAGGTTCCAGACTTTCAGGGTTGTGTCTCGACCGCCACTGACTAACGTTCGTCCATCTGGACTTAAGCAGAGAGCATAAATGGAGCCGGAATGTCCTGTAAAGGTGCGGATGATTCTGCCCGTCCCTAGATTTCGTACTGTGATAATTCTGTCATTGCCGCCACTAACCATCATCTGCCCGTCAGGAGTAATAGCGATCGCATATGTCGTAGATTTTCCTGTGGAATATCTATAGAGACATTGGAAGAATTGATAAGGGTTGTACTCCTGCAAAGCTTGTGTAACCCTTGGCTCTTGATACCCTTGGAGTAGCAAGTATGCCGTTCGCTGTACCTGCCAGGACGTGTCGTTTAATGCTCCAATTACCAGAGATAAGCCTTCGGAACCATAGTTTAAGGCTTCTTTGAGGGCGTTGAGGCATTGGTTAATTTGGTACGAACTATCCCCAGAACTTCCCCGACTAAATCGGCGCTCGACTCCTGCTAATCCCCCCAAAACCGCACCATTGAGGGGGGTTGGAGTTTGACCTCCAAGGACAACATCATCGGTTTTGGGCTGATTGAGATTGTTGGTCATCGTACCTTCGCTACCTACCACTACCAGTGGTACCACTTCTTTAAGAAAAGTGCTGCTTTGCGTTTTGCATCCTGAACGCAAAGGTAGAGGAGCAAAGTTTTTCAGCTTAAGGTAAGTCGCACTGGACAAGTCTCAAGCTGAGAGCCGAGAACACCCTGCAACCTGTCCAGAAATCACCTAAACCCCACCCAATAAAGGCTCCCCCTCGCGGCAGATGTCCCACTGGAGCATGTAAAGAGAACGTTAGGTCGTTCCACCAAAGCCAAGACTCTTTCACATACCATCCCACCTGTTTACCAAAACGGCACCAGGCATTCCAATCTGGATTCGAGTTACCTCCGATGGTCTGCCAGATGTGGCTCTGTACGCTGAAACCGAAGCGTCCTTGGCTGTACTCTAGCCAGAGATTGTCGATGATGCTTAGGTCTGAACAAGGAAACGTTTCGATGTCTTCTACATTGAGATAACCTGCTTTTTTACACTTGCATATCCGCAGCATGACGGCAGTAGTTTCCTGGTCAGCTTCTTTCCACTTCCCAGCCGCTAATAACTGTCGTAGCGATAGGTACTGAAAATCGTCCAATGCCTTCCCAACATGAGGCTGTGTCCTCAAAGGTTGAAGTAAAATATAGGCTGTTTGCCGTACTTGCTCTGCTTCATCTAAAAGAGCTTGAATCACCAGCTCCAAACCTTCTTGACCATAGTTGAGTGCTTCAGAAAGAACGGCTGCTCTTTGGGGGACAACTTCACTGGCAAACCGCCTCTTTACTCCAAATAGCCCTCCTAAAACGACACTACCCGTAGGAGCTGCAATTTGACGACCAAGAACAGCATCATGGTCTTTGGGCTGATTGGAATTTTCCGTCATTGCCACTTGCCTTGTTTGCTGATGAACAGAAGATTACTGGAGTTTAGCGATGCCCTTACTTTTCCAGCTTCATTTTTTCAAGAATAGGATTTATCTGACTCTTTCTGCCTGATATATCTGAGCTTGCGAGACTTATGCAGTCGAAAAGCATCGCCAAGCATCTCTTGATAAACCCAGATTCCGCACGTCTCTCAGCAAAGTAGATAATATTGGCGACAAGCTTGTCCAAGGAAATGGGACAAGTTAATAATGAGCGACAAATGAATTATCGCTCATTACCAATTTATTCAGGCTTTAGAGGCTCGTATTAGTTAAGTTGCTTACTATTCAACAGCATCCTTGATACGGGTTTTACGCTCTAGAATTTCTTTGAGTACCAGAGTGACTAATGCTAGACCAGCCAGCAAAACGGCAGCTGAGAAGGCAGCCAGAGTTTGATACTGCTTGTACGCTTCTTCGACGAACAGTGGCAAGGTTTGAGTTTTGCCAGCTAGGTTACCAGAGACAACTGATACGGCACCAAACTCGCCCATTGTTCTGGCATTGGTCAGCAGTACTCCATACAGAAGCCCCCAACGGATACTGGGAAGGGTAACACGCCAGAAGACTTGCCAATCATTAGCTCCCAAGGTTTTAGCCGCTTCTTCCTGCTCAGCACCAGCTTCTTCTAAAACAGGAATCACTTCGCGGGCAACAAAGGGCAAGGTGATAAAGGCACTTGCCAGTACCATTGCAGGCATGGCGAAAATTATTTTGATGTTGTGCGCCTCCAGCCACGGCCCAAACCAACCATTTCGTCCATAGAGCAGCACAATCATCAAGCCTGCAACGACTGGGGATACTGCAAAGGGAATGTCTAAAAGGCTAATTAGAAAAGTGCGACCCCGAAATTGATTTCGTGCAATCACCCAGGCAGCACAGAGTCCAAAGACTACATTCATGGGCACAACAATCAGGGCGACTATAACAGTAAGCTTTACAGCATGGACAAAATTCGGTTCTGTCAAGTTGCCAAAGAAAGGACCAATTCCTCCCTTAAACGCTTGTACAAATACGTTGAGGGCGGGAATGAACAAGACTAACGCCAAAAAGGTGAGTGCCACTGCAATTAAAACTGGCTTAACCCAGCGTTGCTCCTTGGTCAGTGAAGATGGCTTAGACGTCGGTGGCTCTGGATTGAAAGATTTTCCGGCTAACTCAGAGTTCATAGCGTCGTCCCCAAGTTTGTAATAGGTTAATTGATAACAGGATTAACAGCGAAATTACTAACAGAACGGTGCCAATTACAGTTGCACCACTATAGTCATATTGCTCTAATCGTTGGATAATCAGCACCGAGGCAATTAAGTCCTTAAAGGGAACATTCGACGCCACAATCACAACCGAACCGTATTCACCAACGGCACGGGAAAAACCTAGTGCAACACCTGTCAAAATCGCTGGAAATAAAGGGGGCAAAACAACATGCCAAAATGTCTGCCACTGGGAGGCTCCTAAACACCAGGCTGCTTCTTCAATCTCCTTTTCCATTTCCTGCAAAACTGGCTGTAATGTCCGCACGACGAAAGGCAAGGAGATAAACAGCATCGCTACACCTACCCCCAAGCGTGTGAATGCTACCTTAATGCCAAATGGTGCTAGCAGGGAACCGATCCAGCCGTTTTCACTGTAGACAGTAGCCAGAGTCAAACCTGCAACTGAGGTGGGAAGGGCAAAAGGTAAATCAATAGCAGCATCAATCAACCGTTTGCCTGGGAAATCGTATCGAACTAAAACCCAAGCAATTAAAACACCAAAAACGCCATCAATTAGTGCCGCAATCAACGATGTTACGAAAGTGACATCATACGTAGCAAGAGCAATAGGACTGGTGGCAATTTTCCAGAAGTTAGCAGGTGATTCAGTGCTGGCTTTTAAGGCAAGCGCTGACACAGGCAGAAGCAGCATTATGGTGAGATACCCTAACGTAATTCGCCAAGGCCAGGAAAGCTGCATTAGTTGACTGACTGGATTTTTCCGAGCCGGAGTCCGCTGGGAGGGAAGAGATATAGCCATTACGTAAGAGTTGAACGAATTTGATTTTTGTCATTTGTCCTCATATTTATTGCTCTTTCAAAGGACAAATGACATTTACCAAGGATGATTTCTAAGCCTTCGCTTGAATCTTGTCGAAGACAGCACCGTCATCGAAAAATTGCTTCTGGATTTTGTCCCAACCCCCTAAATCCTTAACCGTGAAGAGAGTTTTGACTTTGGGGAACTGGCTTTCGACTTCTTTTTCTACAGTGGGGTCAACGGGTCGAAATCCAACCTTAGCAAACTCTCGTTGTGCGTCTGGTGTATACAAATATTTGACAAACGCTTCGGCGACTGCACGCGTGCCGTGCTTATCAACGTTTTTGTCTACCACAGCAATGGGATTGTCAATAGAGATGTTGGACTCAGGGACGACATAAGGAACGTTCTGTCCATTTTCCTTTGCCAGAATCATCTCGTTCTCGTAGTTGATCAGGGCGTCTCCCTGACCTTGCTTAAAGAACACATCGCTCGATTCACGGGCATCTTTGGGCAGCACAGGCGCGTTCTTGATAACTTTAGTGGTCAAGTCTAGTGCTTTATTCTCATCCCCACCGTTTTTTGTAACAGAACCCCAAACTGCCAAGAAATTCCAGCGTGCGCCGCCAGAGGTTTTGGGGTTAGCTGTAATTACTTTTACGCCCGGTTTTGCCAGATCTTCCCAGGTTTTGATGCCTTTGGGATTTCCTTCACGGGTAACAATCGCGGCGACAGACTTGCTAACAATTCCCTCGTTAGGGGCTTCTTGTTCCCAACCCGGTTGAATCAGACCCGCTTTCTCAATTTTCTTAGTATCAAGGGCAAGTGCCAGGTGTACAACATCGGCTTCCAATCCATCAATCACAGCACGCGTTTGAGAACCCGATCCACCATAGCTCTGCTTGAAGGTGACGTTTTGGTTATGCTCTTTCTTCCACTGTTCTACAAACTTGGGAATGACTTTCTCGTGCGCTGCTTTGGTCACAGCGAAGGAAACGAGGGTTAGCTCAACATCACCTTTGTTGGCGGCTGAAGTGGTTCCCCCCGGACTGGCAGCGGTTTTCGTGTCGGTATTCCCACCAGTACAGGAGGCGATCGCTACACTTAAAATTGCCCCTACCATAAACAGAGACACAAATCTCTTCAGGGAATAGGGTTGGAGCCAGCTCCTTGGCTGCTGACTCCACAGCTGAAGTGGCTTTAGCGGATTAATCTTCTGCCAGAAACGCATACCAATGTCCTTATCTTTAATCTACAGTTAATCGGGCGGGCTACTGACGATAACACAGATACGTCTATAGATGGTACCGTAGATGAGCTAATTCGCAATATTCAGCGAGAAATCGTAAAATCTTTGCTCCGGTAGCTGCTCTGCTAACACTATGGACTCAACCTGAAAATCTGCCTGAGTATTGCAGCTGATGAATTGTCAATCGAGATTAGCCCAGCCTTGCTAAAATAAAAAATTGAGGAACTTGACTACCTTTTTGGCATCACAGCTGAATCATTGGTTCCTGAATTTGTTATGCTAACTTTAGTTGCTGGTGTAGCTCAGTGGTAGAGCAGCGGTTTTGTAAACCGCCGGTCGCAAGTTCGAATCTTGTCACCAGCTTTAAATGAAATCTGAAGCATGTAAATGATTACAAGAATTTTTCAGTGTAGTGTCATAGCGGGAGTATAACCGGGTCTGACGTTGCGCTCATTTTAGTCTTTTGTCCTCCATACTTAGGCAGTGGAAGGAATTTAGTAAGAATTTAAGCTACTTGAGAAATAGAAAATCGATCCAGAGGGTGACACCCCCTTTTCGTTTGCAAACCGTCACATAAATTTAGCCACCTGTGATATAAAGTTCTGTAAGCCAATCAATAAACTGTATATTAACTGAGTTTATCGGAAATAGAATGGGCAGTTTTTGAGTTTAACAGCCCTGTGAATCACTTTGTCATTCGAATGTAGTGTAAATTTTCTTCCCTAGAGGTTTAGCGGCAATGGAAATTGTAGTTGAGAATGTGTCTAAGGATTTTGGCAGTTTTAAGGCGCTTGAGAATGTCAACTTAGACATCAAACGCGGCTCTCTAGTATCCTTGCTGGGTCCTTCTGGATCTGGCAAATCCACTCTGCTGCGCGTGATTGCAGGTCTAGAAGCTCCCGATACTGGCAAAATCTGGATTTCGGGAAAAGAGGCTACTTATCAGAGCGTTCAACACCGCAACATCGGGTTTGTATTTCAGCATTATGCCTTGTTTAAGCACCTGACGATTCGTGAGAATATTGCTTTTGGTCTAAATATCCGTAAGGAACAGAAGACCAAAACGAAGGCTCGTGTTGACGAACTGCTGGAACTGGTGCAATTGAGTGGCTTGGGCAATCGTTACCCCTCTCAACTCTCTGGAGGGCAGCGACAACGGGTAGCTTTGGCGCGGGCACTAGCTATTGAACCCCAAGTATTATTGCTGGATGAACCGTTTGGGGCACTGGATGCGAAAGTTCGTAAAGACTTGCGGACTTGGTTGCGCCGTCTCCATGACGAAGTCGGTGTTACCGCCGTTTTAGTGACCCACGACCAAGAAGAAGCGATGGAAGTTTCTGATGAAATCGTGGTCATGAATAAAGGGCGAGTCGAACAAGTGGGCAAACCTGCCGAGATTTATGATCATCCTGCCACGGCTTTTGTGATGAGTTTTATTGGTCCTGTAAATGTGTTGCCCAGTAGTTCAAGGCTTTTCCGGGACAATCGATTTGATGCTGCCTCTGCTCAGGTTTTTCTACGCCCCCACGATATTGTGATTGAAACCCACACTGACGGGACTAGCGTTTCTGCCAAAGTCAGCCGACTGATTCATATGGGGTGGGAAATTGAAGCCCAACTCACTTTGGATGATGGTCATGAAGTCAAAGCCATTCTTTCCCGCGAACAGTATGACAAGCTCAATCTGAAGCAAGAACAACGAGTCTACATCAAACCTAAGGCTGCTAAATCTTTCCCGCACATAAATGATGTAGTTGGAGCAACAGTGTAGAGAGTCAGGGTTTTATTGGCAACTTCAGGGTGACGGATAAGGCTTTGTGAGCGACTTAGCCGCGATCGCAATTTAGTTACAGTCGTTGACTAGCTCTAAGTCAGCTGGGGTATTGCAATTAAATAATAGTTGAGATGCTTGGCTATTGCTTACTGGCAGTTCCTGTACAGGATGTTGCGCCAACCAGCGCTGAAACGATCGCCCTCCCTCGTCAATAAATTGATTGAGCATTGGCAAACACTGCCGTCGGTAAAAACCGCACAAGGGTTCCCAACCTTTAGGGTTTCGGGGTAGTAGTGCAATGGCATCTTCCGCCGTCGTTTTCAGCTGTGCTACCCATTCTTGCAAAACCTTAACCTGCAATTGGGGTAAATCACAGGCCAGTAAGAGTACCCAATCTGTCTCAACTTGAGCTAGCCCTTGAGCAAATCCTACTAATGGTCCGTGGGGCTGTGTCTCTCCTGGTAAAGAGATTTCCTGAATTATACGGCAGGTGTCCGGTAGGATGTCTTGGTATCGTTCGGGCCAAGGAGTAACGACATAGACCTCAGGGGTGCAATTGAGAGTAATGTCACAAACTTGTCGAAGCAACGGGACACCCTGGAGAGGAATTAGGGCCTTGTCCCGACCCATACGAGAACTCTGTCCTCCTGCTAGTACAATCGCTGACAACGATATTGTCGGGTTCATTCGCACAACAACTGGGACACTTGGCTTTATACTACAACCGAAATTTCATCGGCAAGCACGAGTCGTCCCCGGTACACAGCACGAAGCAGTCGGTCAATTACGCTTCTTTCTTCTGAATCGAGTTTTTCATCTAACAGGGCTGCCATTAATCCATAGCGATCAGCTTTTGTTAAGCAACCGGAAATAGTGACTTGAGCAAACAGGTCAGAGAGAGCACCGGGGAGGAGAACTGGGAACTTCATCACTACTGCCCTTAAACTCGATAATTCTAATATCCCTGAAAACCCAGTGCTAGGAAGTGATACTTTTCTAGTTGTTGTGTGAGTTCGATCACAAATCATTAAAAAATTCTTTAGGACTTACTTTTCCTTAGGGCTCAGCTTTGGATACAGGTAAAGTGACTGTAATGGTTGTACCTTGATTGAGAACGCTTTCAACGTGAATGTGACCATGGTGATTTTCAACAATCGCTTGGGCGATCGCTAGCCCCAATCCTGACCCTGCTGCTGCATCATGGGTTCTGGCGGGATCTACTCGATAGAAGCGATCAAAAATATGAGGTAAGGCTGATTCTGAGATGCCGATGCCAGTATCACGCACTTTCACCACAAGTAGAGACTGGTTGTTGCGCGAACCAACGTTGCTTGGGCGTTCTAACTGTTGCAACTCCACTTGCACAGAGGCTTCACCAGGTCTGTGTGTAAACGTTGATGTGTATTGCAAAGCATTACTGAGCAAATTTGTAAATAAACGTGCCAGCTGATCCCAATCTCCCAGAAGAGTAAAGGCATCCTCTGATAAAGCAGTAAACACCGGACAGGTTTCGCCTTGGGTTTCCTGATAAGGAGTCTCAGCTAAGTGTAAAGATAGAGAGATACCCTTCTCAGCCGCTACCACCTGTTGCTCTTCGATTACCTCTACCAGCAAAGCATCGAGGGGTACGGGTTGCCACTGGGGTTGTAGCATCCCACTATCAGTACGCGCCAAAAACAGCAGATCATTCACCAAACGCCCCAGTCGCTGCGTTAACCGTTCCACCACTTTAAGCTGCTGGCGTTGTAACTGAGGTTCCCAATCTGGATCGGCAAGAGCAACTTGTACATTGGTTTGAATCATGGCGATCGGGTTTCTCAGTTCGTGGGAAGCGTCAGCGGTAAACTGTTTGAGGCGTTGGTAGGATTCCCGCACTGGCTTCATGGCTAGTCCAGAAAGAAACCAGCCAATTGCTGCAACAGACATGACCATAACTATCGTTCCCACAGTGAGATCGACAATTAGCTGACGGATGGGTTTAGTCACCTCAAACCAGGGATGGCTCACACGTAGGTAGCCGAGGACATGACGCCCAACTTCCACTCGTTTCGTCACCTGCCGCAGCAGATGGTCAGCCGATAGACGCACAGTTTCGCCAGTGTAGTTAAGGTGTAAGGGAATGTCTAGTGGCTCAGAAAATGTTGACCATAGCAAGTCCCCAGTAGGGCTAAACCACTCTAAATCGATATGGTCATCGTCTACGGTGTCTTGATTGTTGCGAAAACTGGCTTCAATGTTAACTCGGTAAGGGATGGTAGAGGCTTCCAGAGGTTGAATCACAAGCGATCGCTCCACCACTTCCACCACATGCTTGAGGGTATCATCAACCCGCTCAATCAAAGTACTACGGACATACAAATAGAAGCCAGTAGCAAACAGCAATAGCAGCACCGCTGTCACAGTGGTGTACCAAAGAGCCAAACGTCGGCGAGTAGCCTGAAACATGATCTGAAGTATGAAGTGTGAAAACTCAATGAACAAGACGCACAGAGGTTGATTAAACAATTTCTATATCACATTGTTCCTGTGTCTTGTCGTCCTCTTGAGTGTGTCACTGCGTTCCCAATCGAGAGTTACCATAGGGGAAAATCAAATTGTCCTGAGAGGAACTTTTGTGGCTGAGTATCAAAAAATTGAGTATCGCATTGGCAAAGACGGCAAAATTATTGAAACTGTCCTCAACGCCTCTGGAGAGAGTTGTACAAATACCACTAAGGGAATTGAACAGGCGCTAGGAGAAGTTTCTTCTCAAGAGCTGTTGCCAGAATATTACGAAAGGGAAGAAAATCTGACAACACAAGAGGATGCTTCCATAAGCCAACTGTCTTAAAGGCTGAAGGATGAAGTATAAAGGATAAAACTTCATCAAAGCAAGGAACGAGATTGAAACTCCCACCAGCTCTTAGTGGCACTAATGTTTAACTGGGGGGAGTCGCTATCCTAACTGAAGTGCGAATGTTTTCATACTTCAACCTTCACACTTCATACTTCTTTGTGAGTGTTGCTCATGCTCGATCGTCTCAGCGTACCAGTACCGAGCTTCAGTAGCCTCCTGATTTTAGGAGGTCTTTTTTTTGTATTGGTCTATATTGATGCCAGATCAAAACTAGTCCAAACACCTCTCGAATATGACCAACTGCTGATGCCTCGCCTAAATCAGTTGGGACTCACGAGCTTTGTATCTTTGCAGCAGAAATCTGGTTTAACGAACTCACGTCTGCGTCAAGTGCGCCGTGGAGAGCTAGCTTCACTCACGCTCAAAGAGTTGACTCGACTCGCTAGTGCTTTGGGTTGGACAATAGCAGAACTGTTGCAAAACTTCGGTGTTGAGGAGGAGGAGGAAGCTTCCTCCTCCTCAAACAGGTTGTTAGAAATCGAATCTCTTCGCACTGAATGCTTGCGGTTACGTGAAGAGTTGCAACAGCAGAGTGTTGAATTAAAAACTGAGCTACAGCACTTAACATTTGAACAATTGCAGACTCTACTGACCAACTATCCCAGTGTACGCAAACTGGTACAGGAGAAACCTGACCTTCCTGCCAAAAACCTGACTTCGCTATTTACCTCGCTCGATAATCTCATAGCAAGCTGGGGATATGAATTAATTGGTCAGGTATGGGAACAGGTGCCCTACAATCCCCAGCTACATCAACCTGATGCTGGTGATATTGAAGTCGGGGAATTGGTTTACATCCGATTTGTAGGATATCAGGATGGACAACACATCCTCTGTCCCGCCAAAGTCAGCCGTACTCTTCCTTCTGGAATAAAAAATTAAACGAGGGGATTGGTAACTCGCAAGAGCTTAATTCCATCCCTATTCCCCATTCCCTATTCCCTAACCATGACAGTTATCGCGATCGATTTCGGAACCAGCAACACTGTTGTTTGTACCCAAGACCCAGTAACCCTTGAACCTCGGACATTGAAGTTTGATAAGCTCTCACGGCGATTTGAAACGTCGGCAGGTCAGGTTAATGTAATACCGAGTTTAGTGTTTGTCCAAGGGCAAAATCAACTGTTATTTGGGGAACAAGTGCGATCGCAGCGTCTTGGTTTTGCTCAACCAGAGCGATTATTTCAAGCCTTTAAACGTGACTTAGTGTCAGAGTATCGGCCTCCAGCCCGTCAACTTGATGGTCAACCCTACACAGCTGAAGCTATTTCGGAACTATTCATCAAGCAAATCTGGCAGCAGCCATCTTTAATACAACTGCAACCCCAGTCGGTAGTTTTTACTGTCCCAGTGGGAGCCTTTGAGCTATATCTGGATTGGTTCCGAGACTTAGCGCAACGTCTGGGCTTACCCACCGTCCAAATGGTGGATGAATCCACAGCTGCTGCACTAGGTTACGCAGTGAGACACCCTGGTTCTGTCGTTTTGGTAGTAGATTTTGGCGGCGGTACTTTAGATCTGAGTCTCATCCGCACTATTGCTACCCCCCCTTTATTAAGGGGAGCCACTTCTCCATCTTCAGTTCCCCCCCTTAGCAAGGGGGGGTTAGGGGGGGTCAAGGCAGAAGTATTGGCCAAGTCAGATGCTTATGTCGGTGGAGTTGATATTGATGTCTGGATTGTTGAACACTACCTACAGCAAGTTGGTTCCTCACGGGAGGAAGTCAAAGAAATCGGTTGGCAGAATTTATTAGAGGTGGCAGAACGGCTAAAAATAAGGCTTTCTAATGCTGTAGAGGCGAAGGAAAGTTGGTTTGATGATGAAAATTTTATCTCTCATGAATTGCAGTTAACTCAAATTGAATTAGCGGAGATTCTGGAAGAAAGGCAGTTACTGGAACAATTGCGACAAGCCTTAGATGAAGTATTAGCGATCGCACATTCAAAAGGCATCAGCAAAGCCAACATCGAACAAGTCCTATTAGTAGGAGGTAGCTGCCAAATTCCTGCTGTGCAGCAATTAATCATTTCCTACTTTGGGCGACAAAAAGTTCAGTTAGACAAGCCTTTTGAAGCTGTTGCCCACGGAGCCTTAGCATTAGGTCAGCTTGTTGAGGTTGAAGATTATCTGCGACATAGCTATGCCATTCGTCTGTGGGAGCCTTACACCCGGCAGTATTCTTATTTCACCTTGTTTAATAAAGGACTGCGGTATCCCTGCCAACGCTTTGAACCACTGACGCTACAAGTAGCAACACCAGGACAGAAGGAGATTCGACTCGATATTGGTGAAGTGGCAGATATCTCGCAAGCTGAAGTCACTTACGATACTCAAGGTAGGATGACTAGTAGCCAATTGAATCAACAAAGCTGTTTTCGATCGCTTAGTAGTACTCAAAATCAAGTTTGCGTTGCACATCTAGAACCGCCAGGGGAAACGGGAGTAGACCGAATTGAAGTCAATTTTGAGGTGAATGAGCAACGGGTTTTGCTGGCAACGGTGAAGGATTTGCTGACTGGACGGGTGTTAGTGGAGAAGGGAGCGATCACTAAACTCCAGTAA
>DATNPH010000223.1:0-80361 GCA_036703315.1 Coleofasciculaceae cyanobacterium
TTACTCGCTAGACCAATCAGCATCACCAGACCAATCTGACAGTAGACATCATTAGCTAAACCCCGCAGCGACTGAGCTGAAAGGGCACCCAAGATTGCCAAAGGGACTGACAGAAGAATAATTAAGGGGTCAATATAGCTCTCGTACTGGGCAGCAAGCACCAGGAACACAAACACAATTCCCAGACCAAAAATGATCGGTGCTTGACCGCCTGCGGCTAGCTCTTCTGCTGAAGTACCTGACCATTGGTAGCCTAAACCAGCAGGCAAAACTTTCTTAGCTACGTCCTCCATTGCTTTGATTGCCTGCCCGGAGCTAAAGCCAGGAGCGGCTGAACCCGTAATTTCAATGGCGCGGAATAAGTTGTAGTGATTAATCGTTTGTGCCCCTGTGGTTGGTGTGATCTTCACCAAATTGCTCAGGGGAATCATCTGATCTTGTTGAGAACGAACGTAAAGTTGACCAATATCGCTAGGATTGGCGCGAAACTGCTTGTCTGCCTGAACGTACACCCGATAAGTTCGTTGTTGCAAATTGAAGTCGTTCACATATTGCGAACCTAACAACGTCTGCAATGTATTAAAGATATCGTCTATGGCGATACCGAGTGCTTTGGCTTTGTTACGATCTACTTCGACGAGTAGCTGAGGTGTGTTTGCGGCAAACGTGCTAAACACACGTTGTAAGCCAGTAGTTGGTTGATTGGCTTCCTTGAGTATCTGACCTAGCGATTGAAGCAGAGGTGCTAGAGTTTCGTTGCCCTTTCGATCTTGTAGCTCAAATTGGAAGCCACCAAAACTACCTAAGCCCTGAATGGCAGGAGGATTCACTGGCAGTATTCTTGCTTCTGGAATTCCGCCTAATGCTCCCGCCAGCTTACCGATAATCGCCTGTACTGACTGAGCTTCTCCGTGACGCTCCTCCCATGGCTTTAGGGTTGTAAAAATCAGACCTTGGTTGGCACTATTTCCACTAAAACTAAAGCCGCCTACCACAAAAGTCCCTACAACTTCCGGAACTTTAAGGATTTGTTGTTCTACCCTATTCATGACATCGGCGGTATAGTTTAGCGACACCCCTTCTGGTCCTTGCACAATCGTGATGAAATAGCCTTGGTCTTCTTCAGGGAGAAATGCCTGAGGAACACTCAAGTAAAGCCACGCTGTCGCGCCCAAGGACAAAATAAACAGCCCGATCACGAGGCTTTTCACGCGTGTCAGGATGTTGAGCGATCGCTTATACCCGTTGCGCGTCGAGTCAATGACTCCATTAATCCGATCAAAAATCCAGCCAACCCAGCCGCTTGGTTTTTGGTCCTGACGCAGCAGGAGGGCACAAAGGGCAGGTGTGAGGGTAATGGCATTAAAGGTAGAAAGCGCAACTGAGAAAGCGATCGTCAGCGCAAATTGTTGATATAGCTTTCCGGTAGTCCCTGGGAAGAAGGCGACTGGGATAAACACAGCCATCAGTACGAGTGAAGTTGCAATCACTGCCCCCAAAAGCTCTGCCATACCTTCAGAGGCAGCTTCACGGGCACTCATGCCCTTATCCTGAATCAAGCGAGCGATATTCTCAACGACGATAATTGCGTCATCGACCACTAGCCCCGTCGCCAAGGTCAGACCAAATAGGGACAAACTGTTGATCGAAAACCCGAAAACCTTGATAAAAGCAAAGGTACCAATCAAAGAAATCGGGATAGTGATCGCTGGAATCAGGGTAGTTCGCCAATCCTGCAAGAAAACAAAAATTACCAAGATAACCAGCACAATTGCTTCAAACAGCGTCTTGACCACTTCTTTAAGGGACTGTTCCACATACAGCGTTGTGTCAAGCGCCACCTGATATTTCAGTCCAGGCGGGAAAGTCGGAGCTAGTCGCACCATTTCTGCTTTGACCTCTCTGGCAACATCCAAGGCATTGCTGCCGGGAAGTTGATAAATCCCCAAACCTACAGCATCATTGCCCCTGAATCGCAGGAACGAGCTGTAATTTTCTGCCCCAAGTTCAGCCCGACCTACATCTTTAAGCTTGACGAGAGCGCCGTCGGTACCCGTTTTAAGGACAATGTCCTGAAATTGAGAAGGGTCGCTGAGTCGGCTGATAGCACGCAGGTCAATTTGATACATCTGCCCGTCTTGTGACGGCTGCTGACCAATTGCCCCAGCACCGACCTGTAAGTTTTGTTCTCTGAGAGCATCGACCACGTCCTTTGACGTTATACCCCGACTGGCGAGTCGATTAGGGTCGAGCCACAGGCGCATAGAATATTTACGCTCACCAAAAATGCGGACTTCACCTACACCCTTTAATCGTTTTAGGGCATCTGTCAGATAGAGGTCAGCGTAGTTGCTTAAAAATACGTTGTTGTATTCTTTGTTTTGCGCGTACAGACCGATCGCTAAGAGGAGGCTGGTTGACTGCTTCGTAACCCTGACCCCTGTTTGCTGTACAGCTTGTGGCAGCTGAGGTTGGGCGACGGAAACTCGGTTTTGGACATCAACAGCAGCAATATCTTTGTTCCGCGACGCATCAAACGTGACTGTAATATTACTGGTGCCATCATTACTGCTACTCGAAGTCATGTACTTCATGCCTTCGACCCCGTTGATCTGCCTTTCTAGGAGGGTCGTAACCGCGTTTTCCACGGTTTCAGCGTTAGCTCCGCCGTAGTTAGACGTAACGTTGATTTGGGTGGGGCTGATATCTGGGTACTGGGCGACTGCTAGCGTGGGAATACTGATGGCTCCCACGAGAAGGATAATCAAGGAGCAGACTGTAGCGAAGACAGGTCGCTTAATGAAAAAGTCAGCAAACATAGTATTGGTAATTGGTAATTGGTAATTGGTAATTGGGGAATTGGTAGTTGTCCTTACTCATTACCCATTACCGATTACCTATGACTACGACTGAGGAATAATAGGAGCGCTATCCGACAGATTTTGGGTGCCTGAAACAATAATTTTTTCTCCCGGCTTTAATCCTTCGATAACTTGATAATTGTTTCCCTTGATTTCGCCCAATTTCACGGGTTTTTGGCGAGCAATTAGTTTGGATTGTCCATCTGTTTGAGCAACATAGACAAAATCCTGCCCAGCGACGCGAGAAATAGCAGTTGTTGGAATTGAAATTCCAGGCTTCCTGTTCCAAATCACTCTAGCCTTCACGTTCTGGGCATCTCGCAGGGTGCCTTCGGGATTCGAGAAGCTAGCTTTAGCCAGAACGGATTGAGTTTCGGAATTAACTTGGGGAGAGACAAAGCTAATTCGACCAGTGGCTAGTGGTTCGCCAGTGTTTGGATCGTTCAGCTGTACGGGAAGTCCAAGTCGCAGTTGGGATGCTTGATCAGCGGAAATGCCTTTGAGGCTAAGGTCTAACGTGTCGTTCTGAACAATGGTTGTGATGGTGTCGCCGACTTTCACATAGTCGCCCAACTTGAGGGGTATAGTACCAACGACACCAGCAATCGGTGCCGTAACTCTGGTGTCTCGCAACTGTTCACTCGAAAGCGATGCATTGGCTTTTGCTTCCTGTAGTGAAGCTTGTGCCTGTCCTAGACTAGCTTGAGCCGCTTGAATTTTTTTGTCAGCTACTCTCAGCTTTGCTAGATCAGCATCTCGGTTACGCTTGGCTTGATCCAGCTGTTGCTGGGGAAAGGCACCTTGACTGACGAGGGTAGAGATCCTTGTTAAATTTGATGAACTGAGTTCGAGGTCAGCCAGAGCAGAGGCTCGATCAGCTTTCGCCTGTTCGAGTTGAGCTGAGGCATTTTCCTGGGCGGCTACCGATGCATTAACATTCGCGATCGCCCCGCCCACTTGTGCCTGTCTTTTATCCGGACTGATCTGCACGAGTGTGGTACCCGGCCCAACGGGGCTTCCTTCGCTTGCTAGAATCTGGCTAATCTTGCCATCGGCTTCCGTCTTCACCACGACTATCTTTGCCGCCTGTAAAGTACCAAGAAATTCGGAGCTTTCTTCAGCTGTGCTGGTTTCTACGTTTTGCAGCTTCACTGGGAATGCTGGTGGTGGTTTCCCAGCGCCTGGAGGCGGACCTGAGCGACTACAGGCACCCGCCGTGAGAAAGATAATAATCAGCACCGTACTTAAGGACTTGCCAGGGAGCTTTGCAGCGGCTTTAGCCATAGAACCTACCTTGGCTGTTGTTATTGAAAGCTAAATATTTAGATGGTATTACAGTTTCTAGTTTTTAAATAAACTAATGTAAACTTCATTTTCATATTTCCGAGTAGTATATCAGATTGATATAAATAATAGATCAATCTGGTATGAATATAAATAAATGCTTGAACTCGCCAAATGCTTGAACTCGCCACTTTGGGTCTACTCCAGCGTGAACCACTGCACGGCTACCGCTTAAAGCAGCAGCTAGAGCAATTCATGAGCAGCTGCATTAGTGTTAACTACGGCGCAATTTATCCTTTACTAAAGCGGTTGGAAGAGCGTGGGGAAATCGCGACGCTACCGAGTGACCAGAAAGAGGCAGGACTGGGTCGTAAAACTTACTGTCTGACTGATAAGGGACATCAGAGGTGGCACCAAAAGATGCTTGAAAATCCTCACGAAAGCTGGGTAAACAGTCGTTCTCGATTCTCCATCAAGTTTTTCTTCTTCAGCCACTTAGAACCCGCCGAACGAATTAAGTTACTAGAGCATCGCTTGAGGGTTTGTCAGCTGCGCCTCGAAAGCGTCGAACTCGAAGAGCAGCCACTAGCTGACCCTTATCAGGAAGCTGTCTGGCAGCACTGCCTGTCCGTACTCAGGTTTGAGATGCAATGGCTAAGTAGGAACTTAGGAACTGAGCAACAACTATATGACCGGGACATAGAGTCAGAAACCGTTTCCTTTCACCATCAATCCTCGTAAGTAGAAAGATTCAAAAGTTGGGCAATGCTTTGTGTATCTGCTAGTTGTAACGCATTCCCTGTGCCACCTTAACGCGATGACGCCAGGTATCATGCCAAATTTTACGTGAAAATTTTCTTCAACTGCTTTACCTGCCTTTTGCTCTAAGTAAACCCATATAATACGTATGCTAAGGTTTCTGGCAAGCGATGATTCGGCGAGGGGGGTGCTCATATCGCCGAACAAAGGTAGTTCTTTCGACCCAACGACCAAAGTGCAAAACTTATGTCAACTTTTCGTCATTTTGTGGCTGTAGGTGTGGGAGCCGCGATCGCTCTGAGTTGTATAGAGTCTGATGCCTCAAAAAAATTACCATCGCCTCCTAAGTTAACCAATAAACCCGCTGAGCGATCGAACGCCAAGCCAGAGGTTTCACTCATCCCAGGAAATCCAACAGAAGCTTTACAGATATTACAAACGGCGGCATCGCCAGCAGACAACGGGAATGCTACTGCCCCTGCTACTGGTGATCTAAGAGCTGTTCCGTCAACCTCCCCTGTCTTAACACCACCTCAGGCAGCTGAGTTACCAGTCAAGAAAGATGGGTTCACTCAGTCGATTGTTCCCTCCAACAGTCCGGTCATAGAGGCAGTAGACAATGCGAGTCGTCAGACTCCTAGAACTGCCGAGGCAGTGAAGTCGCTTCCCACCGTAGGCAAAGAGGAAAATACACGTCAACCCGTTTTATACGAAGTTGCTATCAAAGATATTACTCCCCCTATCTCCCCTACTCTCCCTGCTGTGCTACCAGCGAATCACAACTCTGAAAGCAACTTGATATTTCCTCTTAGGGAATCTAGCGTTTTCCAGTCTCCTGTATTAGGAACCACTCAGCTAGCTCAAGTCGCTCAGAACACTCCTGTATTAGGAACCACTCAGCTAACTCAAGTCGCTCAGAACACTCCTGTATTAGGAACCACTCAGCTAGCTCAAGTCGCTCAGAACACTCCTGTATTAGGAACCACTCAGCTAACTCAACTTGCTCAGAACGTTCCTGTAGTAGGAACCACTCAGCTAACTCAAGTCGCTCAGAACGCTCCTGCGCCCGAATTTCTTAATCCCAGCCCTAACCCCTTGCTATTCCCTACCCAAAGCCAGGAAGTTCAGGTTCAAACTCTCCAGCCAATTACACTGCAACAAGCGATAGAACTAGCACAACGGAATAACCGACCTCTACAGACAGCTCAGCTTAACTTGGAGCGCTCTCGGTTTGTTCTGCAAGAAGCCCTAGCCGCTGAGTTTCCTACAGCCGGCGTAAATGCTAATTTTACCCGTACAGATTCTGCACAGACCAGTCTGTCCAATGCCCGACAAGACCAGAACCCACCACTCGATCAGCTCAGTCGTAACCCGATCTCATCAACCTTCAATACAGCGTTGCAATTCAATTACGATTTATACACGTCTGGGAGAAGACCAGCACAAATCCGGGCAGCAGAAAAACAGATACGTTTCCAAGAGCTAGAGGTAGAAAACCGCTCCCAACAACTGCGGCTTGATGTCACTACTGCCTACTACAATTTGCAGCAGGCTGATGCCCAAGTTGAAATCTCCCGGCAGGCAGTAACCGATGCTGCTCAAAGTCTGCGGGATGCTGCATTGCGGGAACAAGCTGGCTTGGGAACCCGATTTGAAGTTTTGCAGGCGCAGGTTAGCCTAGCCAATGCCAATCAAGATTTAACCAGAGCGCTTAGTCAGCAACGCATCAGACGGCGGCAAATCGTGCAGTTGTTGGGTTTGAATCAGGGGGTGGAAGTCTCGGCGGCAGACCCAATTGAAGTGGCAGGGGACTGGAACTTATCGCTGGAACAGAGCATCGTCCTAGCTTATAAAAACCGATCAGAGCTGGAACAGCAGCTAGTTCAACGAGAAATCAGTGATCAACAACGGCGCATTGAGTTGGCTGCCACCCGACCTCAAGTGACTCTGAACGCTACCTACAACATCCTTGGCGTTTTGAATGATGGCGTGGGGCCACAAGATGGCTTTACTCTGGGAGCAGGTCTCCAGTGGAATTTTTTTGATGGAGGAAGGACTCGAGCTAGAGCAAATCAACAGAGAACTAACATTGCGATCGCTGAAAACACTTTTGCTGACCAGCGCAATCAGATACGCCTTCAGATAGAACAAGCCTTTTTTGACTTAAGCTCTAGTGCGCAAAATATTCAAACGGCAACTTTTGCCCTGGTACAGGCACAAGAGAGTTTACGATTGGCACGATTGCGATTTGTGGCAGGGGTGGGTACCCAAACAGACGTGATTACTCAACAAACTGAGCTAAGCCGTGCTAGAGGTAGCCGACTCACGGCAATTTTGGACTACAATCGGGCGCTGGCAACTCTGCAACGAGGCGTTAGTAATCTTCCAGACAGCAATCTTTCTGATCTTCCCAATCGTCCTTAGTGATGAGGGAGATGAGGGAGATAGCTTCCCCGCTTCTCTATTTTCCTAATTTGTCCGTTACTGCATCACTGTTCTAGGCTCTACTCCCTCTCATTTTGTCTAGAGGGGGCCATTTAACTTTCCTAAAATAGCCCAATCCTTTAATATTTCTTAATAAGATAGGGGTAAGGTGAGACTCAGGAAATATAGATGGCTAATATCAAATTTGTCCCGGAAGGTAAGGAAGTAGTTGCTGCTGATGGCGCTAACTTGAGGGAGAAAGCGCTGCAAAACGGCATTGACCTCTACACCCTCATGGGAAAAATGATGAATTGTGGTGGCTATGGTCAATGTGGTACCTGCATTGTTGAGGTTGTGGAAGGCATAGAAAATCTATCACCTCGAACTGAGGTAGAAAAGCGGAAACTTAAGAAAAAGCCTGATACTTACCGATTAGCTTGTCAGGTACTGGTAAATGGGCCAGTAATTGTGAAAACAAAGCCGTAAGACTATAACGGTGTTCGATTGGATGAGATATAGAAATCTCGGTTTAAGGACAAGGAAGACAAGGTGGGCAGAGGAGACAAGGAAGAAGGGAGAAGGCTATCCAGCTGTATTGTATTCAACCGAGGCTCGCTATAAATGGACAAGTGCGAGAAGATCGTTGATGATATTCTAGATATAGTCGGTTAAAAACGATTTAGAGGCACCGATACAATGCAAGTTAACGAATTAGGTTTTATTGCCAGCATTTTATTTGTGCTGGTTCCTACTGTTTTCCTTTTGGTTCTTTACATCCAAACAGCTAGCCGCGAAGGCAACAAAAATTCCTAGAATCTGCCAAGGTAGCAATTAGCATTTTTCTTCCGTCCTGTGATAGACAACTTCTCAACTTCTCTTGGAAGTTTTTTCCCGTTAGTTCCATATCGGAGGATTAGAAAAAGCGACTAGCTCTTACATGAGCATTTTGTTCAATAGCTAACGGCTTGCCAGCTAATAGTTACTACCTTTGTAAAGAAACCCCCAGTCCTGGCTCCAAGCAAGGCGGGGGTTTTTCTATGAATTAATTGATTGGTATGACTCTAATCTTTGGACTTCAACCCGTTGTACGTGTCAACAACACGGGACAATTAGCATTCACCCGGACATAGTCTGACAACGAGGTGCCCAGTAATCGATCCAAATCAGGTAGGGACTTAGCAACGGATGGACGGCGGTCAGGAGAACCAAGCATCAACAAGTCGATTGTCATTTCATCTGCCAATCGGCATATTTCTTCTCCAAGATTGCCACTACTGTTAACACAACGGTAAGAAATACCTTGCTTTTTCGCTTTCGCTGCTGCTGCGGATAGAATTGGGTCGTTTTCAGCATCAATAGTTGATTGGCTAGCTTTACGACGGTCAGGATTGACATGAGCCAGAACTAGTTGACCACCATTGATATTTTGGAGCAATGACAGCGCTAAATCTAAGCTTTGCTGAGCGGCATCAGATTTATCCATTGCCACCATAACCCGTCTAACTTTTTTGACGTAAATATCGTCTTTTACCAACAACATTGGGCGACCAGTCAATTGGAAAACGTATTGACTGACTGAATTCTCTAGAATAGATTCTAGGCGCTTTAACCCTCTTGACCCCATAATAATTAGGTCAGAATTTTCTTCATCCGCAACTTGGAGAACCACATCTTTGGGGTCTCCTTGTTTAAGTCTGGCAGTGATTTGGCTTGGGTCTACTTTTAAAGACTTGACAGCTTCTGCTAGAATCTTACCTCCCTGTTCCAATTTAGTGGACATGGCTTCGGCGGTGACTTGGGGAGGCACAACATGCAAGACAGTGACGGATGCCTTTTGCATAAAAGGGACTTCCATCAACATATTGAGCATTTCTTCACACAGTCCCCGACCGGCGACGGTTAGCAAAATTTTTTCAATCATTTTTCAAGTAGTTGTTAATTTTGTTAATCAAGGACTTATGCAGTGGCTAGAAGGGGAGCTAGGGAAATTTTAAATCCAACCCTTTGAAGTTGCTAAAGCTCCATTCCACTGTTAAAGTCCGTCAGTTCTATCCTGTCGTTGTTGGCAGTGTTCAGCCATCCAAGAATAAGGATACTTTTGATAACGCTAGAAAAATTTGACAATTTATAAAGACTGGGGGAAAACCATGCGATCGCAGTAGGTGTAGCAGTCAACTACTTGTGATATTCTCCTGGTACCCTAGCCAAAGGGTTAGCATGGTTTTCTCTACTCACGCCTAAAGCCAATTCCCCACTAATACGTAAGCAGCCCAGTAATAGGGTTGCTTGTACTTAGGGTCAAGCAAGATTGATTGTTGGGCGCGACGCAGAGCTTCTGCTTTAGTCACTGTGGAATTGGTTAGCTCTTTGTAGAAACGAACCATAAGTGCAGACGTTGCTTCATCATCGACTGTCCATAGGGTTGCCAGGGTACTGCGTGCCCCTGCCCGCACTGCCACACCGGCAATTCCTAGGGCGGCTCGGTTATCCCCCAAGGCAGTTTGGCAGGCACTGAGAACTAGTAACTCGATAGGGCTGGACCGCTGCCTGTCTGTTGTGCGCAGTAAGTTATTTAACTCATTTACATTAATGCGGTCATCCCAAGTCAAGATGAAGGTATCCTCAGCCTTGGAACTGAACTGACCGTGGGTCGCTAAGTGTATCACTGGGAAAGGAACAGCATCAATCTGGTTTTGGATGGTTGTCTTGGTAAACTGCTGATTGAGCAGCACTTCACTAGGGACTTGAGACTGGATTTGTTTGAGTTCGGCTTCAACATTGGGGAGGGCATCAAAGCCCTGACGAGCTTCAGAAAGTCCAGCCGTCAAAACCTTAAATTGACTTTTTGCTAAAGGTTGAGACGCTAACAGCTCTAATCCTGGAGTCAAAGCAATGCCATACTTTTCAATTAAGTATTGCTGACCATCGTGGAGAACTGCCATGGGAATATTCCGTAGGGAGCCATCCAGGACAAATACTAAGGTTTGGACTTCACTGGCTTGCAACTCTGCTTCAATGGGTTGGATTAACCAGTTATAGATCTCCTGGGAAAGTGGTAAAAACTTCCGAGTGATGCGCTTGATCAACTCTTCACGCAACTGTTTCACAGTCTGTTCAACTTGCTCTTGGGGAAGAGACGTTGCATAGTGACGCACAGGTTGTTGGGGAAGACTGAGGATGACTTCTAGGCGGTCTGGCAGAATAATGGGGTAGATAACGGCTGCTTTGCGGTCAATCGCATCAATTTTCACGGGCTTGGCATTCAAACAAGCGGCGCGAAAGAAGTTATCTAGTTCAGCCACTTGTAAGGACTCAATCACTTTACGAGCTTGTTCTAGTTGCTCTGGATTAGTCTTTGTACCATCAGCTTTCAGGAGTAAGCTGACAAACTCGCGGTAGACGGGTTCGACACCCTCCCGGAAGGAAAACTGCACCTCTGAGTTAATCGCGACGAGTTCACTGCGGAGAGATTGGAGAGTATTAACGGCTTCAGTGTAAGCCGCGATCGCACCTTTTTCATCTCCTTGGACTTTGAGCAGGCGTCCGAGTTGCCATTGCCATCGGTAGGATATATCGGGTGCATTGATAGACTGAGTGAGGATTAGGGCTTGTTGGGTCAAGTCTTGAGCCTGCGACCACTGCTGAGTCTTTTCATAAACTCCACCCAGACTACCGAGGGCATAGGCTTGTGCTTGCTGATCTCCCAGACTTTTCGCTTGCCCAATGGCTGTAGTCAGGAGTTGGGCAATCTCTTGCAATTGTGAAGAGCCAAGCGAGACTCGTGAAGCAGGAGTTCTGTGTTTCTGCTGCTGTCCTGCTTCTACCAGCTTCATTAGGCTCTGGGCAACGTTAATTCGAGAATAGACTCCAATGCGGCTAAGAGGCAAGTCTGCCAGTTGAGTTTGGATTTGAGGTAGCAAGAGTTGGGTGAGGGAGGATATATCCTCTTTAACACTCCCTTCAACGATGAGGCTTAACTGGTTGACTAGAGCCTGAATCCGGGTAGTGGGGGAGGCGGCGATCGCGGCTGCCTGTTGATAAAATTTGAGTGCCGCTTCAGGTTCCTGCTGGGCACGGGTAGTATTGCCTAAATTGAGGAGAGAAGCGGCGATGTCTGGCGAGGAGGGTAATTTTTCCGCCACTTCTAAGCTTTGCTGTAGGGCTTTTTGTGACTCATCGAGATTGCCAATTAACCGTAGAGCGTTGCCAAGGTGGCGCAGTCCTGCTGCTTTCAGGGAGGAGTCAGGTTGTTCCTGTAGGGTTTGATTGACTTGAGTGAGGGTGGAGAGCGCACGGGGGTAAAGCCCTAATACTCGAAGCGCTTGCGCCTGGTTGAGTAAACTCCGGATTACTCCCGCTTCATCGCTAACCTGCTTATAGGCATCAGTTGCCTGTTGTAAGGTGGTTAGAGCTTGTTGGGCTTGCCCCTGTGCCATTTGCAAGCTTCCTTGGGTATTTAAAGCTTGGGCGAGGATACGGCGGCGATCGCTTGTGTCGGATTCGGACTGGAGGAGTTGCAGGGCGGAGGCGATCGCTTCTTTTGCTTCAGGCAACTGTCCTAATGCTTGATGTGCCAAGGCTAGATTACTCAAGACCATCGCTTGGTTAAGGCGAAGGACGCGATCATCTTGGGACTGGTAAGCTTGAGCAGCTTGTTGCCAAACCTTAACGGCAGCAGCATATTGTCCAGCTTCGTAGTGTTCTCGACCCTGTTGTAATAATTGGGGAGCCGCAGGTAGGCTTTGGGTGATTAAAATCCCACTAGAGAGATGAGCAAAAACGGGTTGGCTGATCATGCACAAAAGTGCTGTCAGGCAGGCCAATAGTAGACGACTTAGCCAACCGAAGCGTATAAGTTGCCCACGCCCTAAATGGAAAGGTTTTAGTAGGGGTTGGTAAACCCTCAAATGTTTTCTTTCCATATTTTTTAACGAGGACTAACAGTGAAAGTTTCAGTATTGGAGACAGCCTGACAGGAAACAGGGGTTTGCCAAGGATGTTGTGGTACAGCGGAGGAGGCTTGAGCTGTAAGGATTACAGTTCCATCAGAACCAACTATCCAGCCTTGAGCTTCAACAAGCCGATTTGATGAAGTGCCGGAAGAGGCAAGAGTAGTAGGCTGCTGTCCTCCTCTCGCTCCATCCGTGACCCTTACCGGGGTACCTAAATCCTCTAGCAAACCCTCTTCGCCTAGAATCTCATTAGGGTTAGGCGGCAAGCCTCCCCGCCCGGTGATAGTAAATTGGCTAGTCTCTGGCCCCCTAACGGCTTGACATCGGCGGTCAATCAGCCCTGTTGGGTCAACGAGATCTGTTGGTAAGCTAGTTAACCCTTGGCTAGGGTCAACGTCCAGTCTGTTGATTGCCACCACACCAGCTACTCCAAACTCGGAACTGGCGGTGATGTCATTCAAGGGGGTCTGTTTAGGTCGAAACTCGGTGCCGTAAATGCCTTGAACAGTCAGGTTGACTCGACCACCGTTGCCTTGGACGGCATTAGCAGCTACATCGCTACCACGCAGTCCCTCTGGAGGTAATGCAACCAGGAATCCAGCGTCAATATTAATGTTGCCGCCATTAGCTGTCCCGAGAGCGTCAGCAGATATCAAGCTTTCGTTACGCATCAGGAGTACATCGGGAACCTTGAGGGTGATATTGGCTCCACCTTCGCCTTGACCCTTGCCGGTGACAGCAGTAATACTCCCTCGATCCAAGAGCATGGAATTAGCCGTAACTGTTAGATTGCCTGCTTGCCCTTGGGGGCTGCTCACAGTGACTTTTGCTCCATCCTGGACAGTCAATTGTCCTGTGGTAAGCGTCAAGTTTCCAGCTGTACCGCCGTCAGTAGCTTGAGCAAACAAACCACCCTCTCCCCTCAGCTGCACAGAATCACGAGCATTTACAGTCAAAGTCCCACCTAGACCTGCACCTTGAGTTTCAGTCGAGAGGTTTCCATTCTGGACAAGTAACTGCCCTGTCTTAATTGTCAAAGCTCCTCCACGACCTGCATTAGGAGCCGTACTCAAAGTTGCAACGGACACTTGGGCTTCATTCTGGACAGTAACGGTATTTGCGGTCACATCAATGTTTCCAGCATCACCATTAGCGATTGTTCGAGCATCCAAAATTCCCGTGTCAGTTACATGGAGGGCATTAGTGGTGATGAGAATGTCACCGCCTCGATTGGCACTCTCGGTTCTTGTGACTAATCCACTGGGACCATCGAAATCCCCAAATGAGCCGGGGGAGAAAGAACCTGTCCCGGAGATGCTCACAGAATCAGTCACCTTGATTTGGATATTTCCCGCATTTCCTGCACTAGAAGTGTTAGTAAACAGTCCAGCGCCCCCAGTTAGGGTAAGGGATCTAGCTTCAATACTAATGTCACCCCCATTCCCCACTGCTCCAGGAAGCACCCGGCTTAAGATAACGCCCTGATCGATAGAGACAGCTCCTCCGAGAGCTTCAATGGTTATTGAGCCTGCGTTTCCTCTACCCTCGGTTTGGGTTGCAAATCCCGATTCCTCACTCAGAGATAGAGAACCAGCCCTAATTGTAATGTTGCCTCCGTTGCCGAAAGCATCAGGATTCACATTGCTGTAGAGTCTGCTATCGCGCAGAGAAATTGGCCCTCTAACGTCTAACAAGATGTTTCCAGCATTTCCCGGTACGTCCGCCTGAGCACGAGTACCTGTGCTCAGTATGGCATCATCCAAGACAAGTGACCCAGCCTTAACGGTGATACTGCCAGAATCCCCTACACCTGGGAAGAACACATTGCTGAAGATGGTTGTTGAGATAAAAGCTGAGTCGTTAATATCCAGCAATACATTTCCAGCATTCCCCTGTCCAAAAGTGCTGGTACCGAACTGGCTGCTATTTAAGGAGAGTGTGCCAGCTTTAATAATGACATTGCCTCCATTACCCACGGCTCCAGTAACCACATCGTTGAGGATAAAGGTAAACAAAGAGGTAGTCACTGTTCCTGTAGCATTGAATGTAATGTCTCCGGCTTGAGCGCCAGGGAATCCCTGACCTGGTGCAATTCCAGCATTAATCGTAGTCGAGGTACCTTTGTAAAAGTTGTTCGGATCTCGAAAAAAAGCCGCCGAAATATCTATATTCCGGGCATTGATGGCAATACTGCCACCACCACCAGCAGCAACATCAATGAGAGTATCGCTGGTTGGAGTACTGGCAATGGAGACATCCGCCCGTGCTACCCCATTTGGAAACCTCAAACTCGTCAAATTGGAAGTGCCAGGGTCAATATTGAGTCCTACTGTGCCCGGTGCAGCAAGCCCTCCGAGTTCAACTCGACTCCCCGGAACTCTTAATTTTGTTCCCTCTACTGAGACCTGACCCCCTACCAGCGCCAAGGTTTTACCAGGCTGAACCTGAAAGCGACCAGGGGTAACAAATTCAGCGCCATATAGGGTTATCGTGTAAGCTCCGCGCTCAATGCCCTGATTATCCCAACCCGTGAGTGGCGCAGCAGCACCAGGACCAGTGGCATAATCGGAGCCGAAAATATTACCAAACGCACTGTAGGGCTGGTTGTTGTAGCTGGAAATGCCTAAGTAATAGATACCTGATGACGTGAGCGAAAAGGGCTGACCTGAGGGCGGTATTATTGATTGCACAGTTCCATTCCTGTCATCGTTTGTGTAAATACCCAACCCTCTGGCATCGAACAAGAATAATTGCGTATCCACAGCAGTTCCATCGACTGTCGATGCGCTAAACGCTGTATTCCTATCTAGGTAAATTTGGTATAAGTCAACATCATTGACATCGGAAAGTGTGCCAGAGATAGTCCTAACGCTTGCTGCTGGAGGCTGACCGTTAACCACCTGTGCCGTATTGATAAGTTGACCTGCATCTCCCGTTTCAGTAAAGGCATTAGAGGAAGGATTCCCTGCTCTTAGGACTATATTTCCTTCATTTCCATTAAACTGTAAGCCGATCGGAACACTGATTGTTAACAGTGGAGTGGCTGCGGGATTTCTCGCACTGAACTGCGTGCTATCAGCAAACTGGATACTACTCGCCGTGCTTCCTACGAATGAACCACCAATGTTCAATGTGGCATTAGGACCGAAAATAATCCCATTCGGGTTAATTAAAAATAAGTTAGCTGCGCCGTTAGCTTGAATCAAGCCATCAATATCTGAGATTGAGGAACCCGTGACGCGATTGATAATGTTCTGAACCGTCAACGGATTATTGAAATAGGCTGTGCTGCCAGTGACGACGGAAAACTGGTTGAAGCTGTGGAACAGGTTAGTACCTGCCTGAGTTCCACCTGTAATTGTTTGTATGCCGCCGTTGGTTGTGACGACAGAATTGATAGGCAATGTTGCATCAGGCACTATCTGGGCAAAAGCGCGAGTACAGGTGCAAGCGATCGCGCCACTCATCCCTAATACAATGCTGAGAACGCCTCGTGCTAACGCAATTTCTAACAACCAGCCATGATGCCGCCAACCTAAAGACATGCTTGGTTGCCTCCCCGGAGTCCTCAGAAGTTTTACCAGATGCAATGAACAGTGCATCCTCGATAAGAGTTCAGTTAATAAAAGTAAATGCTGTGTTCTTGCCATATTCTTTTAATGAGGGCTGGCAGTAACAGTTCCAGTATTGGAGATAGCTCGACAGGAAGCGGGGGTTTGCCAAGGAGGCTGTGGCGTAGCGGTGGAAGCTTGCGCCGTGAGGATTACCTTCCCACTAGGGTCAATGCTCCATCCTTGAGCTTCAACAAGCTGTCTGGGTGAAGTGCTGGAAGAGGCAACAGCAGTAGTCTGCCGTTCTTCTCTTGCTCTATCCCTGACTACCGCCGGAGACCCTAAATCTTCTAGCAAACCCTCCTCGCCCAGTGTCTCATTGGGGTTGGGTGGCAAACCACCACGACCTGTAACTGTAAAGCTGCTGTTTTGGGCAGTTCTTCCACTAGGCGCACAACGACGGTCAATCAGTCCTGCCGCGTCTACCACGTCAGTCGGCAACTCAGCTAATCCCCGGTTGGGGTCAATCCCTAGGGTATTGATTTGGACAGTACCGTTAATTCCAAACTCTGAACTAGCGGTAATATCACTCTGAGGAGTCAATCGGGGGCGGAACTCAAGCCCAAAGATGCCTTGTGTGGTGATGTTAATATTGCCTCCCCGCCCCTTGAAGGCATTGGCGGTAATATCACTATTTTCAGAAGGGACAGCAACAATGAAGTCAGCATCAATTTTAATGTTGCCGCCATCGCCACCCGCCAATGCTGTGCCAGCCGTTGTAGAAATTTCACTGCCACGGCGCAGTAGTAATAAATCCTCCGCCTGTAGTGTAATGCCACCGCCAGTATTGCTTGCCGTTTTAGCAGAGATAAATCCTCGACTATCAAGGGTTATAGAGTTGGACTGAATCTGGATATCTCCACCTTGTCCTGTTCCTTGACTATCTACAGCAATACCGGCACCGTCCTGCACGAGGGTAGTTCTGGGATTAAGAAAGATACTGCCACCGTTACCTGTTGAACCGACGCTTGTGTTAGCAAACAGACCACTACCTGCCCCGGATAAGTTCACGCCATCCCGCACGGCTAAGGTAATATTCCCAGCATCGTTACTGCTAGCTGTGGAGGTAAGGAGTCGTCCGCCGTTAGTGGCTTCAATACTATTCGCTGTGACAGTGATATTGCCTGCATTTCCTTGCCCCAACGTGCTGGCACTGATTTGAGCTTTATTCGTTAAGGAGAGTAAGTCGGTTTGGATATCAATATTGCCACCCTGACCAAAGGCACCAGGATTCACAGCTGTGGAGATTGAGCTATTAGAGAGGAAGATAGAGTTAGCTGCCTGCACAAAGATGTTTCCAGCTCTCCCAGCGCCAGAGGTAGCAGCTGATAGTTGAGCGCCATTTGTCAAAGCAACAGAGTTAGCTAGCACCTGAATAGTCCCACCAATTCCTGGTCCGATGGTAGCTGTAGATACCTCTGCTCCATCACGCACACTTAACCGTCCAGTTGTAATCCTCAAGTCTCCACTTTGACCTGTAGCCGTTGCTGGGTCTATCCTAAAACGCTGCAATGCCGGAATTGAGGAAATCCCCCTTATTCCAGATCCGGCTGATAAGCCGCTAGGGCGTCCATCGAGAGCTGTTCCCACCAGTTCTACTAACTCAGAGACGTTTACGGTGAGTTTGCCCCCTGCACCTTGAGCATAGGTAGCCGCTGAGACAAGCGCCCCATCTCGAACGGTCAATGTTCTGGTATTAAGGGTTAAGTCTCCACCCCTTCCAGTTCCTGCCGTACCTGTAGATATGCTGCTGGGCAGATTATCGCGTGCTGTTCCCACCAGTTCTACCGAGTTAGTTGCATTCACAACTAAATTGCCACTATTACCCTTTTGGAAAGTAGCGGCTAAGATGAGTGCCCCATCCCGAATGATTAATCGGTCTGTATCAATCCGCAAGTTTCCAGCATCTCCAGAACCTGCCGTGGCAGTCAGTAGGGAACTCCGGGTTTGAAGTGTTGCAGAGGTACCACTGAGTTCTACTAAATTCGCGGTTATGGTTAAATTTCCTGCCTTACCTGTGCTGATGATACCAGTCCCCTCTAATAAACCTGATAGGTCACCAGCTCCAGCTGAGACTATAGCGCCATCCCGGACAAACAATTGGGGAGTGACAATTGTGATATCTCCACCATTTCCAGAACCATAAGTTTCAGAAAATAAGGCACTAGGAGCTTCCTCATTGGTTGAAGTGCCAATCAGTTCCACTCGCTGTGAGGCATTCACGGTTAAATTCCCACCTTTACCTTGACTCAACGTAGAAGCTGATGCTTGTGCTCCACCTTGAATAAGTAACTTTCCAGTTGAGATTGTCAAGTTGCCAGCGTCTCCTAGGGATTGAGACGAAGAGAACAAGCCGATAGGAGTCACAATCGGTTCCTCAAAGCCTGGGATAGGAATGTCAAGCAAGCCATCTACTGAGGTACTGATCAGTTCCACAGAATCTGAAGCGTTCACGATGAGATTTCCGCCCCGACCCTTACCAAGTGGCACATCAAACTCCGGACCACCAAGGGTGCTGGTTGTTATTACTCCATCTCTAACAATCAACTGCGCTGCATCAATTCTCAAGTCTCCGGCATCACCATCGCCAAATGTCAAAGTTGCGATAGCGGCGTTATCTCGAACCGTCAACCTCCCAGTTGTGATATTGAAATTTCCGGCATCGCCAGCCCCCGTTGTCGCCGCAAACAAGTTACTGCCAACCACTTCCACAGATTCTGGAGCAACCACAAACAAATTTCCTCCCCTCCCCGTTCCGGAAGTGGAAGCGGATACCTGTGTTCCATCCGTTAAGGAAACTGACCGCGCTTTAATCGCAATATCACCCCCTTTACCTGAACCAGAGGTATCGCTGAAGATGAAACTATTAGCAAGAGAAACGGCATCTTTGGCAATAAGGGTAATATTTCCAGCATTGCCAGAAGCAGAAGACGTATTGATTAAGCTGGTGTCTAGACTGCTTCTGGAGTCAACAATTACTGAACCCCCATTACCCGAAAAGCCGTTACCAAGACCAGACAAGTTGAGAAAGTTACGAAGGCTAGCAGGCAATTGATCCAAAGTATCAGCCGTGTTATCTGTAGTAACGATCGCTCCCACTGAAATCCTGCCACCTGGTAATGAGAGATTGGGCTTGTACTGATTAGTTAAAAAGACAACTCCATCAGCCGCATTGCCGCCCAACATAGCGATCGCACCGATGTTGATATCCGCACCTGTTGCCGTATTCGTAATCGTCGGTTTTCCCAGGAGGGAAGCATTGAATAGGTCGGTAAAAACTGTGTTGCCTGTCAGCCCTAGAGGACTACCGATTTCAGCTGGGTCTACTCCTGCACGTATGTCAAGAGTGGGTCGAAGTGCGCCATTAATAGATACTAATGTTCCATCCGACAGCCTAACGTCCTCAGCAATATAGTCAATTCCAGGTGTGCCTGTTTCTTTTCCTGTAATCCCAATCAGCCCAATGTTCACCTGTCCCCCTGCCAAAATGTGTAGGGAGGTTCCTAGATAGCTGTCGAAACTGACATCCCCGACAGAGCGAATTATTGGGTCATAGGGACTATATAAATTGCCCAGCTTGCCATCCAATTGTTCAATGCGGAAACTGCCACCTGTGAAGTAATGGGCATCGCCTCCGACGGTATTAGCTGAGCGTAATAGTATATCCCCAAGCGAGTAAAAGCCACTGTTTGGGTGATTCAGGGCAAAGATATCTACCTTCTGATTGCCTTGCACAACCAGCTGACCACCCGATCTGGCAATGAAGGGATGAGTGAGGCGATCGCGTATTTGCACAGTATCCGTTGCTTGCAGCGTCAAGTCACCACCTGCGTGTAGCTGACCCTGTAAGTTGAGATTCCCAGCTGCCAAAGTGAGATTTTTCCCTACAGCTAAATTCCCCGCATTAGCGATCGTCCCAGAGTGATTTGAGCCATACTGCAACCCCGGACGCAGATTGATTGTTAGTAATGGTGGTGCTTCCGGGTTGGTGGCACTGAATTTTAAGCCATTGTCAAACACCAGACTGTTTGCCGTAGTTCCCATAAAGGAACCGGCAATGTCTAGCTGTGTATTGGGTCCAAAGATGATGCCATGGGGATTGAGCAAAAATAGATTTGCCCCTCCATTTACCCCCAATGTTCCCAGGATATTCGAGACGTTATTGCCTGTTACCCGCGTCAGAATAGTTTCAATCCCTACTGGATTGGCAAAATAGACTCGCAATCCCTCTCCCACATTGAATTGGTCGAAACTGTGGAACAGGTTTGTGCCTCGTGTTGCACCGCCTTCAATTAAGTCACCTGACAAACCCTTGACATTAGTATTAGGTGTAACAACAGAACGTTCAGTCCCCAAAGTGGCATCAGGGGCAATCTGAGCAAGGACATAACTTCCAGAAAATGCACTAGCCAAGTATCCCGTTAGGGTTATCGCTCCGCTCATCCTCAATACAATCAGCCTGAGAGTCTGCTGTACACGAAGAGAGTCCCATTTTACTAACCCAATTTTCAATAAGCAGCAACGACGCCACCAACTTACAGACATCCTTAGTCGCCTCCCCAGAATCCGCATCAGTTTTACCAGATGCAATGAAAACGGTATCTCCCCTTCTGCCGCTGTTGATGCACCCTGTTAGACGTATCTATCTATGGAAAGATATTTAGATGCCATCTAGTATAGATAGCTACAATAGCGATCGCACAGATCAGAACAATTACGAATTTTTGCTAATCGTCTAAGCTGCAAAACCGTTATGTGGCAAGCCATTTCTCCAAACTACTGACCAAAAAATTGGGGAAGGTGGGGAATGAGGGAGATGAGAGAGGTAACTTCCCCAACTTCCCCAGCTTCCCTACCTCTGTTCATTGACCGCTTGATAATTGGCTGCGTTGAGTGGTAACCGGGGTTTGTGTATCCAACCGCCATCCTGCAACTCGGTAAACATCTACCATTTGCTGTTTACCTTTGAGGGCTAACAATCCCCAAGATTCAAGCTCAAACCGATCCTGAAGATGAACTAGGGTTTCGTACCCGATTAAGATACGACAATTAGTGGGTTGGCGATGTTTCTCACAACTTTCGAGACGGGAAGCAATATTAACGCTGTCGCCAATCACACCGTATTCCAAGCGATCTTTACCACCTAAACTGCCAGCAACAACCGGACCTGTGAAAATCCCAATACGCATCTGAATGAGTGGTAAACCAAGACGTTGCCAGTTCTGGTTCATTTCCTGTAGGCGATCGCTGATTGCCATCGCGCAAGCCACTGCCGCTCTAGCATCCTCTGCTACCTCTCTGGTATCAAGGCGGCAAGTTGGCACCCCAAAAACTGCCATGACTCCATCACCCGTAAATTTGTTGACGATGCCTTGACGTTTTATCACTTCTTGGGTGATGACACCGAGAAATTTATTTAACCACTCCAGCAACTCTTCGGGGGTCATTTGCTCTGAGGTGGTACTGAAATCTTTAATATCAACAAATAGCATAGTTGCCGTGAGGCGGATTCCGGGGAGTTTGCCCGACTTGATCAAGTGATCGCGACCTTGCCAAAGTGCTTGAGCAATCTGTGGGGAGGTATTCTGACCCAATAGCGTCATCACTATTTTTTGCTTTAGCTGGGCGTGATACGCTCGATAGGAAACGACAACTCCTACTGCCAAGAGAAATCCTAAAGCTGGGGAAGCTAACGGTATCCATCCACCGTTTATAAACAAGTAAAAGCAGGCGCTTGCGCAAGCACTTACACCGATGGCGGTGCTAATACTCAAACTCACAGGATGATAAGTTATCCGACCCGCAATAGCTCCAAGCAAAATCCAGCCAGTGATCCACAGCACCTCTACCCATTCAGGCCAAAACCAAAATAGATAGCGCTCGCCCGTAGTCGCATCGAGCAGCTGGCTCACCATCTGGGCATGAAGCACAACCCCAGGCATCTGGTAATTTCCCTTAAGGGCAGGACTATAAGGAGTATTGAATAAGTCCTTAAGACTTGGAGCTGTCGAGCCGATAAGCACAATTTTGTCTTTGACCCAACTTGGATCGAGCCGCCCGGAGAGAACCTCGTTAAAGGAGACTTGTCGAGCGACGTTGTCAGGTGAGCGGTAGTTGAGCAAGATTTGATAGCCACTGGCTTCAACTGTTTGGTAGCCGCCAGAATTTGGCTTTAATGGCAAAAATGTTGCCTTACCCAACTGAAGGTTACCGGGATGGCTCTGGCTGTCTTGAGGAGTGATGCCTTGCTGTTTGAGGTAGGCAAGCGCTAAACGCAGGGAAAAAGAATAAAGAGTACCGCTTTCGGTTCGAGCAAACAATATATTGCGGCGGACGACATTATCTGGGTCAATGGGCAGCTCGTTGAAACCAATTTGATTTTTCGGAACCTCTGGAGGCGCTGATGTTCCGGCGCGAGTATCAATATTCTGAATTGCAATTAAATTCGGTTGTTTGAGTTGAGCAACCAGTTCGTTGTAACCCGGTTCCATCGGGATATTGCGATACAAATCTAGACCAATGGCTGCTGGTTGCAGAGCTTGTAATTTCCCTAGCAGTTGCGCTAAAACCTGATCTGAGATCGGCCATCGCTTTTGGTCTTGGATGTCTTTCTCGGTAATAGCAATCACGAGAATCCGGGGGTCAGGTGCTGTTTTCTGAGGTCGCAGACGCACCAGTTCATCAAAGGCGATAAGTTCTAGAGACTGTAGTCCACCGAGATGCCGCACTCCCAGTAGAGTACCAGTGACGGCGATTGCCCCCATTACGACAACTGGCATACTTACCAATTTTTGCCAGGAAATACTAAGCTTTTGAGCTAGGCTGAAGATCATAAGTGATAGATGCTTTAGATTCTATATAAGCCCATTCACAGCACCAAAGGGAGAACGACGCTCTTTTCGCCCCGCGATTAAACAGGCAACCAGGAGCGAAAACGATTAGCAATTTCTTTCTCCAAAATAAAAATCCTTATGTACCCCTGCGATTTCAGGATAAATCTGGGTTACTTGTGTGAGCCAGGACTTGGTTAATGCCGTCAATCTTTAGAGAATTGAGGTCTGACAATAGGCGTTTATCACTGTAGATGCATTACCTGCCAAGTCAAGGAACAGGGGAAGTTTGTGCAACATTTGTTGGAGCAGACTTTCATCACATTATTACATTCTTGGGATAGGGGGAGACGCCCCTCAGGTCAATGTCTTGCGCCAAGATTGTGAATTCAACTTAAACACAGCAAGCCAAAAATTGTCTCAATAGCAGTGCTGGGAGGCATAGTACTACAAAGATCTGACTTTTTAGCGATCGCTCCCTTTGGGAAGGTACATGTAATATATAAGTTGGCGACAATTCTTAAAAAATATTCATGATTGTTTCCCAATCCGGATTAGACAAGCTTAAAGAATCTTTAAAAGAAAAAGTATTCTTTGGCAACGAACCAACGATTGAGTTGATTGCCATCTTAATCGTCTACTTTGTCCAGGGAATTCTGGGGCTAGCCCGTTTGGCGGTTAGCTTTTTCTTGAAAGATGAACTAGCACTAAGTCCTGCTCAGGTAGCAGCCCTGATGGGTATTGCCGCCTTACCCTGGGTGATTAAGCCGTTGTTTGGCTTTCTTTCAGACGGGCTTCCAATATTGGGCTACCGTAGACGCCCCTATTTGATCTTATCTGGACTGATGGGGACAGTAGCTTGGCTATGTCTAGCGACTGTGGTCAATACCGCTTGGGCGGCAACCAGTGCTATTCTTTTGAGTTCTGTGTCTGTCGCAATTAGTGACGTGATTGTAGACTCGCTGGTTGTGGAACGAGCGCGACGAGAATCTCTCAGTAACTCGGGTTCTCTGCAATCTCTCACTTGGGGTGCTTCAGCAGTCGGAGGCTTGATCACGGCTTATCTGAGTGGTTGGCTCTTGCAACACTTCAGTACCCAAACAGTCTTCGCCATTACCGCTACGTTCCCTCTGCTTGTCTCCGCAGTTGCCGGGTTCATTGCTGAAGAACCCGTAGGCTCACGCTCCGGCTTATCCACTGTTCGGAACCAAATCAAGCAGCTACGGGGTGCGATTACTCAAAAAGCAATTTGGTTGCCTACAGCTTTTATCTTTGTATGGCAAGCGACACCATCAGCCGATTCAGCATTTTTCTATTTCACGACCAATGAGCTGGGGTTTCAACCTGAATTTTTAGGGCGTGTGCGCTTGGTAACCAGCCTTGCATCTCTGATTGGCGTCTGGCTATTCCAGCGCTTTTTCAAGAACATTCCTTTCCGACGCCTGATGGGTTGGACGACGGTGATCTCTGCTGTATTGGGGATGAGTGCTCTCATCCTCGTCACCCATACCAATCGCACTTTGGGTATTGACGACCACTGGTTCAGCTTGGGAGACAGCCTCATCCTCACGGTGATGGGACAGATTGCCTTCATGCCAGTTCTGGTACTTGCGGCGCGACTGTGTCCAGAAGGTGTGGAAGCAACCTTGTTTGCCCTTTTGATGTCGGTTTCAAACTTGGGAGGGCTGTTGTCCCACGAAATGGGAGCCTTACTTACGCATTGGCTGGGTGTCACGGAGACTAACTTTGACAAGCTTTGGCTCTTGGTCGTAATTACGAATGTCTCACGTTTATTGCCTCTGCCATTTCTAGGGTGGTTACCAATGGCTGACCCACAACTGGATATTCAATCTGTAGGCAGTTCTAGGTCATTGCCTCAAGCAGAAATCTTTGAATCTCATGCTGCTGGTTCCCAAGCGGAACCGCAGTTCCTGCCGGACTTGATTCCAGACTTCATGCGCACGCCAGTTGAAGAACCCGTTGAATAGAAGGCGTGAGTTTTGCAGAAAAACCCTCAATTCAGTAGAGACGTAATAGATTCTGCACTTCTACATTTCAATTACGGACTCTTTAAGAAAAAAATATGCAGGCTATACCGACAAAAGAACGATTTTCGGTACCCGTATCAGAGGTACCCTATGAGCGCAACGATTGGAAAAACGGTTATCAATCCCAACCTAATGAGTACGACTATTGGATTGATGACGTTGAAGGGGAGATTCCTGCGGCGCTTCATGGCACCTTGTTTCGCAATGGTCCTGGCTTACTAGAAGTCAATGGTCAGCGTATTCATCACCCCTTTGATGGAGATGGGATGATTAGTGCGATCGCATTTAATGACGGTCGTGCTCACTTCCGCAATCGATTTGTTCGCACCGAAGGCTTCATCAGAGAACAGAAAGAAGGAAAAATTCTCTATCGTGGCGTTTTCGGCACCCAAAAGCCTGGGGGTTGGTTAGCCAATGCCTTTGATGTCCAACTCAAAAACATTGCCAATACCAACATCCTTTACTGGGGTGGCAAACTCCTCGCATTATGGGAAGCCGCTGAACCCCACCGCTTAGACCCGAAAACGCTAGAAACGCTCGGGAAAGACTACCTGGATGGTGTTTTGGAAGAGGGGAACGCCTTTGCTGCCCACCCTCGGATAGACCCAAACTGTCAGCAGGATAATGGTGCGCCTTGTCTTGTAAACTTTGCCATCAAACCGGGTCTTTCTAGCACGATTACCATTTACGAATTCGACCCAGTCGGCAAACTCCTGCGGCGTCAATCGAGAAGTATTCCTGGCTTCGCGTTCATCCACGACTTTGCGATTACGCCGAACTACTGCATATTCTTCCAAAATCCTGTCAGCTTTAATCCGATTCCCTTCATGTTGGGATTCCGGGGGGCTGGTGAGTGTGTGAAGTTCGATCCAGGTAAGCCCACTCGTATTGTGGTGATTCCTCGTAATCCCCATGAACCAATGCAGCTTTTGGAAACCGAATCAGGTTTTGTTTTCCACCACGCTAATGCGTTTGAGCAAGATGGCGGGATTTGCATTGACTCAATTTGCTATGACAAATTGCCTGAAGTTGAACCGAATAGCGATTTCCGGGCAGTTGATTTTGATGCGATCGCACCGGGGCAACTTTGGCGGTTTACGCTCAATTTGAATGAGCAAACCGTGGAACGTCGGCTTTTGGAAGAGCGTTGTTGTGAGTTTCCCTACGTTCATCCCAACTGTGTAGGACGCCCTTACCGCTACCTGTTCATGGGTGCTGCCCATAGGGAGAGGGGTAACGCGCCGCTACAAGCAATTCTCAAACTGGATGTGACAACAGGTGAGGAACAAGTCTGGAGTGGGGCACCCAAAGGTTATGTGAGTGAGCCAATCTTTGTTGGGCGACCTGATGGCAACGGTGAAGATGATGGCTGGGTGATAACGTTAGTTTATGATGCCAGCAAGCATCGCTCTGATGTCGTGATTTTAGATGGTCGTGACTTGAATCAAGGACCAGTAGCGCGGTTACACCTGAAGCATCACATTCCCTACGGTTTGCATGGTAGCTGGACACCTAATGTGTTTTAGTTAGACTGAAATTTTTCTCACTTAGAGCGATCGCGCTTTGATAAGGCAGATGCTGAAGAAGCGCGATCGCTTTTGCCTTTAACCTTCAACCTGCTACTCTGGTTTAAGCCGCAGTAGCAGATGTATTGGAAGAAGGCTGTTCATGCTCTACCACGAACACATTTGCATAGAGGTTGGCAATGATTTGCTTGCCCTCAAGTGTCAGCTCTAAGTAGCGCAACGCTTCGTGGATATATGGATACACCCCATTCCAGTAAAACTTGGAATAGTTCTGGCGTAAGTCTCCTGGATGACGATAGCCTAAGGCTTTGTTGACCCCCGTTTCTTCAAACTCATAGTACAAGGCACTAATCTTCTTAAGGTATCGGGGGTCACTTAGCTGACCAATCAAATCAGCAGCTCTTACTAGACCAGGGAGTTTTACTTTGTCTTGATGGTCTTCATCCTTTGGTACTGGAAAACGAGTTAGTTCAATATTGCTTTTAATTTCGTTGGCGTCAATCAGTACGTTACCGCCAAAGCGCTCCTCAATAAACAGTTTTCCTCGGTCTACATGATAGGGAGTCAAACTGGCATCACTAGCGCCAGGTTGTAACCTCACCATTTGACTGTCTATACCTGTTGCATAGAACCCTTCACGGATCCGGTCTTGCCGACAAACTCCTTTGACATAGCCAATGTCATGGCACAGTAAGGAGATAATGCCATGCATCCAGTCTTCACAGGAAATACCCCCTTCACGGATGTGCTTGCCTCGCAGAATTTCCTGTCCCACTAGGGTGACTAAGATTGTATGCTCGACATCATGATATAGGGCATCGCTGTTGGCGATGTTTTCCAAAGCCATGCTACCTGCCCAGGCAATGATTTCTCCATAGTTGGATTTCCAGCCTCCGTAGGTTCGGGTGTAGCCTTCTTTAATTTTTTGAACAAAGTGGTCAATGAGGAGTTGCGTAGAGTCAAACATAAAAACTTCTCTCAACAGGAGTCATCAGGGATTTTAGGTGATGAAGCAGTAACTGACTACATGAAGTAAGGTACTACTACAAACGGAGCAATGGAGTGAGGGTAATATACCCCCACTAAGCGCTCTTGTCAGAGACTTGAGCAAATAAGTTGCATTGATTAACCAGAAGAACTGGTAGGTTCATAGGGAAGAGCACTCAACTAGATAGCTCTAATCTACCTGAGAAGCCTATGGCCCGTTGTGATGAGTTCTTTTGAGCCAGCGTGATTGTTTGAGGTGAGCCTTGTGAGGTAAGTCACAAAATCAGGACTATGCGATTTCAAGAGACATACAAGATCATGAACGGGTTAAGCGGCATCAGTTTTAAATTTCTGTAACGTAACGGCGAAGAGTGTTTGTGTTCTTCTATAAGCGTTCTATAAGCGTAGTCTTCGCTAGCGCGATCGCTTTGTTACTTAGCTACCCATTGCTTGATGTCAGCTTATCGCTTTTTACTCAGTATATTCAGATACAAATTTGTGATAACTAGATTTGGTTTACTCGGAGCCAGAGTTCATTTGGAGTAGCGACAGTGACGACCACCCTGACCCGAGGCAAATCGCTAACTGAACTGGCAAAAGAACTGAAATTAAATTTCTTTCTGGTTTCCTTCACCGACCTTTTGGGAGGAACCCGTGCCAAATTAGTTCCTGCTGCCAAGATTGCCACTGTTGAATCTGACGGTGCATTTTTTGCTCCCTTCGCCTGCAATTTAGGATTAGGGCCCGATGCCAATGATATTGCCGCTATTCCTGACCCCGATTCGTTGATTGTTCTGCCCTGGCAGCCTAACGTGGGCTGGGTAGCCAGTGATGTGTATCTTGATAAAACACCCTTCCCAGCTGCGCCGCGAGTAATTTTTAAGAAAGTTCTCAAGCAATGTGAAGAACTTGGTTACAGCTACAAAACCGGCGTCGAAGCCGAGTTTTTCTTACTTAAGAAAAATGAACAGGGCTATCAAGTTGCCGATTCCCAGGATACAGGGTCACGCCCCTGCTACGACCAACTGAACTTAATGCGGCAGTTTGACTTTATCTCTACTGTTATTGGCTACATGGAGCAGTTAGGCTGGGAACCTTACCAGTGTGACCATGAGGATGCCAACGGTCAATTTGAAATCAACTGGACTTACAATGACGCTCTGACTACTGCTGACCGCCATGTGTTTTTTAAGTACATGGTTAAAACCCTGGCAGAACAACGGGGACTCACAGCCACCTTTATGCCCAAACCGTTCTCTCATCTAACAGGCAATGGTGCCCACCTGCACATGAGCCTCTGGAACGATGGGAGTAACGCTTTCGCTGACCCAACCGATGAGGCAGGACTTTCTAAGTTAGCTTATGAGTTCCTGGGCGGAGTCTTGGCACACGGACGCGGATTAGCAGCGCTATGTAGTCCGACCATTAATTCCTATCGACGACTAGGTGCGACAATGACCACATCTGGCAGTACCTGGAGTCCTCGCTACATTTCCTATGGTGGCAACAATCGCACTCACATGATTCGTATTCCCGAAGGTGGACGCTTTGAGTGTCGTCTAGTCGATGGTTCCACTAACCTCTATCTTGCCCAAGCCGGGCTTTTGGCAGCTGGACTAGAAGGTATAGAAAAACATTTGGAAGCTGGTAAGCGACTGGATGAAAATATGTTTGTGCGAGGGTCGGAATTTTCTAATCTCCAAATTCTACCCAGCAGTCTTTTAGAAGCCCTCCACTGTTTAGAACAAGATAATTTGCTGATGTCCACTCTTGAAGAGATGGGTGCAAAAACTTACCTTGACTTTAAGCATCAAGAGTGGCAAGCTCACAATGCCCAAGTCACAGCTTGGGAACTAGAGCAGTATATTAGCTGTTAACGCGCTTGCTTGAGAATGAATTGAGGGTGTCTTTACTCCTGCGTTGCTAACCTTCAAAGCTTAGACATGAGGAGTTCTTCACAGCCGTATTAATTTATATATCGGCAGTGAATTTTTTACTTCCTTAACTGCCTGAAGCTGCATGGTCTGAGATTTGGAAAGCTTAGCTTGCAATTGCTGCGATGGGTCAATGATAAATATATCAGTGAAATTCTGAGGAATTGTTGGAAGAGTACCTTCAAACACTACTTGATACCTTGCTTTCGGCTCGATCCAGTAGCTAAGAGATACGATAGTAAAGAAGTTATGGGGTGGTTTATCATGAGGCATTTCCCTCATTACTAACGGGCGGGTGGCTTGATTAACCAATGGTGCTAGTTGGGGATTGAACTGGTTGGTTTTCTTATGCCACCAAAGATCAGCTTGAGAATATACCACACCAGAAACAAGTCCTAGGCAGAGCACGACAGCTAGGCCAAATTGCCAAAGCTTCTGTTGCCGAATATTGAAAGGAGTATAACTAATTTTAGAACTAAAGAAGTAAGCAACAGCTAACTGTATTCCTAAATGACAGGGAATAAAATATCGACTATACACTGAGCGAAGTCCACCCAAAATTAAATCGGGTATAACTAGAGCTAGTGCTGTAACAGCCATTAAACTTAGAACAAACAGCCAAACTCGCAACGGTGTCTGAGAATAAATAAAATAAATTGAATATCCTATTAGAGTCAGTAATGCAACTATGATGACAAGCGTAGTGATCAAAAGAGGCAACGAAGAATCTAATAAACCATCACCGTGCAAACCCAAATCAAAAAAATCACGGCTGATGTTTCCTAACCAAGCTTTACCAAGAGATAAGATAGATACTCTATTGCTTCCACTTTGCTCTGGAGTTGCTCTGATAATTCGTGGTAAGTAAGTAATTACAATGACAATCCATGGCAAGAAAGCGAGGAATCCAACACTAGTGGCAAGTAGATAAGCTTTCAGGGTTTTAGTGAATCGGAAGCGCTCGATGCCTGCAACATAAATGGCATGACTGATGGCAACAAAGGCGGAAAATAGAAAAGAGTAAAGTCCTAACGCAACGGTTGCTGCGTACATGCCCCAACTAAGCTTCGTTTGGACACGTATTGCCCGTAGCAGGGATGCGCTTGATAGGAGAATAGTGACAGCCCATAAGGTGTATGGCCGGGCTTCCTGAGCATACACTATATGGAAAGGGGAAACAGCGATTAAGGTGATCGCGATCCAACCCACTAGGGATGACTCAAATAGCTCCAGGCACAGCCAATGGACTAAAGGAAACACTAGCAAACTGGTAAAGGCTGAGAAGCTTCTCATTGATGCGATCGCATTCCCAAGCAACTTTGCCCAATGTCGTACCGTCACGAAATAGAGAGGTGTTAGCTGGGGTTCTTCTGCAACCAAACCTTTAACGGTATCAACTACAGTTTTTTCTGAATTAAGGCGTTGATACTTCTGTAATCCTTCGTTTGTAAAAATCTTAGTCTTAGAGACTTCCGCACTTATGTCTTGCTCAGTGTAGCCAGAAACTCGGAATGAGGTATAAGTCTCGTCAATCCAGTAGATTTTCCTGTCGAGATTGGCAAATCGAAAAAATATACCCAGTACTAATAAGACAATAACTATAAACCGTAACCAAGTTGGAGGTAGTGCCCAACTTAATTTTGAGCCAGTTTCTTGCGGAGAGGTCGTTTTAACCTGATTGAACCCTCGTCCAGCAACACCCATGCTGTATTCCTCCCCGCAAGTTGGTAGATAGTCTGAACGCTTTGCAATAGGTAATTAGTAAAGAATCTTAATCTGCAACTTTAGGGAGAGTCATCCTACCCTTAGATAGAAGTCTGGAATTAAAGATATCATCCCCTGGGGAGATGACTAAATGAGTTTTAATGTGATCTTACCACATCAATCTCACCCTAAATCTATTAGTATCGTCTTACCCTAACATCACTTAGGTAGTTATTAGTTGCTAGCTTTTTGACTTATCTAAACCTCTTGCTGTAGAGACTTACACTACAAAGACAGCCTAGGAATTATTTCTTGATGACCAGAATACTCTGCTTAAATGTAAATTTTTGATGAATTTATTTTAAAGGTTTCAAATCAGTTGCCAATTACCTTTAATTTATGTTTAAGTAGAAATAAGCGCCTTTTTAGTATCTAGATCAGGCTTCTAAATTGTGATTACAGTGAATCAAAAAAACTGGATACAGGAAAGCCGTCACAAGAATAGGGGCAGTAGTTACTTGTTTGCTCCCATGGTGAACTTCAATGAGATGGCGGAAGTTGGAGAAACTCCCCCCTAAGCTTACTCATCATTGCTTAGAAAGATTCTCAAGGTATTCATTAATAACACTGATCGTCAAGAATTAACTTAACTGTTTTCAAGAGGCTCAGTGAACATTTCCTCTCCCTTTTAAAGGTAGGTGAGGAGAAATTAGGCTCATCTTGAGGGCTGAGGAACATAATCAATACACCTATTTTAGAGGATTGGGACTCTCAAAACTTCCAATTCCCAGTACTAGAACTGGAAACCTCATTAATCTTAAAGCGGAGGTTTTCCTATAATCTGGTCGGGTTGTAATTCGAAAAATAGGTGTTTAGGTTACTGTTTCTAGGAGTTAGCTTTGGGTTTTTCTAGTCAGTCTAGGCTAGTAAAAATGTTCAGAGTAATATCGAAATTCAAGTTGCAGCGATTAATAATAGCTCCCACACCTGAATCGTAGCTATATAGCATCACAGCTACTTTGAATCATGTTAAACCCTCTGAAGCTGTAGACTCATTATTCCCAAGTAGGAAGTTGAGCTAGCAATAGTTATTGCGAATAGAGAGAACGTTTGAACTTAACTCATTTGTCAAATTTTCATTGATGACAGCAAAGCTGTCATTGGTGGATAAACTAGCCTTAATTGTTGCTTAAGGTTGAGGTGTTAAGTCTGAAACGAGAACATTGTAAAAATCCTGAGACTTGAGGTAGTAAAATATGGGCGACTCAATGAGCAATTTAGAGAATTTATCTCTAGTGACGAATATATTCGGAGATGGGCTAGTAATTAGAGATATTCTTCTCGATTGGTTTCGCTTTTTGGGTGGTAAACCCGGTGAGGTTGTAGTCATTGACTGCGGAAGCGACGCCGAAACCCATGCTATTTACTGGAAGCTGTATCAAGAAGGTTTGATTGACAAATTACAGCTAATTCAGGCCGATCATGAAGACAATTACGGTGGAAGTGAAACAGGCTATATCCAGGAGTACACAGCAGCAGCGATCGCTAGTAAACCTTACATATTGTGGTTTCATTCTGATACCCTGCCCTATAAAGACGGGCATGATAACTGGCTAGAAGAATCTATCAATCATCTTGAGCGGGAGGATGTTTTTGCGATCAGTGGCGCATTTAACCTCCCATCAAAACATCATGATGCTTGCCCCGGTTGGTATTTTAGCCACAAGTGTAGCCTGAACTTTGCTCTAATGAAGCGGATTACCTTCATGAAAGCCATCCACGAATTTGCAGGTTCTTATATTATTTCTGGATTTAAGGGTGAGAATCCAGCAGAGGCAACAAATCAGAGCCGATATTTGTTTGAGGTTGCAATGGAGCAGTACATACAACGGCACAACCAGTACACTTTATGCAAGGTTGAAGACCCAAACTGGACAGTATTTCACACAAATACTCATGGAGAGCGCTTGAAAATGACTCGTGAAAAATACCTAGCCCGCCAAAAAATTGAACGTTTCATGAACGTGGGAGACTCTGACGCCGAGCCAATCCCATCTAAAGCTCTCTATTATGGACAGCCGCCGGTGGGCATCATGAAAAGGTTACGCATTGCGTTTGGGGAATCATCAATAGGTCCTTACTGGCGATCGATCAAACAACAGCTAGGTGATTGGAGCCGTTATGCGACTAATTCAATCAAAAAAGATCGGGCGTCTCAAATGTAACTTTTCTTATTGCTTTAGTAAGGACTGAACGAATGTCTTAAACGTGAAAATTATGGTGGAAGTATCACCCTGTCGGGGTGCACAATAGGGTGAGGCTTCCACCATTGATGAGAAAATGCTCTCAACGATTCCACTAAACTTAAATTGACAATCGCTACAGTCCGGCTTCTCGACTTACTCAAGTAATCATGACATCAGTTAAAAAGCTTGCTATCCGTGGAACACTCTGGACAATTGCCGGCTATGGAGCGAGTCAGGTTCTGCGACTCGGCGGAAACCTGGTTCTGACTCGCCTGCTTGAGCCAAGATTGTTTGGACTCATGACCTTGGTCTACGTCTTCATCACGGCTTTGCACCTATTCTCAGACATCGGCATTGGTACAAGCATCGTCCAAAATAAGCGCGGGGATGAGCCCGCGTTTCTCAATACCGCTTGGACTTTACAAGTGGCTCGTGGTGGAGTTTTGTGGCTTTGTTCCTTGTTGCTCGCTTGGCCCGTTGCCCAGTTCTATAACGAGCCACAGTTACGATGGTTGCTCCCCACAGTAGCTCTAACAGCGCTTATTTCCGGCTTCAATTCCACTGCTTATTTCACGCTAAACCGCCACATCGATGTCCGGAAGTTGTCACTTTATGAATTCGGAAGGCAGTTTATCTCCCTGCTAGTGACGATTCTGTGGGCGATGTTCATCAATAAGACAATCTGGGCTCTCGTTGTTGGAACTCTTGCCTCGGAAATCATGGGACTGGTGTGGAGTTACCAGTTGATGCCCAACTCGTGGAACCGCTTTACTTGGGACAAGGAATCAGCTAAGGAGCTTCTTTCCTTCGGGAAGTGGATATTTCTTTCAACAGCTATCACATTTTTTGGTGAGCAAGCAGATCGACTCATTTTCGGTAAATTGCTGTCATTCGAGCTGTTGGGTATCTATGGCATCGCCATGACGTTCGCTGATCTGCCACGCTCCGTTACTATGGCGATCAACGGTAAGGTGATTTTTCCTGCTATTTCTAAATTTGCTGACCTTCCTCGTGAAGAACTTCGTGCCAAGCTCAATCACAACCGCAAGCCTATCCTACTCGCCTTGGCAGTAGGCTTGGCATTGCTGGCTAGCTTCGGGGATGTCCTGATCAAGGTTTTGTATGACAAGAGGTACTGGGATGCTGCCTGGATGCTGCCGATCCTGGCTGTAGGCATTTGGCCTCGACTGCTGTGCAATACGAATGAACCATCCCTGTTTGCCATTGGGAAGCCTCAGTATTCAACCCTCGCTAACTTTACTAGGTTTGTTTGCACTTCCCTTGGAGTCTGGTTTGGATATACCCTTCTGAAAGTTCCTGGGGCGATTATCGCTGTTGCACTTAATGACTTGTTGTACTACCTGGCAGTAAATTATGGACTCTGGCGTGAGGGACTAGGTGGTATGAAGCTAGACATTCTGGCGACGATGCTGCTGGTAGCATTACTTGCTCTCATCGTGATAGGTCGAGTCGTTTTGGGCTTTCATCTGCCTATTGATGGACTACTTAACTACTACAATCCCGCTTAAAGCGAAACCTCCTTTTGGGAGCTAAAGTTTATTTTCAATGTTTGCTGAGTTAGTGCGATCGCTTGTGTTCCACACAAATTTTTATTGCTATTCCTGTTTTTAAACAGGAGCTTAAAATCTAACCTAGAGTGAGACAAAATACATCATCCCATCGTCCCTACTCTCCACTGCGTTTTTCTAATCAAAAAAGACTCTCTAAGTAACGATTGGGCACAATACAGGAGAAAGCCAGGCTGATAGGATGGAAAAAAGTTAACAACACACAAACGTCCTGTAGGGTCTAGTACAGTGCCCTGAGCTATCGAAACTATGCAAACAACAGCTGCATTTCTCACCTTTGCCCAGTGGGCAGGCATTCTTACCCTAGTCAGTGGCGTTATCGCTGTACTAGGGTTTATTTTCAAATGGGGCACTCGCTTTCGGCTGGTGGGAACTACTGGTTTCATGGGTGTTCTCACTTGCGGTTTATTTGCCCTCAGTCTTGTACCCATTACCCGCACGGCAATTCCGGGTGCCGTTCACTTTTCTGTGGTTTACGACACCGGCAGTACTCAAACCGTAATTGCTGTGCCGCCTAACATAACTCAATCCGAACTGGAGGCGACGCTTCGTCAAGCGGCTAGTAATTTATTTTCTTACGGACGCTTGGGTGGGGTAGATAATCAGATGATCATTCGGGCACGTACCATTGTTCACCCAGAACCTGGCGTCTCTAAGCCGTTGTTCTTGGGTCAGGTGCAGCGATCGCTCGCTACCCGCGATGATGAACAAATGGCAATTGACATCTACCCAGAAAGCTTCGCCCAACTACCAAAACCGACAGCTTAAACGTTCATGGCGCAGTGTTCATGGTTCGTTGAGTTCCAAAAACAGTTTCAATGAACTATGAACGCTGCCATTGCTGAGCTTGTTGCTTCTAGCTCCTGCTCTTGAGAGGGGAAGCTTGATTCTCCTCACATCTGTCTTGAAAGAGTACCTGAGTAACAGTTCAAACCGTGGGAGGGGAGGGGAGTTGCAAATTGACCTGGTAACCGAGTTGCTTGATGCTACGGCAAAGGCGAGTAAGCAAATGCTCCTTACCCTTGTGGTTCAAGTAGTTAGCACCTAAGTCCTTATAGGGTTCTCGTTTGGTGAGGATGTAGTAAGCTGCCTTTAACAGACGATGGGCAACCGCAACAATCGCTTTGTTCCTCCCCCGCCGGGAGGCTAAGCGACGAAACACACTAGCCAGATAAGTACCCTTGCAGCGAACCGCCGCCTGAGCCGCTTGGACAAGTCCACTACGTAGCCACTGATTACCTGAACCGGTGCTGCCAGAGAGCCGTTTACCCGCACTCTCATAGTTGCCAGGACAAAGTCTGGCCCACTTGGCTAAATGACCAGCCGTGGGAAAGCGGCTCATATCCAAGCCAATTTCGGCTAAGAGCAATTCGGCAGTACGGCGTGCCACGCCGGGAATGCTATCCAACAGCTTAACCGCCTCCTCCCAAGAAAGCGGGTTGAGAGGAGATGAGGTGTCAGGGGTTGAGGAACGTTGCGGTGGGCTGGGTGGCGATGGTGTTAGTGGAGGACATAGGGGAGTTTGAGTGCTTAGGTGTTGAGTAATCCTGCTATCAAACCCAGCAATTTGGGCTTCGAGAAAGTCAAGATGACTCAAATGAGAAGCAATCAAAAAACGATGGTGTTCTCGCACTCGTCCGCTTAAGGCTTGCTCCAACTGTTGACGTTTGTGTTGCAAGCTTCCCACGGCTAAATCTGCCAAAGCTTTGCTATCTTCAGTACCACTGACTAGCGCAGCTAGCATCTTTCTAGCTGAGACGCCATTGATGTCGCTGACCACACTGGCAAGTTTGAGGTTAGCCCATTCGAGAACTTTTTGTAGGCGATTGACTACTGTGACTTTTTCTGTGACCAAGTTGGTACGGCTACGGGTTAAGTCTCTTAAATCTCGTTGAGGTAAAGGCGGAATGAAACTGCCACGTAGTAAGCCGTGACGTAGCAGTTGGGCAATCCATTCCGCATCTTTGACATCGGTTTTGCGACCCGGCACATTTTTAATGTGCTGAGCATTGACTACCAAGACCTCAAAGCTGGCTTCGAGCAGATTGTACACAGGTTTCCAGTATTCCCCTGTACTTTCCATCGCCACTTGAGTCACGCCTTTGCTACTCAACCAGTCACTGAGTTGGAGTAACTCCTGACTCATGGTGCTGAAAGTTCGGGTTTGTTGTTCGAGTTTTCCAGTAGTTCCCATGGTCAGACAACAGGCAACCACTGTCTTTTTGTGTACGTCTAGCCCCGCACAATTGGGATTCGTGACTTCCATGTTCTACTCCCCCGATTCGACTCACATCTGGTTGGATACCCTGAATTTTCTAGATTCTGTCTTACGTGCTTCCCACTAACTACGGTGGGTTCCACATTTAGCTGTGCCAACGGGCATCCAGGTCAGTCTTGCACTCAAGCTCGGCAGCACTACTGATGTTCCGACCTCGTCTACCAGATGATTTAGGCGAAATCTATCATATTTTCATCCTTTGTTGTGAGCGCTTTTCTCATCGGGAGTCTTGCACCAAGCCGTTTCACCCCGCCCCAACCCTCCCCTTAGCACTGAGAACCGCTATAAAAGCTAATGTTCCTGCTTGTCGGTAGATAAAGCGTTAAGCTAAGCTTCGGCAATGAAGGGCTGATTGGCTTACAAAACAATGGGTCGATTTTGGGTACGTGTGCCCGACGAATTACACAAACAAATAGAAGAGCAGTGTGAAGACTTAGGTTGGAATAAGTCCAAGTTTATTATTGAAGCCGTTAAAAGCTACCTTGATAAACCCATAGAAGTATCTGACTCATCTGAGTCTATGTCTGTCCCATCCACCCCATCAATAGATAACGAGGAGGAGGAGGACGATGGCTTTAACGCAATGCTTTTAGAACTATCTGCACGTAGTCCAAGTAAGAAAAAGCCTACACTTTCTCTAGACCGCTTCTTTGAACTGCATGACGGAAGAGGACGCCTCAGATGGAGTGGTTTAGTCGCATGGGTAGGACTCGCTTTGTTAGCTGGTCTAGTTGCTTACATATTGGCTAGCCTCCTCCCAAAACCCTTCTGATTTTTATCACTTTAGCTATTAATGATGGAAACCCCCTAGCATCACTAGAGGGTTCCACCGAGTTACTTGATCCAGCATTTAACTATGACCACGGCGCTAAAAATAATGAGCAGTTGCAGTACACCTAGGTCTGGAGCGCTAACAGGAGCATGTTTCCCCGCAGATTCAATCACCAGTCTGTGAGTACTTGCAGCACTATCTTTAGTGTCAGTATCTCTAGAGTCAACGACGAGTGCCGTCGCTGCCATCGTAGCCAAAGATTATAACTGTCCTATTATTCAGATGCCAATGAAATCCTGATTAATACTGAGGCACCGATGGGTCGATTTCCTTACTCCAGGCAGTAATTCCACCTTTTACGTTGATGCCTTCAATTCCGGCATCTTTGAGAATTCCCAACGCTTTAGCTGATCGACCACCCATCTTACAATGCGCAATCAACCGATGACCGTTGAGCAGTTCCTTAACTTGTTCAACACCAAGCCCCTGTTCAATGTCTGGTAATGGCACGAGAACAGCTCCAGGAATCTTGGCAATCTCATACTCATTGGGATTGCGAACATCCAGCAAGAGGAAATCATCCGCACCACTATCCAGGAGTTGCTTGAGTTCCTGCACGGTCATCTCTTGGATTGCCATCTGCTGTTTAGCCTCCTCTGCTTTCGCTTGCGTGACGCCACAGAAGAATTCATAATCAATCAACTTCTCAATTACTGGGCGTACTGGATTAGGTCGAAGTTTCAGTTCGCGGAACTTCATATTGAGGGCATCATACAGCAATAAACGCCCACTCAAGGTTGTGCCTTTACCCAGAATAATTTTGACGGTTTCCGTTGCCTGGATAACGCCAATAATTCCTGGCAAAATGCCCAAAACACCTCCCTCTGCGCAGGAGGGCACCATTCCTGGTGGTGGGGGTTCCGGGTAGAGGTCACGATAGTTAGGACCGCCTTCATAATTAAAGACTGTTGCCTGACCTTCAAATCGGAAGATGGAACCGTAAACGTTGGGCTTGTCGAGTAGCACGCAAGCGTCGTTGACTAAGTAGCGGGTGGGGAAGTTGTCAGTGCCATCCACTACGATGTCGTAAGGCTTTAAAATATCCAGAGCATTCTCGGAAGTCAGGCGTGTTTCATAGAGGTCAACCTGGCAATTGGGGTTGATTTCGAGAATCCGGTCTTTAGCAGACTGAATTTTCGGTTTGCCTACCCAGGAAGTACCATGAATCACCTGACGTTGGAGGTTAGAGCTATCGACGATATCAAAATCAATAATGCCGATACGCCCAACTCCCGCAGCTGCGAGGTAAAGTAACAGAGGTGAACCAAGTCCACCAGTTCCGATGCACAGTACACTAGCAGCTTTGAGGCGTTTTTGCCCTTCCAGTCCAACTTCTGGCAGGATTAAGTGCCGAGAGTATCGTTCGTATTCTTCGTTTGTCAGCTGGATTTCATCCAGATTGGGATTGAGCATTTCAGTCGAGGTAGTGCAGACAAGACTCCTATCCTATCTAAATGCTTCTTGTCTGTGTAATTTTGGGATTCTTAATATAAGTTTTCAATTCGGCTGAGGAGTGACGGTGAGAGTTTCCTCGGGTTGGAACTGATGGTCATCATCAAGGCTCCAGCTTTTGAGGTCACAAGCTTTCCTTTGTAGAACGGAAACAATAATATACGAGTATTGTTGCCAAGCGATCGCGCGATCAAATTCCGAAGGAACGGCTGGATGATCAGGGTGAGAGTGATAGATCCCGATGATATCGAGGTTGCGATCGCGTGCGTCTTTTTGTGCCTTGAGCATCACTATCGGTGCAATGCTGAAACGGTTGGCTTTACTAGATGAGCGTTGAACTGAACTATCAATGCATTGGAAGGCATCAGCGGCATCATCGTTCCAACTGTTCTGTGTTGGCAAAACCTCAATTAGAATTTTCACCTCACCACGTCGCTGACCTAATAGTAAGCCGCAACACTCTTCAGGATAGGTGTTTTCTGCATGGGTTTGGATGGCTTGGAGATGATGAGAATGGAGTTTTAGCAAAATTCGCGAGAATCCAAGTAGTACTTTACTTCTAGTTTTCCTTGGGTTCGACAATCGAGCCCACAAATAGAATTGTTTCTGTCTGATTGTCACGAATGGCAAAAAAGAAGGGATGATCCATTGTCATCTCGATCGGGCCGGATCTTACCCCACCGCCCTGAGTTACAGCGGCAGCTTCAGTGCCTTCTTCATTAACTTCCACAAAAGTTTTGTGTTTCACCTTACTAAGCCAAAGAGATGAGGCAGTCATTGCTGAGAAATCAGCCTCTTTGCCGAAAGCTATCTCCATCCCCAGAGATTTTAAAGCCTCTTTCAGCTCGACTGTATATTCTACTTTGAAGCGCGGTAGAGTAACATTAATTCCCCCCTCATAAGGGGAGAACTGATCCATCCATTTGTGCCAGTTCTCGGCATTCAAACTCGCGTAAAATGTTTTGAGGCTGACTCCTGGGTTAGGAAGAAAGATGTACATGCTCAATCTCCCCTTTCCATAGGGCAAGCTGATTGCCCGAAACAGTTCATTCTCGTAGTACGGAAAATAGCCCAACTTCTGCTGACGCATCATCGGGTGCAGCTTTTGTGTTCCGTTAAGTAAGTTGAAGGGACGGCTTTGGGTTGCCTCTTTAGCAAATGGCTCTGTCCAGTTTCCTTTGAAGTAGATGGCATTGAGCAGGACAAAAACAGTATTGGGTTCAATCTCATCAACAATTTTTTCTATCTTTCCCTGAGTACTTTGCCTTACCCAACTGTTGATCATTGATGAAGCCGTAGAATGACCAAAGTTGAGTTTTTTGACATCGGCTTGATAGACATTCTGGATTATTTGCATAAATTCTGGCTTGAAGGGTTCACCTTCCCTAGCCCAGAGGGAATTTGCAATAGAGAGCTGAACTTTGGGATCGGGATTGTTTAGGCTGGTTTTCAAGACAGAGTTAGCTTGATTGATTTCCTGAGGACTCATCCCTTGTAGTTCTAAAGTTTGGGCGATCGCTTGCTGAGTTTTGCCATTTGCTCCGCCATAGATCATATCGAGGGCGATCGCCACGCTAGCCGGAGAGATAAAAATATTCTCGTTGGATTGTTGCTTGAGGATTTCCGAGAACAGCTTGAAGCTCAATCTGGTATTAGCAGCAACCAGCTTGGTATTTACAACCGGATCAGAAGCCTGTTTGCTGGGAGGAGGCTCTGCCTTAGGAGCAGCTACACTAGCGGGTTGCTTTGCACTAAAAACTCCAGCCAAGCCCAAGACAGTCAGGTAGATGGAGGCTGCTAGAATGACCCTATTGTTTATTTTCATGATGAACCCGTAACCAGTGCCTTATCAGGTCGCTAGTATAGCCTAGCTTTTTTGTAATCTGTCTAGACTTCACTAAGCGAGCGCACTTGGTATAAGTAGGGAATCACTCTGAACTGGAGACGAGAGCTTCGGCTGAATAACGAATATTGGCTTGTTTGAGGCGGGACAGTGCTTCTTGTAAGCGATCGCACTCGGCAATCAAACTTATCCGCACATACCCCTCTCCGGCGACACCAAAGGCATTTCCTGGTGTCACCACAACACCCGTTTTCTGCAAGACATTGAGGGCAAAGTCAGTTGAACCCATTCCCACCGGGCAAGGTACCCAGAGATACATGGTCGCTTTAGACTTAGGAATGTTCCAACCCAGTTGACCTAACCCTTCAATCAGAAAATCACGACGGCGGCGGTAACGTGCTTGAACTTCATGTACATAGACATCAGGTAGCTGCAAGGCGGTTTCAGCCGCGGTTTGCAAAGCGGCAAAGATGCCATAGTCCAGATTGGTTTTTAGTGTGCGCAACCCTTGAATAATATGGCGATTACCGACAACGAAGCCAACCCGCCAGCCTGCCATGTTGTAAGTTTTCGATAAGGTGTGAAACTCGACGCCTATTTCCTTAGCGCCAGGAATTTCTAGCAAACTCGTAGGCTGATAGCCATCAAACGCGAGTTCGGCATAACACAAGTCATGGACGAGTAAAATCTCGTACTTTTTCGCAAAAGCAACGATGTCTTTGAAAAATTCGCGGGGAGCCGTGGCGGTTGTGGGATTACTCGGATAGTTAAAGTAGAGAATTTTTGCGCGCTGGGCAACGTCGTCGGGAATCGCCCCTAAATCAATCACCCAGTCATTTTCAGGCTTTAGAATCAGGGGGTGGACGGTAGCACCAGCAATTAACGGACCCCGAAAATGAGCGGGATAGGCAGGAGTAGGTACTAAAACCACGTCACCTGGATTGATGTAGGCTAGGGCAAGGTGTGTTAGTCCTTCCTTAGAACCTAACAGGGGCAAAGCTTCGCTATCCGGGTCAAGCTCAACATCATAGCGGCGCTGATACCAACTGGCGATCGCACGGCGAAAACTAGCCGTCCCTTCAAATGGTGGATAGCCGTGGTTGAGGGGATTTTTCAGGGCAGCGATCGCCGCTTCGATCACTGGTTCAGGCGCTGAACCATCGGGATTTCCCATCCCTAAGTCAATTAAATCCAGCCCCTGTTCGCGGGCACCTGCCTTCAGTTCATCCAAACGAGCGAACACATAGGGCGGCAGTGCACTCAGACGATCTGCTGGGGTGATCCAACTTAAATTCATTAGAAGACCAGGCTCTCCTCAATAATCAAAACAATATCAAGATTCGGCACTCTACTGACAGGTGCTCCTCAATCTAACTGGGCAATTCCCAGTCGATCAAGTCTGTTCCTTCGTAAGTGCCGTTGTTAGATTCAGCTGGCTGCGGCTTTTCTCAACTGGCGTTGTCGTAGACACCATTGCCGCCAGTAGCTGCTCAGGCACCACCTCAAACGGTAGCCGATGAATATCAGAGCGAACATCACAGGCAATTTCAGCGGCTTGCCGTAATTGTGCCAAAGTAATGTTCCCTAAACCTAAATCATCGAGAGTTTGAGGTAAACCGATCGCGTCGTAAAACTTCAGTAGTTGTTGCCGTGCTGAGGCGGCTAGTTGGTTGCCCTGAAGCATTTCTTCTAAACGCAGTTGCACGAGAATACCATAGGCGACTTTCTCACCATGCAGGGCGTTGTGAGCTGCCGGAATGTGCGTTAAGCCATTGTGGACAGCATGAGCCGCGACGGTACGACATTGGGCACCGCCTAAACCTCCAATCACACCAGCCAGTAAAACTGTGGCATCGACCACTTCCCGCCAAACTTCACTGCCTGGTTCTTTTAAGGCATCAGCTGATTTTTGAAAGAGAATATCTCGCAAAACTCTCGCCTCTTGTACTGCGGCAATAATTAAGGTTACAGGAGAACTGCCACTGCTGACAGAGGCTTCGTACCATTTTGCTAAGGCATCACCAATTCCAGCTACTAGGGTACGCTGTGGCGCACTCTCAATTAGGTCGTAATCCAGTACTAGCAAGTCTGGGCAACGGTCAAGAGCAACATCATACAGAAAAGCTCCCTGGTCGGAATATATGTTAGATAGAGCCGTCCAAGCGGCGCAGGTAGCCGCAGAAGTCGGTACTGTGACAATAGGAAGTTTGCACTGGTAAGCGAGGAGTTTGGCTGTATCTAAGGCTTTACCGCCGCCGATGCCGATGATTAAGTCAGCTTGGTGCGAGGCGACAGCTTCTCGTAGCGAGGCTAGGGAGGCTTCACTGCAATCAGGACTATAGGAGGCAAAGCAAGAGTTCAGCTGCTGCTTTTCTAGGACAGAGTGCACTTGCGATCGCATTGATGATACAGTGCGTGAAGCGGAGCTATCCCGAAAGGAATCGCCGCCCACAACCAAGGGACGTTGTCCCAAACGGGCGATCGCTTCTCCTGAGAGTTTCAGTGCCTGAGAGCCACGTAATACCTGACTCGGTGCAACACTTAGAGACAGCAGGGCGGTAGGGGCTTGGTTCATCTTGCCTGTAGCATGAAAATTCGAGAGGACGAGTAAGGCATCTAATATCCTAACTGAGGAGTTGGAGTTCAGATTTTAGAAGCCTACTAACATACTACAAAACCGCGATCAGCTCAACCCATTTGTTGGGCGTTCAGTAATTCCCTGTTGCTGGTTGTAGTCCCCTTACCAAGAAGTCCTGAAAATCTCTGTTATACCAATTGGTCTTAAAAATGACACACATCCTCACGGTAATAGGTTGTAGATTCCTTCCTACCACCTATTACCTAACACCTAAAACCTAATCACCGATAAGTGTCAAACATTTAACCAAATGGTATTACTCCTACTGGCTACTCCTCACTCCTCACTCCCCATTTTCAGAGTAGTGAACTGAGCTACTAGAAACTGTCTCCAAAGATGCCTCTTCCATAATGACTTGCTGCTTTCTGTGTGAGCGTTTGCCTCTTCCAGTTCCAGGAAACTCGTGGAACATGACATAGAAGCAGGGAATAATAAACAAGGCGAGAATTGTTGCTACCGACATCCCAAAAAACACAACAATGCCCAGTGGTTGTAAGAATTCTGAGCCTTCCCCAATTCCTAGAGCCAAAGGAAACAAGCCTAAGACTGTGGTAACAGTAGTCATCATAATCGGTCGCAGGCGTTGAGGAGCAGCTTTCAGGATTGCAGTTTTCCGATCAACGCCCTCCTGTTCTCGGATTTGGTTCGCTAGCTCAACCATAATGATGCCAATATTAACCACAATTCCTACCAACAACACAACACCAACTAACACGGTGGCACCAATGGCAGTTTTGGTAACGTAAAGCCCGAAAATTCCCCCAGCTAAAGCGAGTGGTAAGGTGAACATAATCACCAGTGGGTCAATTAGGGAGTTGTATTGCACCGCCATTACCACGAATACTAGGAACGCTGATAAAGCTCCTAAAAGCTTGAGAGAATCTTGCAGCAGTTGATTCGATTGAGCAGCAGAACTCGGTATTACCGTGACGCCTGGAGGTAATTGCAACGTTCCCAGCACAGCATTGACTTCTTTTAAGGCATCACCAAGACTGACTCCTTCACTCAAATTCCCGGCAGCGATGAAAACCTGCCTCTGGTTAATCCGTTGAATTTCACCAGGGGCTTGACCTTCTTCAATTGTGGCGACTTCTCCTAAGCTGATGGGGCGGTTGCCATTCACAAACAACGGGATCTGCCTGATTTGGGAAGCACGTCGTGCGGCTTCTTGCTCCAGCTGGACTCGCACATCCACCAAGCGATTGCCTCGTTGCAGTTGGGTTGGCACTGAACCTTCGATCGCCGTCTGGATGGTATTCCCAATTTCTTGCGCGGTTAGGCCTAAGGCTGCAACTCGCTCCCAATCAGGTTTAATTTGGATTTCCGGTTGTCGAGGGTCGGCGTTGGGTCGAAACCTCGCACTTTTGACTCGCTCATCTAAGGTTGCTAAGACTTGACGCCCAGCCTGAACTAGCGATCGCTCATCGTTCCCTTGCAGGATGACATCAACTTCTGCCCCCCGAACCGGTGAGTTGTTCAGAATAATACCCCGCACCTCACCAGGAGATAGGCGTAGACGAGTTTCTACCAAGTTGAGTTTGTTCAACTCCTGAGTCACCCGCTCCACAAACGCTTCAATATCACTACCTTGTTTCAGTACGATGGTGCTGGAGCTGCGTAGAGGGTTTGATGTGGTGTTGCTGCCAAACAGAAATCCTCCGGCGGTAGTAAAGGTATACTCGGTTTCTGGCTGTTTGAGGAGAAGGTCATCCACAATTTTCATTACCTTCCGGTTTGTATCTACCGTAGTACCGGGAGGGAATTGGGCAACCAAGTTGGCTTGTCCCGTGCTAATCCGAGGCAGGATTTCTTGGGGAATTTGACCCGCCATTACCGCCGTGCCGCCACCGAGAACTAAAAAGGCGACGCATGTGAACACCCATCGCCAACGCAGTACCAGAGCCAGCATGCGGCTATAGCTGTGTGTCGCATCGTCAAATCGACGGTTAAACTGCCGCAGTAGCCAAAACTGACTCACGCGACTTGACCAAGGAATCGCTAGCAAGCGGGATGTAAGTACCGGAGTAACCGTCAGCGCTACCAACAGTGAAGCAGCCACGGCAAAGCAAATGGTGAGAATTAACTCATTAAATAGCAGAGAGAAAAAGCCACCAATCAGCAAAAACGGCAGAACAGACGCTAGGTTAGCACCAGTAGCAGCAACCATTGCCGATTCCACTTCCTGAGAGCTAGAGATCGATTCTTCGATCATCTCCTTGGAACTCAACTGTCGTTTTTTCAGCTGATTTGGAATCATGCCAGTACGTTCGGCAATGTTCTCGATGATCACGACACTCGTATCAACCGCCTGACCAATCCCCAACGTCAGACCTGCCAAACTGAACACGTTGAGGGACAAGTTAAAAAATTTCATCAAGATAATAGCGGTCAGCGTACAGAGGGGAATTGTCAGGGAGATAATAAAGGTTTGCCTGAGCGACCCTAAAAAGAACAAAACCGCTACGGCTGCAAGTAATGCTCCAGTAACTGCTGAATTGATAACATCCGCGAGGGAATTTCTAATAAATCTTGATTCATCCAGAGTAGGAATCAGCTTCATGTCCTCTGGAATCAGACCAGACTTCCTGAGTTGAGCAATGCGATTTTTGATGCCTTCAACTACTGTTACCGTGTTGGCATCAGGTTGCTTCTGGATGCTAATTTTGACGGCTGGTTCCCCATTGAGGGAAACAAACACTCGTTGCTCTTCGGTGCCATCAATGACTTCGGCAAACTCCCGCAAGTAGACGCGACGAGCAGGAAGAGAGGAGGCAGGGGAGGCAGGGGAGGCAGGGGAAGCAGCAGATACCTCAAAAGAAAGGTTACGGATTTCATCGGCATTGCGAAATCGTCCAACCGTGCGCGTTAGTGGCTCTGAATTCTCGCCTTGCAAACGACCACCGGAGATATCAATGTTACGCTCTCTCAGGGCAGTTAAGACATCATTCAAAGCAACTCCCTGAGCTTGCAAGCGCCTCAAGTCAATGTTGACTCCTATTTCTTCTGCAACACCACCTGAAACATCTACGGAGGCAACACCATTCACCACACCGAGTTCGCGAGAAAATTCTTCATCAGCAAACACCCGCAACTCCACATCTCGCAGAGAGGAAGATTGCAGTGCTAGTTCGTAAACGGGTAGTTGGGAGGGGTCAACTTTGAACAGGCGGGGCTCTTCAATCGTATCCGGAAGGTTGCCGCGTGCCCGGTTAAAGGCAGCCGTGGCGTCGTTGAGTGCTTGGTCGATATCGCCTCCCGGTTGGAAGAATAAGTCTACACTCACCTGTCCTTCACGGGTTTGGGAATAAACTTGCACCACTCCCTCAGTCGCACTCAGCGCTTCTTCCAGGGGTCTGGTGATTTCATCCACTGCCACCTCGGGTGAGATTCCAGGCGCATTCAACCGCACGCCAATCCGGGGGTAGGTAATTGATGGCAACAAATCAACTTGAAGTTGTGTGAGGAAGAAAATTCCCAGCACCACTACCATTACCGTGAGTACGAAGGTGCCGATATGTTGGCGGATAGCGATCGCACTCACGCTAAATCCACCCGTTTTGTGATGTCCGTTACCGTTGTTCATTATTCAATGTCTGTTGTTCGTTGCCACTGACCACTGACTACTCACCACTGGCTACTTTTCTGACAAAACACTTAATCGCACTGGAGCACCGTCTTTTAGAGGCTTGCCAGTACGGGCGACAAACCGTTCTCCTGGTCGCAACCCTGATAGAATTTCCACTTGACCATTAGCGCGAGCCCCCACTTGCACAGGACGAGCTTGTACTTTGGCTTGGGCACCTTGACCTGTTACAACAAATACCATTCCCTGATTGGATTTTGGATTGCTGCCTTGCTGCTCTGCTGCCTTACTGCCCTGTTCCCGTGCTGCCCTGCTGCCTTGCTCTCCTGCTGCCTTGCTGCCTTGCTGCCCTGCTGCCCTGCTGCCCTGCTGTCCTTCTTCTTGCAGCGCTGTTTGTGGTACAACAACACGGGGGGCGGTTCTTGACTCAAAGCTCACTTCTGCCCGTAGCCCACTACCAATCTGACCATTGCTATTGGGAATGGTAATTTCTACAGGTATCTGTCGGGCTGTTGGATCAGCGGCTGGAGAAATGCGAGTAACTCGCCCGGAAAGAGGCTCATTCTTAAAGGCATCTAACGTTACCTGCGCTGACTGCCCAAGCCGGATTTCTGACAGCTGTATATCGGAAACGAAAATCATTACTTTCACCTGGCTGAAATCCCCTAGCTTGAGGATTTCACCTCCGGGTTGTACCAAATTCCCTGGTTCGGTTACCTTTTCCAAGACAACGCCATTGATGGGGGAGGCGAGTAGAGCGTAGGAGCGACGTTCTCCTGCCTGAGCAACAGCAGCTCGTTGTGCGTCCACTCGGCGTTGAGCAGCAGATACTGCTTTTTGTTCTGTACTGATTTGTTCAAGAGCAGAGCGCAGACTCTGTTCAGCAGTTTGGGCAGCGGTTTGAGCCAGTTCGGCTTCTTGCTTGGAAATCGCGCCTTGATTCCCAAGGGTAGCCCTTCTTGCTGCGTCCGCCCGTGCTTGGTTGAGTTGTACTCTCGCTTGTTCGGCTTTAGCACGAGCATTACTGACTTGACTCTCAGCGCGTGCTACTTCTGACTCAAGCGCTGCTAGTTCGGCTTGCTCCTGGCTCAGCGTTGTCATCAATATGGCGTCATCTACCTGAACGAGAATTTGACCCTGCTTGACGGCATCACCGGTATCCACGTTGATGTTTAGCAGTCTGCCTTCGACTTGGGCACGTAGTGAGACTTCTCGCACGGGTCTAGTGGTGCCTGAGTACTTCATTGGTTCCTGTAGTAATCCTGGCTTAGCGATCGCCACATCCACCGATGTACTACCTTCCCCCTGTTTCGAGCGAGAAGGTGTCGATTGGGCTTCTGCTTCGGTTTTACCTAAAAAATTACATCCAGTCAAAAAAGGCAAGGGCAAAACTACACATAAGAGCAGAAATTGGAAAAAATTTCTCTTTTGAGTTGATGGCTGTACTGCCTGGATTTTAGCAGTAGCCGAATCAGCAAATTTATGGTTTAAATACATGCTTTTGGTTCCACTCAGGGCAGTATTGGGTTGATGTGTGAATCTGGCACTCTCTGGGAAATCGGCTAGCGTTGGTAATCACAGTGATTGTTGAGAATCAAGCCGCTTGAGTGTTGCTTCGAGAAATAATTTTTTGTATAGTTAATATTTTCTTATCAGCAATTACTAGATTGAGTAGAGCACCCCACCCTACCCAGGCTTTACGATTTGTTTAACGTGCTCGACTCCAGTCAAAAATACATAGTTAGCAACTTTTTTAAGAAAAAGCTTGTTGCCACCACCTACTGATTTTTTTATGATATTTTAACTATACAAAATTTAACTCACCTGTTTGGTAGATAACCATTAGATAACCTGTTTAGTAGATAACCATTAGATAAACTGATCAGTTTCTAGGTCGTTTTGCAATGAATTTTCCTGCCAAGGTAGCTGAATCAGGCAGCCGACCAGAGCGATCGCAAAAGTGCTCAAGTTCTTCAACTATGAAACGGCACAGCTATTAAAGGGAGCAACGCTAACAATACCCAACACCAAGTCCACGAACTTGATTGAACAGGAACCTCTGGCTCTTCTAAAAGGGCAGAAATCCTCTCCTGAAAGCGATTTCGAACTACAGCACAGCTAAACGCGGCAGAGAAGGGTTCCGATACCATGACCGAAGTGCTTATCACTATAAGCAGTGATTCTGCCAAAAGTAGGGCATCTACTTTTTGAGCCGCCCAGCGATCAGCGCGGAGTTCTCGCAATACCAGTAGTTCTTGCCACAATGATTCTGTATTGGGTAACCAGCCAGTTAGCCGACGCAGCCAACCCAGCCAGAAAAACCAGAACGTATCCCGATAATAGGAATGAGCTTGTTCATGGGTTAAGACAGCTTCGAGATGCTCAGTTTTTAGTGTCTGTAAAAGTCCCTGACTAATAATTAATTCAGGCTGCCAAAAGCCGATCTGGGCACTATATAAAAGTGGACTATCGAGAAGACGAACGGATCGACCTTCAAGGTCAATCTGGGGATAGGTGCGAATGTGTTGTAGAGACTGCCAACCTTCAGCTGCTAATGTTAAGCAAAAAACTAGGGCTAAAGTTACGCCGCTTACTACCAGACAATAGCTGAACCAGTCAGTATGTAGACCAATCATTTGTCCCTGCGGTCCCATACAAAGTACAGCGATCGCTGTCATTAGAAGTAGCAGAGGGGGTAAGAGAAATAATAACAGTGCTCGTTGCCAACGTTGTGTCCAGGTTCCGGTTGGTTCAAACCCACTAAATCTTAGTAACAACGCTAAGCTCAATGCTGCCAGAATCATCATTAGATGCATTATTGTGCCTCCTCTCTAGCTCGACGTGCTGCTTGAAGGCGAAGTGCGATCGCTTGAATTTGTTCTAAACTGGCAGCATCAAGGCTATCGGCAAAGGCAGCAACGACATCCGGATTGCTGACAGCTAGAAATCGGTTGAGCTGATCGTGGGATTTTATGACTTGTGCCTCTTGGCGAGATACCAAAGGTTTCCAGGAGAAAGCACGCTCTTGCTTCTCACAAGTTAGCCAGCCTTTTTGAGTCAAGCGACGTAGTACTGTAGTGACTGAGGTATAGGCTAACTCCCGATCAGGGTCAGCCAAAATCCGTTCATGCACATCCTTAACAGTGGCAGAACCGAGTTCCCAAACGATATCCAAAATCTCTGTTTCCAAAGGACCGAGGGAAAGTTGTTTAGGACGGTGATTGGGCAGAGGAGTCATGAGTTAAGTAAAGTCAAAAGTCAAACAAATAAACCCTAGGGCAGCTTCATGTATATAGACTCTAAAGAGTCGGCGTTGGTTCAATAGCCGTTAGGGTTGGCATCTCAGTGTTACACATTAATGTTGCCAATTGTCAGACCAGCAACTACTGTAGCTAATTCACTTGGCTCTACTGGCTTGGCGACATGCTTGGTGAAACAGGCGGTAAGGGCTTGGGTGTAGTCAGCTTCTCCAGCATAAGCAGTTATTGATGCCTTTTCCTGTATCACTCACCTGGATTTGAGCATCAGCCGGGTAATGATCGGCTAAATCATGCATTAGCTCTTCTTTTGAGGGGTCAATGTGAGCTACAGCTACCCGCCGTTATATTAAAGTTTGACAGCCTGTCTTTTGACGGCATCTTGTTGCTTCACCCAAAATAGAGCGGAAGTTGGTGTGTATTTAATTAGCAGGATATTTGAACGTTGTTAGTTCTTAGAAAGACGCGATGTACAACTTTTGCTTAGTCCTCCTTTTTAAGGGGGGTTGGCGAGAGCAAAACTCTAAGCTAACAATTAAAAAACAAATTATAAGCAATTTAAATGCAAATCAATTTACTATATTTACTGCCGTTTTGAGAGGAGAATAACTCAATTGAAAAAAATTCTGTCAGTTCTATGGATCGCTCTAACCCTGTTCACTTTCACTTTAGGGCGTCCTGCTCTCGCTGCTGATGCAGCAAGCGGAGCCAAAATCTTTAGTGCCAATTGTGCTGCCTGTCATGCTGGTGGACGTAACGTGATTATGGCAAATAAAAGCTTGAAAAAAGATGATCTTGCCAAGTACAACATGAACTCGTTAGATGCGATCGTTACTCAGGTAACCAATGGTAAAAATGCTATGCCTGCTTTCAAGGGACGCTTGACTACTGAGCAAATTGAAGATGTTGCCACTTATGTTCTAGAGAAATCCGAGAAGGGCTGGCTCTAAATTAAAGCGAGTAATCTGTCAGTAAGTAGGGAGTGGGAATTCATACCAATTTTCTAAATTCCTGATACAAATACAGCGGTTCTCCATTAGGCGAGGTACATCCTTAAAGCTAGAAAGCCTTAATACTACAGACTTCTGGTGTAACTCATTCATGTAAGAACTGCTATGTACTCCATTTTTTGCTAATTGCTAATCGCTAAAAGGAAATTAGCAATTAACAGAAGTTTTCATTAAGTAAGTGGACAAAATTTGGTGCATCCCTGGCGTTGCAAATTGCCTACAGTGTCGAAGTCTGAGGCTATACAAACTCGCACGCGCAAGGCAAGGGTTTTAAGACAGTCCGCGCAGGCGGACATCGTTTGTATAGCCGCGATTTCAATCGCCAGGTACTTTTGCAAAAACGGGATGCTCCCACAAAATTAAACGTAGGGTGATCAGTGCGTACCAAATCTTGTAATTCAATCCCTGAGGGCACGGTGACACTGCCCACCACTACAACTATGTTGAGTTTATTTATGTCCACCTACTTATTAGTTGTGTACAACATAGATGAATACGATATTAGCTAAATATTTTCCTGAATATATGAACTTCTTTTACCGAATCTTTCTCAGCTTCGGCATTGCGGTAGTACTGATTGTTTTGCCTTTATCGGCAAAAGCTCAAGCCGCTGTCATAGCTGTTATGCCAATGAGCGCGATCGAGTTTTTCACGTTGGGCGTAGAGGAGACTCAAAATAACAACTATGAACAAGCTATTAAGAATTTTACTCAGGCGATTCAGCTAAACGCCGATTTTGCGGCGGCTTATAGTAATCGATGTTTAGTTCAGATTCAGCTTGGAGATTACGCCAAAGCCACTGAAGATTGTACGGCTTCACTACTACGAAATCCCGAAAATACGGAAGCTTATCTCAACCGAGGGCTAATACACTATCGACTTGGTAATTATCAAGCAGCTATCTCTGAATACAATCAGGTTATTGAACGCAATAGTAATGATTTTCGTGCCTATTACAATCGAGGATTAGCGCGTTTTGATCTAAAAGACTATGAGGCAGCGATCGCTGATTATAACCAAGCCTTACATAACAGTCACAATCGTTCCAAATCGTCAATGACAGATATATACAACGACAGAGGTTTAGCTCAACTGATGTTGGAGAATACACAAGGAGCGATCGCTGACTTCTCCTCGGCAATTAGTCTAAAGACTAGTAATCACAGAGCTTTCTACAACCGAGCCTGCGCCTGTCATCAAAAGGGTGACTTATCCGGTGCTATTCGAGATTTTACAATCGCCCTACAACTTGACCCTAACCATGCCGAAGCTTATGTTAACCGAGGTCTAATCCGGCACGAGCTTGGATATCAACAAGCGGCATTATCAGATTTAAAAATGGCTTCACAACGCTTTGATGAGCAGGGCAATGCAATAGCTTACCAGCAGATTCTAGCTCTGATCGAGAGACTACAGCAGCTGCTTGAGTCATCTGATGAAGACGCGATCGCCTGAGCCTGGGAGAGAGTCTAAAAACAGGACGCTGGCAAAGCTATAGGCGATCGCCAGCGTCCTACCTAAGAACAGAAATTTTCGGTCTTGATGTCAGTTCCTATCACAGGAACGTGCCGCCAAATGATTTTTTCCGTTTGATAAGAACCACGGAAGGACGGGGTGGTCCCCCAGGATTGCCCTCTATATTACTGGGCCAATTACTGCCACGAGGGACATTGCGTATTTGATTAAACAGGGTGCCATTTAAGTCCAGCATCTCGATAGTTCGGCTTAGCGTAACCTGGGGAGCGAATGGGCAGTCTTCACCCGGATGCTGCACCGATAGGATCAGCGTATCGCCTACGAACGTTGGACCTGTAAACTCGCAGCGAGGTGGACCATAGGCAAACGGTACGATTTGTCCGGCATACGCTCCACTCATGGGAATGCAAAACATCCAGTTATTGCCAAAAACCCCGATGAGGCTGGACGTCTCGACATTTAGGTTAGTACCTATAGGCTCGGGTGTAGCGCCAATGACTGTATGGTCTATGGATTTTAGTCGTGCGGCAGCACCGACATCGAAACCATTGTGGGCACTAGTTGACATATCCGTGACGCCCCAGACATTGCCTTGGTTGTCAAATGCCAAGTTATCCACATTGGCAAAACCCGATCCGGGTTGTGCTCCGGCTTCCCCACCTTTAGCCAATCGCTGCCAACGGAAAGTGGTTCCCGTGCCATCGGGACTGTTTTCGATTATCTTAAAGAGTTCTCCAGAGGGCTGTGCGGCGCTGACGGCACGGCTGTACTTGGCAACCACAAAGATTCGAGAATCAGGATATCCATCACCACCGGGGGCACCATCCGTATAGGCAATGTAAACTGCCTTAGTTGTCGGATGGACTTCAATGTCTTCGGGACGAGCGGTAGGAGTTCCTCCAATCAGATTGGCAGCCAAAAAGGCATCGCAAAGCACAGCACCTTGGCTGGTGTAGAAGTTGGCCAGCGTCTTATTGGTATAACCGGGCAAAGCTGTTGCTTGATTGGTCGTTTCAACGTTGAATAAACCACCATTTGCAGTTTGACCTGCAATACCGAGACGGCTGGGTAGTGGCAAGCGACCATTCCTGGTAGCGCTGCCAGTAGCGGCAATTTCCACTGAGGCAAGAACAGATGGTGGAATCGGATTCGTGGGGCTAGTCAATAGTAGGGGAATCCACTCACCCGTGCCGTCGGGGTTATAACGGGCAACGTACAGGGTGCCGTTTTCCAACAAGCTACTGTTTGATTTATTGGTTGGGGAACTGACTATGCCTGAGCTGACGAATTTCCAGGTGTGTCCTCCGCGTCGGTCATCACCCATGTAGGCAACTAAGCGTTGCCCAGCCTCCACGCGAAAGGCGATGTTCTCATGGCGGAAACGACCCAACGCCGTGTGCTTCCTAGGGCGGAGGCTGGGGTTAGCGGGGTCAACTTCCACCATCCAGCCGTATTTTTCACCCACTAGACCAAATGTCGCTCCAGTGGTACCTGCGGTGTAGCTCGTCTGAGTACCATTGGGCGAGACAGGCTCTGTAACCCCAACAAAAAAGCCTGAACTTCCCTGGAAGTTTTCCTCAGCAGACAAGACAGTTCCCCAGGGAGTGGTGCCGCCAGAGCAGTTGAAGGCAGTTCCAATAATTCGATTTCCTAATCCATCTGAACTGAGAGGGAAAACCTGGGTTGCAGCAGAACCGGTACCAATTAGATAGTTTTGATCCCCTTGCTGATAGCTTCTCGGTCCCCAAGCCGTGACGGCTCGATAGGCATCAGTCCTTTGAGCGTTAATCCCCAGTCCGGAAAGACCATGAATGCGTCGATTCAGGGAGTTTCCTCTAACAACAGCAAAACGTCCATTAGGGTTGCCGCGTCTAGTAATAGTCACGATAGAGCCACCCATGTTGTACATGAACTCACCATCAACTTCAATGGTTCTGGTGGCTGGTAAAGGTCGCCCAATCACTAGGGGATATGAGGTTGGGAATCCCGCTACATCAGAAGGAGCCTCTGGGACAAGGGTAGAAAATGGGTAGGAGATGTATTCGTGATTTACCCAGAGAATCCCTTCCAAAGGGTTAGGGTTATTGTCAAGGGGAATAAAGCTGGTGAAATCGCAGTTGTAGCCAAAGTAGTCTTCAGAATTGGGAAAAACGCGATCGCCCCACCTCACAAGCACATAACGTTCATATTCAGGTGGCACGACAACGTCATCTACAATCTCATATCCTGGTAACCGAGTATTGATAGATGGCTGAAAAGTAAACTCCTGATTGTTTGGAGTTCTCATATAACTTGGCAGCAGTTGGTACATCGGTAAAGGATGTGGCAGACGCACCGGAGTGAACGTTACTACAGATTCAGCGGCTTCAGCCATGCCAATACTGCTGCCAAAACGCTTTTCTCCTATGACAGGAGCTAGCACCGCCGCACCAGCACTGGCTCCAAAAAAAGTAAGTAGCTGCCTCCGGGTAAACTTAGACATGAAAATCTCTCTCTTCTAGAAATCGCAGGAAAAATAACAGGTACTTGACATGGGCGTATAGGTGAGTACAGCCTTCGGAGTAATACTATTTCTAGAAGATTAAGTTTAAGTAAGCTTGAGGTTAATACTAAATTTTGTTGTGTTTAAATTCAATCGAGATCGGTGAACAACACGCTGACAAATCCATTAGCGATCGCCAGCCTCTCTAGACTATTAGTAAATACTACTTTGGGTAGATTAACTTTAATTCAGCTTCCGATAGGAGCTAGGAAGCTGTAGTTATATAAATAGGTCTATGGTTATGTTGGAAAAATAGACAAACCCAAAAACCTTGCTTGCTCCGACTTGCTTGTATTGCGTAAAAAATAACAGCGTAATAACTTAATCATCTCTAAAACCAGGGTCATCTTCGCGATTGAACCTAGCTGGTCTATTAACTTGTAAGGCATCACCCTGAGGTTTAGATGAAGCAGCAGAATTGTAAAAGCCTAACAGTGCTCTCGAATTACTAAAATATCTAGTCCAGCGTTCGATTCGAGAGTCATTCTCCCACTGAGAGCGAGAAATCTTCGAACGGATTAGTGGGGCTATCTGTCCCTTATTTTCGCCCAAGATTATAATAGAAATCTCCATAATTTCAGGATTTCCTGCAAATTCCTGCTCTATCGAGTTTTTTGCCAAATTTTGTGCCTGTTGGATCAGAACATCAAAAGATTGGTTGCCATTGGAGTTAAGGATAATACTGCGTTCCTTTATTTGAGCTGATGCTATTGAAATAGAGGTGACTAAACTACTTAGTGCCAGGAGCGTGCTAAATAAAATACGACGGTACATACTTAGTGAATTTGCTATTGCTACAGCCTTTACACTTTCCAGATTAATAGTCAAAAATTAAGAGATAGTAAACTCTGGTTATTTGTAAGCAAAGCAGATTCAAGAAAATAGGAAAATTGCCTCCAGAACCTAATGAATTGCGTTGTGAGTCTCACGCTAGAACAAAATCAACTGTGCCTAAAGCTTGTTCACACCAATGGCTGATTACATCAATCCATGAACTTGGGACAATCAATTTAGTTGACTGACGCTGACTTCACAGGGGCGATCGGTGGGATTTCGCACAGAGTAAGGCAATGATTAGATCTTGGATGGTGATTGGGGCTGTAGCCCTTCTAGTGGCGTTAAGCGGTGGCTTGAATACACCCGACGATACCAGATGGTTTAACCGCCTACAGCGTCCGAGGTGGCTGACGTTTGAGGCAGCAATTCCCTTCATCTGGACTGTTATTTATATTTGCTGTGCCTGGTCAGCTTATATTGTGTGGGAAAGCGACCCAGGTAGCCAAAGAACTTGGCTGCTGATGGGCTTATATCTCCTGCTGGAACTAGTTACCACCGCCTACACGCTGTTAACGCTCAAACTCCGTAGCCTTAAAGCTGGCACGTACATTGGCGGCACGGGTGCTGTCATTGGCCTCATCTTGGCAGTGCTTGTCTTCCCTATCTCAAGCTGGGCATCCCTGTTGCTACTCCCCTACCTGATTTGGAGTCCAATTGGAACCTATACAACTTGGGAAATGATGAAATTGAATCCGGAATCGGTTTAGATGGGTGTGTCATCAGCAAGGTCACCATAAACCCAAGTTCAGGCAGGACAAGGGCACTGATACAGTTATAAAACTTAACTCCAAACAAAATAAATAATCTCAGAGCTTGCACCAGCCGACTCACCCGCCGTGGAATCAATTCCACGGCTCATAGCTCAAGTCCTCTTGCATAGGACTAAACACCTATGCTGAAAGGATTTCAGTCCAATGAGAGTGGACTTGAGCTATGAGCCCGGAGTTTGAACTCCGGGCGGTGCAAGATCTCAGTAATGCAACTTTCGCTGCTAAGTAAAGATTAGACCTCCTGCACGAATAGAATTTTCGCCCCCCTACTCGCCCCTGCCCCTAATCCCCAAAGGGGGCCCCATGCCCCCAATTCTGGGGGGAATAAGAATTAAAATCCCCCACAATTGGATGGATGATGCGAGGGGGCATTTCATGATTCATGCAGGAGGTCTATTGTTAGAGAAACTAGATAATTAGCGATTGTCTTGTTCTATCAAGCATAGGTCGGTAGGCTTTGTATATCAAGAAGCGCAATTGGGCACAGCCAAGCCCTTACTCCAGGATGAAAACCCATTTAGCGTATGGATTGGGGTTGCGGTAGGGTAGAGTTTACAGCAGCGCGACGCTCTTACAACGGCTATTAAGTCAAACTCCCATTCGTGCTTCCACTCAGCACGGGTGGATTTGACTAGATGAGAATTTTGACCCTGCTGGAATGTCGCTCCCTTTAAGAATTGTTCCCTATGAATTTGCTCAGAGATCGAATGCAGCGTTTAACTGAACAGCTCCCTGGTCTAATTGAGCAACTCCCTGATGAGAACTTAGAAGACGCTTGGACAGTTCTGCAACCGCTTTACTATGACCTGTACATGCTCGCCGCTATGCAAGAGTCGAGGCGAACCATTAGACCTGGTGATATTCTGACCCGCGAAGAGGCATTGCTACTTCTGCACTTCCCATAAGATTATTTAATGAAAAGGCACTCAGTAGTGTAGACAAAATTTGTAGTTTGGAGTCAGAGCCCACCCTGTGAGCCTAGAATTGCGCTATGCCAGATCGTTTTTGCAAGATCTCAGAAACTTAGAGTCAGCTGCCTATCAGCAGGTCTGTGAAGTCGTCTTTGAGGAGTGTGTGCATCTCAAGCAGATTCAAGACCTGCCAGGACTGCATCAGCTCAGCTCGGATGCCATATTTTATCGGTTTACCATCGACAACTACTTAGTTGGGATCGAAGTGACGGGTCAAATTGTAAAATTTTTGCGAGTTCTGCCCAAGCCATACATTTGAGTCCATAATTTGTCAGTAGCCATCAATGGCGAACCAGGAAAGAACTTCTAGCCAACAATAGTGAACAATTTAGAACTGAGCTCTTAAACTTGTGATTGGTAAAAACAGAAGTTTGAGAGCAACTTATGGACGCCGCTGCACTTTGGCAACGTTACCAGGACTGGCTTTATTACCATGAAGGATTGGAGTTTTACCTCGATGTCAGCCGTATGCGGTTTGACGATGCCTTTGTCGAGGCGATGCAACCTAAGTTAGAGAAAGCCTTTAAGGATATGGACGCCCTGGAAGGAGGCGCGATCGCTAACCCTGACGAAAACCGTATGGTGGGTCACTACTGGCTACGTGACCCCGACTTAGCCCCAATGCCTGAAATCCGGCAAGAGATTATCACAACGCTGGAGCAAATCGAAGACTTCACCAAAAAAGTCCATAGCGGTGCCATCCATCCTTCAGGGGTGTCCAAATTCACTGATGTCCTTTCCATCGGTATTGGTGGTTCTGCCCTTGGCCCTGAATTTGTTGCTGAAGCCCTTGCCCCAGTCTTCCCCCCCCTAGCCATTCACTTTATTGACAATACTGACCCGGCTGGCATAGATGATGTTCTTGCCAAGTTGCAAGACCGACTTGCCAGTACCCTAGTATTGGTCATCTCTAAATCGGGAGGAACGCCGGAAACCCGTAACGGCATGATTGAAATTAGAAAAGCCTATGAGTCCAAAAATTTGGACTTTGCCCCCCATGCTGTTGCGATCACAGGCAAGGATAGCAACCTGGATAAACTTGCTAAATCTGAAGGTTGGCTAGCAACATTTCCCATGTACGACTGGGTAGGAGGACGAACATCAGAAATGTCATCTGTTGGACTACTCCCGGCAGCGTTGCAAGGAATTGACATCCGCGAGATGCTTGCTGGTGCCAAAGAAATGGACGCTGCCACCCGGATACACCAACTAAAAGAAAATCCAGCCGCTTTGCTTGCCCTATCTTGGCACTTTGCCGGTAATGGCAAGGGTGAGAAAGATATGGTGGTATTGCCGTACAAGGATAGTTTGTTGCTGTTTTCACGTTACTTGCAGCAGCTTGTGATGGAATCTCTGGGTAAAGAGAAAGATTTGGAGGGCAATACGGTTTACCAGGGGATTGCTGTCTACGGCAACAAAGGCTCAACTGACCAACATGCTTATGTACAGCAGTTGCGGGAAGGTGTTCCCAATTTCTTCGCGACGTTGATTGAGGTCTTAGAAGACCGCCAGGGAACGTCTCCAGACGTTGAACCAGGGGTGACTTCAGGAGACTATCTATCAGGTTTATTGCAGGGCACGCGACAAGCGCTGTATGAGAATCATCGAGATTCCATCACAGTAACAATTCCCCAAGTGAATCCCCGGACAGTAGGAGCACTTATTGCTCTGTATGACCGCGCTGTTGGTTTTTATGGTTTCCTTGTGAATATCAATGCCTATCACCAACCGGGAGTGGAAGCTGGTAAGAAGGCGGCGGCTGCCATACTAGATTTACAAACACGAGTTATACAGGTGCTACAGGAGGAAAATGCTCCTGTATCCCTGTCACAATTAGCTCAAAAAGCGGAAGCATCTGACCAAATCGAGGCAATTTACAAACTGCTACGTCATCTCGCTAGCAACAATCGAGGTGTCGTTTTAGAGGGAAGTAAGGAACAACCTAGCAGCCTAAAGGTGTCTAAAGCTTAAGGATTGAGAACAGGAGGGGATAGGGATGAGGTGAATAGGCTTTAGTACGGACTTACCCAAGGTTTCCGAAGCTAGCTCCAATCCCCTACCCCTATTCCCTCTCACTGGGCGAGGCGGGTTGACTAATTAGGGAACCCAGTGTTATCGGTAAAACAGGTGAAATAGTGGAGGCAGTGCCTGTAGGAAATTGTAGACTGTTGTATACTGTAAGACTAAGTCAGCGCCCGCGAAGCGTTGCTGAGAGGAGTACTCTTCAAAGCAGCAAAACAAAGAATCAGCGTCAGCGCAGCGGCTTGAGGAGGAGCTAGCCTGAACGTTAGACGCTAAGATTTGTTTACGTATGCATCGCGTGCTGAAGGCTATGGCACGTAGGGCATAGTGAGATAAAGTCTAGCCAAGCGTCAAAAAAAGAACCAGCATCGGCAAGATATTAGCGCACTTTAGCGTGTATCTTTACCGAGGCGATAAGAATTTCAAAAAATAGTTCTCAAGGCTCTGTTTGGTTAGACAGACATGACATAGCGTAAGAGATAGATTCGCTGTTATACCGGTACCTCATGCCATTAGTAATCCTGGTTGTAGATGACAACCTGGGAACTCGTCTTTCTGTCCGTGATTACCTGGAGATGGCCGGCTATTCAGTCATCACGGCTGAAGATGGTCAACAGGCGCTGTCGCTGATTGAGAGTGATCACCCGCACGTACTCGTTACAGATATCAATATGCCCCGAATGGACGGCTACGAGCTAGTGCGACAAATCCGCACCAAACCAGCATTTCGCTTGTTGCCAGTAGTCTTTTTAACTGAGCGCTCAAGCACAGAGGAACGAATTAAGGGCTACCAGTCAGGGTGTGATTTATACTTACCCAAGCCGTTTGAGATGCAAGAATTAGGTGCAGTCATCCGCAGTCTCTTGGAGCGATCGCAGATGATTCAATCGGAGCTAAGGTTCTCCTCGACCAACACGTCGCGATCCTCCGCAACCGATGCGCTGCCATCGCAGGTACAAACACCAAGTTTGGCACGGACATATAACGAAAGAGACAATTCCCAACATCACGCGATCGCTTCTAAGCCCAACAACCTCGCTCTGACTAAACGAGAACAGGAAGTTTTAGATTTACTGACTACAGGTCTATCCAATATTGAAATTGGCCATCAACTGCATCTGAGTTCTCGAACAGTCGAGAAGTATGTCAGTAGTCTCTTACGAAAAACGGTAACCAGTAATCGAGCCGAACTGGTACGATTTGCTCTGGAAAATCGATTAGTAGATTGACAAAGTTCTTTCCTAGACAATAGGGAAGATTCTCATAATCGCTATTAGCAAACATTTAAGTGATTTGCCTGACAGACGCGTAAATCTAATTGAATATTTTTAAACTCTACAGTTTGAGTGAGTAGGCTTGTAAGACATGCGCTCTTGCAAGCCTACCCTTTATTGAATCTTTATTTAATAAGGTATTCAGCTCATCCACCTGGGGGAAGTCGAAAGTGAATCAAGAATTGGAAGCTATTTTTATAAGGCTATTTACTTAAGGAAAACCACCATTGAGATCAGCACAGATGAAGACAAGGATTTTCGCAAGCACAGCAAAATGAATCGGCAGAACTTTATACCCCTGAGCATGAACCACTTCTGGCGATATTTCACCGTTGTCGGTTTGCTAAGTGTTGCCTACTTTTTGATGGCTCAACTCGCTATCTCAATTCTGGATTTAAAGGCATCAGCTTCGCCGTTCTGGCCTCCTGCGGGGATTGCTTTGGCAGCACTAATATTGCAAGGACAACGGATCTGGCCGGGGGTGGCACTGGGGTCTTTTTTGTTTGCCCGGTTCCACGAGGTCTCATTGTTGAGCGCTTGCGGCTTAGCTTTTGGTAGTGCTTTACAAGCTGTGGTCGGAGCAGAATTATTGCACCGAATGAGATTTCATCCCTCTCTCAAACGACTGCAAGACGTCTTACAGCTACTTGTCTTTGGGGCTTGGGTATCTCCACTCGTTAATGCCACTATCAGTACGTTTGTTGGTTGCCTAAGCAATACAGTTGCCCCTCCTAACTGGCAGGAAAACTGGCGGATTTTGTGGCTGGGTGACTGGATGGGAATCTTGGTAGCGACTCCTCTCCTCTTGGTTTTAAGCCATTGGATTGTAGATTTTCGAGTGCTGATTTTAGGTAGGAGGATACTGAGGAAGGATAAGAAGCTGTTGAAGCTCAGAAGGTTTGGGGTAATCCCAAACTTCCTTTTTCCTACGCCTCTTAGTAAGGGAGAGGCAGGAGGAGAAATTCCCTGTCTAGCTGAGGCTTTTGTTTGCTTCGCCTTGTTGTTTACCATTAGCTGGTTTGTATTCGGCGCAACGACGGGAATTGGAATTGCTCGTTATCCGCTCGAATACTTGCCCTTCCCCTTTGTGGTTTGGGCAGCGCTTCGCTTTGCTCAACGAGGTGCAGTCGTAGCGACACTGATTGTCTCTGTGACTGCCATTTGGGGAGTGGCACAGAAAGTTGGGCCTTTTGTAGCCAAGGCTGGGGATTTCTACCAGGCAATCCTGTTCTTACATGGTTTTATGAGCATCGTCATAATCATGGCTTTGGTCTTAGCAGCCACTGGGTCGGAGCGCACCTTTGCTGTGGATTTACTCAAAGAACGAGAAGCGAGTCTGGCAAATGCTCAACGCCTTGCCCAGCTGGGTAACTGGGATTTTTATGAGACGTGCCAAGGCAGGAAAGAACCTCACCAGCAATTGCGGTGGTCAGATGAACTGTATCGCCTTTTTGGTTTTACCCCCAAAGCCTTTAAACCCAGTTGGGAAGCCTTCTTTCAAGTTGTTCATTCAGCCGATCGAGATCGGGTTGGAGAGGCGATACGAGGCGCTCTGAGGGAAAATAAGCCTTACTCTCTTGAGTATCGAATTTTACTGCCGGATGGTTCACAACGGGTGGTGTGCGAACAATCAGAAATTCATAGTGGTGGCATATCTGGAACAGTACAGGACGTTACTGAGCGCAAACACGTTGAAGTTCAACTCCGTGCGGTAGCTGAACGCGAACGCTTGTTGGGAGAAATGGCTCTGCGAATTCGGCGCTCTCTTAATCTCGATCAAATTCTCAATACTACTGTGGCAGAGGTTCGGCAATTTCTCAAAGCTGATCGTGTTTTCATTGGTCAAATTGATGCATTCAAGACCAATTGCGATCGCTCTTTACAAGGTCTAGTGATTGCTGAATCGGTAGACCCTAGTTACCCTTCTCTTCGCAGTCTGATTTTGGATGATGAGACATCCCTACGAGAATGGCGATCGCTATTGGAACAAAGTCGTATCCGAGTCACTGAGGATACAGGTGCGATCGCTGTACCTTCTCAGATCGCCGCCTACTACAGTCAATATCAAATCAAAGCGCTCTTGGCTGTGCCAATTTTGTTAGGGGATGAGTTGTATGGGGCGTTGGTGGTTAACCAATGCGAGCAGTCGCGTCACTGGCAGTCGTGGGAAATTGACTGGCTCACGTCTCTAGCCACCCAAGTAGCGATCGCGATTCAGCAAGCCGAGCTATATCGACAAATTACAGACCTCAACAGCCATCTGGAATCCCAAGTGGAGGAACGCACCCAAGAACTCAGTGCCAAAATGGCTGAACTTCAGGAACTCAACCAACTTAAAGATGTGTTCCTGCAAGCCGTTTCCCATGACTTGCGTACCTCTTTGCTTGGTATGTCAATGGTTTTGAACAATTTGTATCAATCATCCGAAACAACAGTAACACTCTCTCGCCCTTTAATTGAGCGGATGATGGTGAGTAATGAGCGTCAACTGAATTTAATTGACTCCCTCTTGGAAGACCATTTCGACGAAGAGCGCCAACTAGAGCTTCACAGCAAGCCAGTACAACTAGAGAAATTGATCCAAGACCTGATTTCAGACTACTCGACAAAGCTTGCCCTCAACAAGGCAAACCTAACTGTCAGACTTCCAGAAGATTGTCCATTAATCACTGCCGATCCAAAGCACCTACGGCGAGTGTTGGAAAACCTCCTCACTAATGCCTTAAAACATAATCCACCAGGGCTGAACCTGAATTTGCAAATCAGCGTTGAGGACGACATGATTCGCTGTACCCTCCAAGATGATGGGGTGGGAATTAGTCTAGAGCAACAAAAGAGCCTGTTCAAACTCTACATTCGAGGTCTTCACACCCAGCACTTAACTGGCATTGGATTAGGTTTATATCAGTGTCGGCAAATTATTGACGCTCACGGTGGAGAGATTGGCGTCATTAGTGGTCCAAAAGCTGGGTCAACGTTTTGGTTTACTCTTCCTGTTTTGAAAATAGGGAGTGGTGAGTGGTGAGTGGTGAGTAGGGAAGAGAGATTTCCTTGTCATTAGCAACGTGTCATGCAAGTAGCTTGTTCCTTCAGCTAGATGGTGGTTAGGCTCCAACCGTAACCCATCCTACAAAAGACACAATACTTCTTAGCTGTTTGTGTAGAAAAATCAGGTCAAGGCGTAAGTCTTAACAACATGTTGCAGCAAACCCTCACAGGCGTCTAGTAGTAAATCAATGACGTTGTTAAATCCCTCTGAGCCTCCATAGTAAGGATCAGGGACTTCTCGCTCACTATGATGCGAGGCAAAATCACACATCAGTCGTACTTTGTCCCGATATTTTCCTTGTGGGTCGAGAGACAAAATATCCTGATAGTTCTCTTGATCCATTGCTAAAATCAGGTCGAAGTTTTCAAAGTCCGACTTCTGAAACTGCCGCGCTTGACCCTTTAGCTTGATCCCGCGATGCGATGCTGCCGCTGCCATGCGTCGATCAGGGGGAGAGCCAATGTGATAACCACCAGTGCCCGCAGAATCGCAGACAATGCTGTCGCTCAGATCTGCTTGTTCAATCAAGTGATTCATTATGTTCTCAGCTGATGGAGAACGGCAGATATTACCAAGGCAGACGAAGAGTAACTTATAGGGCATAGGTCTAATAGTCAGCTTTGTACGCAATTAGAACAACAACGACTGGGGAGTCAAATCAAACATGAGCGAAGGTACTGCCTAACTCCGCAGTAGACAGTTATGCCAGTAATGCAAGTAGTGACAATTACTGCGTAAAATTTTATCCCCTCTTCTCCTACGGGTGAAAAGGGGAATTCTCGCGAGAGTCCCTAAAAGCTAGCGCCGTCCTGACGGGACGGCGCTAAGAAGGCGTTACATCCCCGGAAGATTTAGCCCACTAGTAAGTTCTTCCATACGTTCCCGCATAGTCGTTGTTGACTTATCGTAGGCATCTTTCATGGCTGCCGTTACGAGTTCAGAAAGTGCTTCGGCTCCTTGAGCGACAGCATCCTGGGAAATTTGTACTCGCAAGGGTTCCTGATTGCCGCTCATTACTACCTTGACAAGCCCATTAGCGCTTTGTCCCTCAATCTCCATTTGCTCCAATTCTTCCTGGAGCTGTTTGGCACCTTGTTGAACCTCTTGAGCTTTTTTAAACGCCTCGGCAAGTTCTTTCATCTTGCCTAAACCGAAGCCAAATCCTTGTCCTTTTGTCATAAATGGTTAACTCTACCTGAGTTGGACGGGTATATCAGTGTTAAGTCTTAATCTTAGTACCCCTCACATGCGTGTGACAGCTCTAGCTCGGTTGAAACTCTCCCAAGATTCTGACTTCTGGCTCTAACAAAAGCGACCAGTGCTGTTCTACTTGCTGCTGAACATGGCGGATGATTTGGAAGATATCGTTGGCTTTGGCACCGCCACAGTTGAGGATAAAGTTTGCATGGCGCTCAGCCACTTGAGCACCGCCTATTGTGTAGCCTTTGAGCCCAATTTGTTCGATTAACCAAGCAGCCGGATGAGCATCAGGATTACGGAAGACACTTCCACAGCTGGGCAAGTGATAGGGTTGAGATTGCCGCCGTTGCTCTAAGTGCCCTGATGTCGCCGCCCGCACCTTTTTGGGATCAGCACCCGGTTTTAACTGGAAGGTTGCTTGTGTTACTAGGCGATTGCCTCCTTGCAGGATAGAGGTGCGGTAACTAAATCCCAAGTCTTGGGGAGTTAGTCGCTCAATTATTCCAGTTGGTGAGAGGGTTTGGACGTTGACAAGTATATCAGCCGTGCAATTTTTATGCGCGCCAGCATTCATGACAACTGCGCCACCCACTGTGCCCGGAATACCGACTGCCCACTCTAGCCCTTCCCAGCCGCGTTCTGCTGCCTGCCATGCTAGACGGGCAATTGGTTCACCCGCACCAGCTGTGACTGTTCCTGTATCGGGGTCGAAATGGGTTTGGCGTAGATGGCGAGTACAGATAACTAAACCTGGCAAACCGCGATCGCTGATCAACAAATTGGAACCTGCTCCTAATAAAGTTATGGGTAAATCTTGGGACTGTGCCCACTCAAAACTTGTTTGCAGGTCTTCTAAGTGTTGAGGCGCGATGTACCACTCTGCCGGACCTCCCACTCGGAACGAGGTTAGGTTCGCTAAAGATACCTGAGGGCGAAGCAGGCAATTGGTTCTTGGCAGAGTTAACACCGACTCATCAAGCGTCTTCTGTGAGATGAGCGTTCTAGTAACGCTGGGGGGGTCATGGGACAGGGTCATATCAATACAAGTGACAGGGATGCCAATTAAGTCTTGGGCAATTGAGCTTAGGCCAACGATTGTTTTCTAGCTTAGGCTGACTGACTCAGGCCTTCTGGCTCAATTCTCTAGATTCTCTTGAGGGGTTTTTCTCAGTCGTTTGGTAGAAGTCCATGACTTTGGGAATAATTTGATTGAGATTCCCAGCTCCTAAAAATAGAGCCAGGTCTCCGGGCCGGAGGATTTTGGTAAGCAACTCGGAGACTGACTCTAGGGTTGGTGAGTAATACACATTCTTGTGGTGAGCCGCGATCGCGTCTCGAACCTGCTCTCCAGTAATGTGTCCCAAGTTTGCCTCCCCAGCACTGTAAATGTCAGTGATGATCACGATGTCTGCATTGCCAAAGGACTCTGCAAATTCTTGCAAAAATGTCAAGGTTCGACTGTAGCGGTGGGGCTGGAAAATTGCAATAGTTCGCCCAGGTTCTGAGGAGAAACTTAGAGATTCGCCACTCTGTAAGCTGGCGGCTGAGAGTGTTGCTTGGATTTCACTTGGGTGGTGAGCATAGTCATCAACAAAAGAGATGTCATTGGACTTGCCTCGAAGCTCAAATCGGCGTTTGGCTCCTTCAAAAGTAGCGATCGCAGAGGCAATTACATCAAACTCTAATCCTAGATGGCGTCCTACGGCCACCGCGGCCAGAGCATTGCTGAGATTGTGTTTACCTAAAAGCTTTAGATGTATCTCACCCAAAACTTCATTGCCTTCCCGGACTCTAGCTGTTGTGCCATAAGCGTGATAGCTGACACAATCGACGCTGTAGTCAGCACCAGCATCGCGTCGTAGGCTATAGGTAATAGTCGGTTTGAGGCGCGATCGCAAGGTTTCACAATCAATACACCCTACGAGCGTTTGACAGTTATTAGCAAAAATCTGGAAGGTTTCAATTACCTCGTCGAGTGTCTCATAGTGATCTGGATGATCCAGCTCGATATTTGTGACAACGCCAATCTTGGGAGACAGCTTGACTAAAGATCCATCAGACTCATCAGCTTCGGCAACTAGATAGGGTCCATTACCCAACCGAGCATTACCATCCCACGCTTCGACCTCGCCTCCCACTACAATAGTTGGGTCTAGGCTTGCCTGCAACAGCATATACCCGATCAAACTACTCGTTGTCGTTTTGCCATGAGTCCCAGCAACGGCGATGCTCTGGTAATCCTGAATTAAAGCAGCCAGTAAGTCTGAGCGATGGAAAATTGGGTATCCTCGTTCTAGAGCTGCCTGATACTCAGAATTAATCGAATTAATGGCTGTCGAGCAAATAATTTGGGGCAAATCTGAGAAGAGTTTTTCAGCAGATATGGGTTTGTTAGATTTTGAACGTTCACAAGAGCTTTCCTGAGCCGGGCTAATCTCGATAGCTGCCGTTGGTAATTCTTTGTAAACTGGTTGTCTCGTTGGTCGAAAAAACTCTAAGTTAGTAGCGTCTTGATTTCCAAAAAGATGAGCACCGACTGCTTGCAAACGTTTAGTAATATGTGTCGAACGAATATCTGACCCAGATACAGGTAGCTGACGCTTTGCTAGAACGTAGGCAAGGGCTGACATTCCGATTCCACCAATCCCGATGAAATGAAATGGTTTCCCAGTAAAATCAACATTATTCGGCATCTTAACTCCTTACACACCACACCACACAAGCCTACAGTGCCAATATCACGCGCTATCATATCAAGAATTGATTTTTCAAGATATAGCCGTGTAGAAATTTCTTTGAATTTTCATAGAACGCGTACATTTACGATCTAGACTGTATTAATGCTCAACCAACTTTTTCTATCCTGAGACGGTTTTTCTTATTAGACGCAAGGAACTCTTCTCAATCCGGAAATTTTAGTCAAAAAACGACACTAATATACCAGTTGCTGACTAGATTTGGAGCAAGCTAGCTGTGAACTCGAGGCATAAAGCCGCTAGCGGTTTGGTATGGGGCAAGTAGCTATCTTGGGCGGCACCTTTGATCCCGTCCACTGGGGGCATTTTTGGCTCGCCCAGACAGCCTTAAGTCAGCTGAATCTTGACAAGGTAATCTGGGTACCGGCTCGCCGTCCTCCCCATAAACGAGGCTCAGCCTATGAGCATCGCCGATTAATGGTGGAAAGAGCGATAGCGGATAACCCAGCTTTTGCCGTTGCACCGATAGAAACGGCTCACACCGAACCCGATTATGCAATCAGGACATTGGCTTATCTCCAGGATGTTTATCCTAACCATCAATGGTACTGGATTGTTGGATTAGACACCTTTGGAACTCTGCCATTATGGTACCGCCGTGAAGAACTTATCCCTGCCTGTGACTGGTTAGTCGCACCACGCCGAGTACCTATGAGTGAGACTGATATTTTCACAACCAGTGACAGCGGTAGGAAAGAGAGAGACACCCCAGAAAGCGTGCTTTGTCGAAGGGTAGCTCATCAACTAGCAGCGCAAAATATCCCGATTCGATGGCAGTTGCTGCAAATGCCTCTGATAGGCATCTCTTCCAGTCTGATTCGCCAGTACTGTCGCCAGCATCGCTCGATTCGTTATCTAGTTCCGGAGGCGGTTCGAGCATACATTATGACCCACAACCTCTACATTGAGTCAATAGTTGGTGACCATAAAGATATCTAGACGACTTCACCTAGCCAAGACAAAGTTGATTAGGAATTTATGCTCATTAGCCTTTAGCATTTGTCATCCTTTGCGATATCATTGGGTTTATTAAAAGATCTTTACTGAGCTTTAATAAAGAGGGCAGGACGCAGTGATTAGAGTAGCGATCAATGGGTTTGGGCGCATCGGCCGTAATTTCGCGCGGTGCTGGCTGACTAGGGAAAATAGCCAATTGGATTTAGTGGGCATTAATGACACTTCTGACCCAAGAACCAATGCTCATCTGCTCAAATATGACACAATGCTGGGGACGCTGAAAGCTGACATCAGCGCCGATGACAACTCCATCATAGTTAACGGAAAAACTATCAAATGTGTTTCCGATCGCAACCCACTAAACTTGCCCTGGGCAGATTGGGGAATTGACCTTGTCATCGAATCAACCGGCGTGTTTGTCAGCCGAGAAGGAGCCTCAAAGCATTTAGCCGCCGGTGCCAAGAAAGTAATGATTACTGCTCCTGCTAAAGGAGATGACGTTGGTACCTTTGTAATGGGCGTTAATGATCACCACTACGACCATAGCAAGCATGACATTGTTAGCAATGCCAGCTGTACGACGAACTGTCTATCTCCCTTTGCCAAGGTTCTACATGAAAACTTCGGCATTATCAAAGGAACGATGACGACAACGCACAGCTACACGGGCGACCAGCGTCTTCTGGATGCCAGTCACCGGGATGTCCGTCGGGCACGGGCAGCAGCGATGAACATTGTACCAACCAGTACAGGTGCTGCGAAAGCTGTCGGTCTAGTCCTGCCAGAACTGAAGGGTAAGCTGAATGGCATTGCTCTGCGGGTACCGACACCGAATGTGTCTGTGGTTGATTTGGTGATTCAAGTCGAGAAACCAACGATCACTGAACAGGTGAATGGTGTTCTCAAAGAAGCTGCGGAAGGTCCACTCAAGGGAATTTTAGAATACAGTGACCTACCCTTAGTGTCATCCGACTATAAGGGTCACGACGCCTCTTCAATTGTGGATGCCAGTCTGACAATGGTTATGGGTGGTGATATGGTCAAAGTTGTTGCCTGGTATGACAACGAGTGGGGCTACTCTCAACGAGTTGTGGATTTGGCTGAACTGATGGCTCAGAAGTGGGAGAGCTAGTGTTTAGGGTCGAACCCAAGAAACAATAGTTAACTTGAGCGGATTTTAGTGATAAGCCTGGGAATTAAAGCCCAGGCTTAATTATTGTTACCCTTCGACACATACTTACTCATAAGCTGTCGCGCCTACAAGTTACTACGAGGGATTCCATGCAGGTCAGGCTGTAAAATTTCAGAAATGCTGAAATCCGCTACTGAGAGTTAGTACCTCCTCAGCATAAGTACCAATGCTGTCTGTGAGCCAGACTTGCTGCTCGGCTGTGATCTTGCCAATAATAGCTGCCCCATCTCCTAGCTGTTCTACCAGTGCCTCTGCTAGCTTATTCGGCAGGCACAGCACGAGTTCAAAGTCTTCACCGCCGTACAATGCCCAGTCCAAGGTTTGCAGCGATACTAGCTGGCTCAAGACTGGTGGCAGAGGAATTGAGGTTCGTTCAATTCGAGCACCAACACCACTAGCACGGCACAGTTGTATAACGGCGTCGGCTAGACCATCGCTGCTATCCATTCCAGCTACGGGAATTGGGAGTTGGGAATCTAACATTTCCCAGAGAATAGGTAATACATCCAGTCTAGGTTTGGGGCGCTGATGGGCTTGAGTTAAAAGCGATCGCTCAGCTTGACTCAGATTTTGTGCGAATTCTGGGTTGATCAGTAATTCTAGCCCTGCGCGTGAGGCACCATGGACGCCAGTAACAACAATCGCATCCCCTACTTGGGCAGCACAACGGCGGAGGATTCGGTTGGGAAAGACTTGACCAAAGGCAGTGATAGAGAGAGTGATGACGGGGGAACGACAGACATCACCCCCAACTATCGGTGTGTTGTACTGTTCTAAGCATTGGGTGAGCCCCTGATAAAGTTGCTCGACCCAGGTGACAGCTACATCACCGTTGACGCTTAAGCCTACAGTAATTCCTAGTGGAGAAGCTCCCATTGCTGCTAAATCAGACAAATTAGCGGCAGCAGCACGCCAACCAACGTCTTCGGGGCTAGTAGTGCGATCGCTAAAATGCACTCCATCCACCAAGACATCAGTCGTCACAACCAACGATTGACCTAACGCTGGGGCTGATAGCACAGCCGCGTCATCACCTACAACATCCGGTGGACAGAAGCGCTGTAACCGTTCTAGAAGCCCCTGTTCCCCAATATCGCGAACGAGTAGGGAAGACGCTTTACCGCTCATGCTGATTGATCAACAGACGGACGCCTGTGCAGTTTTGGGAAGCGATAGAACGTATCCCCATCAGCATCAACCTCAGGTATAGCCGAAAACATCTGCACTTGGCGTTCTAAGTACTGCCTCGTCTGCTGCACATCTACTCTCGCCCTAGCTGTTAGCTGAATCAGAGAAATACAGCTGTTTTGTTCTTCCAGTAGCTGATAGAAAGCATCCTCCAACTGTTGACGATTGTAGGCTTCCTGTAAGCGTTGCTGACGGTTCAAGGGACCAACACGCAGTAATACCCCCGCCAGAATAACCAGCGTAATCACCAGGAGTAAGTCAACTATTGGCATCTAGATTCACTCAGCTAAGAGTTCGAGGTGTTTGGGGAAGTGGGTTGAGAAGCAATCAGGAGCTATCACTGATTCTTGCTTGGATACCTCATCAGTGACTTGCGGCTCAATCAAAGTTCTCAACGTCTTTAACCACATTAGCAAAGCCAATGCCAGCTCCCCTTGTGAGGTTTAGTTCTTGCTCATATGCACTATCAGCTACTTGTGGCTCGACCAAATTCTCAGTTCCTTTCACCACTTTAGCGGACTCAATGACATCACCCTCTTTGAGCTTTTCTAGTACTTCTTTGCCCTCTACCAGGTAGCCGAAGACTGTGTAACGTCCATCCAACAGGTTAAGGCCAGCTGGGGTAAGTTCGGGTTCAAACAGGAAGAAGAAAAATTGAGATGATCCACCATTTGGGTCGCCTCCCGGACGTGCCATTGCCACCGCTCCGTAAGCTGAGAAAGGAAGTACAGGCTGCTCCCGGTAAAGCCCCGCGTCTTCTAGGGTAATACCATAAACTGGCTCAGATTCTCCTCTAACTAGCACTTCTAAGGGAACTGCACGGTATTGACCAGTCTTTGGATCGACAAAACCCTCTTGTGCTCCTGGTGGATCACCGGTTTGCAGTACGTAGTTATCTTCAGCACGAATGAACTGCAGACCATCATAGAAACCCCGTTGAACCAGATCAACAAAGTTACCAGCAGTAACTGGGGCACTGTAACCATCAACTACTACAGTCACGGTACCTTTGTTGGTACTCATCTCCACCGTGGCGCGACCTTTGAGTTGAGGCAAATTGCTGTACTCTGAGGGCACCTCAAAGGGAAAGTCTTTCACCATCAACTCTTCTAACTGACCCACTTGGTCGAGCAGTTTAGTCCGCTCAATCTGGATATTTTCCTTGTCCTTAGCCTCAACGGCTGCTCGAATTGAGGCAATACCGTCGTTCATTTGGGCAATCAGAGCTTCTGCTTGCGCTTTTTCTGCGTCTGGGATATCGGACAGAATTGATTGGGTGCGATCGCTCAAAATAACAGCCGCTTTGGTGATATCCCGGCTAATCGGACTCCAGCGCTTACCCCGCAGTTGCAAGCTAATGTCTTCAAGACTGGCTTGAATATCCCGCACCGACGGGTTGTCAATGGGTAGCGCATACCGCAATAAGGCTTTGCCATCTGTAATCGCATTTCCGACTGGTAATCGGCTTTCACGAGCGGGTTTGTCGTTACCAGCGTCCCACCAAGCCCCGCTAAGACCTACTGAGAGAGTGACCAAAAGCAGCGCTAGGACACTGGTCTTGGTCAAGCGTTTGCACCAATCGAGCCAAGAAGTTTTTGAAAATTGCATAAACATATCACTGAAGGATTCGCACCACTAGAATTGAGGCTCATCCACAGCCTAAGAACTTTAATTCTCATCTTGCCATGAAGGGTTACAGGTTAGAAGGTTGAAGGTTGAAGGTTGGCACGTAGGTTGTGCAGGTTGACAGGTAGCTGGTTGATAGGGTAAGCGATTTTTCTAACTTTCAATTTTTAAGCTTTAACCTTTAACCTTCAATTCTTGATGCGCCTCAACAGAGGTAAAATAAGATGCCGATTGTTCTGCCCTTTGAAACAGGTTCATGATTTCTAGTAACGACTTTCGCACCGGTGTCACGATTGAATTAGATGGGTCTGTGTGGCGGGTAGTTGAGTTTCTCCACGTTAAACCTGGAAAGGGTTCCGCTTTCGTTCGTACAAAACTAAAAAATGTGCAGAGTGGAAGTGTTGTCGAGAGAACCTTCCGCGCTGGGGAAACGGTTCCTCAAGCGAACTTAGAGAAGCGCACGATGCAGCATACCTACAAAGAAGGCGACCAGTTTGTCTTTATGGATATGGAAACCTATGAGGAAAGTTCTCTGAACGCCTCCCAAATTGGCGATCGCGTCAAGTATCTCCATGAAGGAATGGAGGTAAACGTTGTTACTTGGGGTGAGCAAGTTCTGGAAGTGGAATTGCCCAACTCTGTAGTGCTAGAAGTAGTCGCCACCGATCCAGGTGTCAAAGGTGACACGGCAACTGGCGGCACAAAACCTGCCACGGTTTCAACGGGTGCTCAGGTTATGGTTCCTCTATTTGTTTCAATAGGTGAGCGCATTAAAATTGACACTCGTAATGATTCTTACCTTGGTCGCGAATAAACTGTTTTCACCAGGCAAGAGGCGAGAGGCAATAGTTAACAGAGAAATTCCTTCGCCTCCTTACTCCCAGAGACATCTGTTCACCTCTAGCCCCGAACCTCTAGCCCCTAGCCCCTGATTAGTTGTGCCATTAGACTTCAACCAACTTCGCGAACTAATAACCACCATTGCTCAAACCGATATTGCGGAACTGACCTTAAAAAGTGATGACTTTGAACTGACTGTGCGAAAAGGAATGCGCACAATGCCATTTGCCGACTTAACTGTAAGTAGTATCGGCAGCGTGGCAGCTTCAGGATTGGTGACGGAACAAAATGCTTCGGCGGCAATGCCTACTGCACATAGTCCTACATCTGGGGTAGTCGCTAGAGATGCAGTAATGGTACCCTCCGTGCCCGCCACTTCCAGTGTTGACCCGAAATGGGAAGAAGTTCTATCGCCCATGGTGGGGACGTTTTATCGAGCACCTAGTCCTGATGATCCTCCCTATGTGGAGGTAGGAGATCAGATTCGTACTGGTCAAACCGTCTGCATTATTGAAGCGATGAAGTTGATGAATGAAATTGAAGCGGAGGTGTCTGGACAGGTGGTGGAAATTTTGGTGGAAAATGGCAAGCCTGTAGAGTATGGTCAGCCATTGATGCGGATTAAGCCAGGGTAATATTACTGTATTGTTATCAATTGGCTAAAAATTGCTGCTAAAATTTTGGGATCACTTATTTCGGGTCATCCTGATGCAAACAGTAAACCATGTACCACAAGAAGTAGTACAACAAGTTTCTGAATATTTCAGTATCCTGAGTGAGCCGATGCGGCTGAGAATTTTAAACTTGCTACGGGAGGGCGAGAAGTGTGTGCAAGAGTTGGTAGAGGCAACCGCAACCAGTCAGGCTAATGTATCAAAGCATCTCAAAGTCATGCTACAAGCTGGGATTCTCAGCCGTCGATCTGAAGGAACATCTGCTTATTACAAGGTAGAAGATGAGCTAATTTTTGAGCTATGTAATTTGGTTTGCGATCGCCTTGCTACACGGATTGAGCAACAAGCCCGCCATTTTCGAGACTTCAGCTTAGCTAACAAAGACTAACACCGATTAATTGTGGCTTTTAAACCGCTAGAGGGAAAAGTTTTTTTCAAAGCTTTGGCGAGTTAGCGGCTGATCAAGTTCTAAACCTTCGCCCCCTAGAACCTCCAGTGGCTTTCCCTCGACCTTGATCCATACTTTAGCAGCTGGGTCTAGACTACTGGCTGTATACAAAATCTGCGCAACACGACCCGTCATTGAGGCGCTACCACCACCCGTCGTAAATTCCTTAGACAAATCTACGTGAACGCCATCGACTTCGAGAGAGACATTCCGAAGCTTCGTTCCTTTAGGAATTGTGGTAGTGAAAGCTGCGTCAGAAGGCCCAGTTAACAAGGTTTTGAGAGCACCCTCTAAAATTTCACTGGGTTTATCGCTATTCTTTACAGTTACCGAACTGGGAACGACTTCAATTTTTTTATTGACATTATTGAGCCAATAAACTTGAACTTTTTCCTCAGTTGATGGCTGTATAGGCTTGGGTGACTGAGCTGTTGTTGGTGCTTGATTGGTTGGGGAAGACATGAATGAATTCCACGCTAACCAACCCGCACCCCCACCTGCTGCAAGGAGAGCAGCGGCGACACTGGCAACCAGGCCTAGAGGAACGCGACGAACTTGTTGTTGGTCTTGCATATCAGGAACCCTCGAGATTAGAGAGGTTTAGTGTAAAGAGGTCTTACAAAAACAACAGTTTAACCTAATCTGTTTAGGGACGACGCTCTTGTGTACTGGGTGCAGACGCCTGATTTGATGCATCTACCCGGACAAACGCGGCTACTTCCAACTCACCAGAATTTATATCCAATTTTAAAAGTCGTGCGAGTATACCTGTCTCTTCCAACGTGCGGAGATCGAAACGGTTGTTTATAGCTCCAGTCAAGCCTGAAACTAACTGCGGTGAAAGCGCTTTACCATTAATCACTACCATTGGTTCTATTAGTTGTAACCTCCGGCCAGCCGTGATGCCAAGCCCGGACTCTAAGGAGAAAGCTAGCGGTTGAGCATCCTTTTCCAGTAGGTCTACCTGAAAACGGAGGCGCTTGTTACTCAGGAACTCTACCCGTGGGTTGACAAATTCATAACGCTCAGGTGAACCCCCCAAGACACGACTCCCAATTAACCGCAATCGAGCCGCTACAGCTGGAGACTGTAACGCCTTATTGATATCTGCCTGTGTTAAGAGCAAACGTACCCCAGCTTGCATCGGTTGTCGTATAGATGCTCTGGGTGACTTCTGACCACCCTGCCTGAGACGCTGTAAATCAACGTTAATTGGGTCAGTTTCTACTTCCAAAGCACCAATCCGAATATCGGGCGTTAGCCACAATCCCCGACCAGCAATTCGCACCCGTTCCACTTTACCTTGCACAATCTGGTAGCTGGGAGCATTGTCAACGCGGACTTGCAACTGCTCCACTTTATTCAAGCGAGAGCGAAGATTGTTTTCAACAACCTTGTCAATCACTAAGCCGACTGGGGAGACAAGTGTTAATAAGCCTGATAGGAGGATGGTTAGAAGTTCCATGAAATTGATGACTTCAGCGGTTAGACAACAATTATCTGCGATCGCCGTTGCGTTGAATGCGATCGCGAACAGCTTTCGTCTAAGTTAGACCTCCATCAACGCGAGTACACATACAAAGAATGAAAATCTCTCTTTCTCCACTTGTAAATTGTGAAATGACCTGTCCTTAAATTGTTAGATAACTAAAAGGAGAGTCTTAAAAGTATCATTTGCTACTTCTCTCACAAAGCGATCGCATCCCAACTTTTACGGAAAAAACAGTTTGAACTGCTTTACTAAACAAGTTTTTCAGCTACAGCCTACATTCTTAATAAATATTTAAAGTTTTGCTTCTAGTACCATTTAACGACATAAAAAATATAAACTTTCATGAAAATTCAACCCGATCTGAATTTTACAGATTAGCCAACAGTAGACTTACAGGCATAAAACGAGTGTAGTTGGCATTCAATCGCTTGTGTTTGATGTGCTTAATGCAGTATTCCAAGTGCCACTTTCATTCATGAGGTAAGACCATGAGTAAGAAGCCAATCGTTTCAGTCCTGATGCCTGTTTATAACGCTGAACGGTATGTTGCCGAGACAGTGGAAAGTATCCTCGCCCAGACGTTTACAGATTTTGAATTTATCATCATCGATGATGGCTCTAGAGACGGCTCACTGAAGATTCTTGAAACCTATGCAGCGAAGGACAAGCGAATTCGTTTAACTAGCCGTGACAACAAAGGGATAGCGCGGACGACGAACGAGATGCTGGGTAAAGCCGAAGGCGAATTCATTGCCCTAATGGATAACGACGACATAGCCTTACCCGACCGTTTGGCTCGCCAGGTGGAATTTCTCCAGGCTAATCCCCATGTCGTCGGAGTCAGCGGTACTTACCAGTTTATTGACGAAAAGGGGCGTCTGCTGCTGACAAGTCCGGTACCGGAGAACAATGATCAGATTCAGCGATTGCTATTGGCTGGATACGCTAATAACATGCCACATCCATGCGCCATGATTCGCCGTGAATCGCTCATAGGAATCGGTGGTTATAGCGAAACATTAAAGGTGGCGGCAGATTTAGATATGCAGCTTAGGCTGGGCGAAGTAGGTGAGTTAGCGAACATTAAGGAGCCGATACTTCAGTATCGAGTACATATGAACTCCGCCTGTGGGCAGAAGCCAGAACTGTATTACCAGGAGGCTCAGGCAGCCTGCGAACGGGCATACCAACGGCGGGGAATCGAAGGACGTTATGAGCCAACGCAAGAGGAACCGATGCGTCCCGGAAAAAATCGCTTTTCTCAGCACCCCTTCTTGGTCAAATACGGATGGTGGGCGTTCAATAGCGGTCAACGTCAGACAGCGATCATCTACGGACTTCGAGCCATTACAGCTCTACCCTTCGCTGTCGAAGGATGGAAACTGTTGGCTTGTGCTGTGATCAAACCGTTACCGACTCCTGAGTACCCCTAACCAATTCGGCGATCGCTGATCAATCGGTTTATCCTCTACAACTACCGAGGGTGCGATCGTGACAGTTTAAGCTTGAATTCTTTGCAAAATATATCTTCAGCAAATCCTGACCCTGATCGCCCAGCTTTTCTAGCATCTGTGAGTCCTTAATGTTTATTGCAAGGCAGCGCCAATCCACTGCTTGAGCGTTGGCACTACTTCATCCAGGGGAATGTCCTGAGATTTTTTGGTGGCTCGTTCGACAACTTCTAATTTGCCGTCTTTTAGCGATCGCCCCGTTACAATCCGGTAAGGAATCCCAATTAAATCAGCATCTTTGAACTTCACACCGGCGCGTTCGTCGCGGTCATCAAGTAGAGTTTCGATACCTGCTTGATTGAGTTCGGTGTAGAGTTTTTCCGCTGCCTCCATTTGTGCGGCATCTCCCACGTTGGGAACAGTGACGATCGCATGGTAAGGTGCGATCGCAACAGGCCAGATTATTCCATCTTTGTCATAAGACTGCTCTACTGCTGCCTGAGCTAGTCGCGATACTCCGACACCGTAACATCCCATATATAGAGGAAGTTCTTCGCCTGACTCGCTGGTGTAGGTTGCCCCCATTGGCTTAGAATATTTTGTCCCTAATTGGAAGATGTGTCCGGCTTCGATGCCGCGTGCGCTTTGGAGAGTTTGGCTGGGGTTGTGGATAGCGCGATCGCCTATTTTTGCCTTCCGTAAATCGACCTCTGATTTAGGTAACTGGAATTGTTCGCCCCAGTTCGCCCCAACGACGTGATAGCCTGACTCGTTAGAACCTGTAACAAAGTTTTTCAGCTCAACTACTGTCTTATCCACTAAGCGCAAAAATACAGGCGCAACTTCTTTATTGGGGTTGATGTAATCGTCTGAGATATCTGGAGCAATGTAGCCCAAAGGTAGCGGCTTAGATGCCCATTTTTGCTGTGCCGCCGCATCGGGTACGGTGAGCGAGAGGAGGGTTTTGGCATTGTACTGCTCTGCCTGCCTCACCAGCTCGTTGTTCAGCTTCACTTCGTTAACATCTTGGTCGCCTCGGATGCTCACTAGCACGAGTACCGTCATGCCATTGTCATAGATGGCTTGGTAGAGGACGTTTTTCACGATTTGGGTGGGTGAGCATTTCAGGAATTCACTCAGGGAGTCAATGGTTGGGGTGTTGGGGGTGTCGCGTTTTTCGTAGGTGGTAAAGGGTGAGGGTTCGGCATCGGGTGGCAAGGATACTGCTTTTTCTACGTTGGCAGAGTACTGACCATCTTCCGTGTAGAGAACTTCATCTTCTCCTGCTTCTGCCAATATCATGAACTCGGTCGAACCCGAACCGCCAATTGCCCCGGAGTCTGCTTCTACGGGTCGGAACTTCAGACCAGAGCGACGCATCATGTTGCTATACGCTTGGTACATATCCTGATACGTCTTTTTCAGGCTCTCTTCATCGGTATGGAACGAGTAGCCGTCTTTCATGATGAATTCACGACCGCGCATGAGTCCGAAGCGAGGGCGAATTTCATCCCGGAATTTGGTTTGAATTTGGTACAGGTGCAGGGGAAGTTGGCGGTAGGAGCGAATCATATCACGAGCGATCGTCGTGATTACCTCTTCATGGGTGGGACCGAGTGCCACTTCTCGCTCTTGCCGATCTTGGAAGGCGAACATGATGCCTTCGGCTTTGGTGTAGGTATCCCAGCGTCCCGATTCTTTCCACAATTCAGAGGGTTGCAATTGCGGCAGCAGACATTCTTGAGCACCTGTGGCATTCATCTCCTCGCGCACGATTTGGGAGACTTTTTGCAGGACGCGCCACATCAAGGGGAGATAGGCGTAAATCCCGCTACCGATGCGACGTATGTAGCCTGCGCGGAGTAGTAGTTTGTGACTGGGGATTTCCGCTTCTGCTGGGTCTTCCCGCAGGGTGACGAAAAGCATATTAGACAGTCGCATCGTATGT
>DATNPH010000233.1:0-26032 GCA_036703315.1 Coleofasciculaceae cyanobacterium
TTACTATTCTCGTGAATGTGCGACAAGTAGTTTAGATGCCTCCGTCCCTCCGGCATCCTCGCCTTCCTCCCCCACCTGCGCGTTGTGGGCTGAACGCCCACTCGCTTCGAGGTGGGGGAATCCTGGCGAATCTAGTTGAAAGTAGAATAACTCTTCCCTAGCTTCTCCTGCTTTGTAGTTAAACCCCTCCAGTTTAGTTGCTGTCGTTCACTTTGGGCAGAAATTAGCGACGAGAGGTTAAGCTTGGTTAAGGTAGCCTTCATTTTTGGCGCATTTGGGCGGCTTACGCACCCCTTTATGTTTACAACTTTCTGTTTTAAATCATTACTTAATGCTAGACCAAGTTTTAAACTCCCCTTTTAATGTAGGCATTGAAGCTCCTGTCGTGCTGCTGATTCTAGTCGTACTAGAGGCTGTGCTATCGGCAGATAATGCGATCGCATTAGCAGCGATCGCGCAAGGATTAGAAGATACCCAACTCCAGCGTCGTGCGCTCAACTTCGGATTGGTAGCTGCCTACATCCTACGAATCAGTCTGATCCTCACAGCCACATGGGTAGTGCAGTACTGGCAGTTTGAGCTACTTGGAGCTGCCTATCTGCTTTGGTTAGTCTTCCAGCACTTCAGTTCAGAGGAAGATGAAGAAAATCACCACCGTGGTCCCCGATTTACTTCCTTATGGCAAACAGTTCCAATAATTGCCGTCACAGATTTAGCATTCTCATTGGATAGCGTTACAACCGCGATCGCTATCTCTGATCAAACTTGGCTTGTGATTGCTGGTGGCACCATTGGTGTTATCACCCTGCGGTTTATGGCAGGGTTATTTATCCGCTGGTTAAAGGAATATCTCTATCTTGAGGATGCTGGCTACATTACAGTTGGCTTTGTAGGATTGCGACTCCTGGTAAGAGCAATTAGACCAGAATTGGTGCCACCTGAATGGTTGATGATTGCCGCTATTGCTCTAGTGTTCACTTGGGGATTCTCCAAGCGCACTGGGATCGAGCCAATCGAGTCAGCCGCACCGAGTAAGACAAACGACGTTGAAGCAATCAGCCAGACCCGAATCGAGTCAGTGATAGAGGATGAGACAAAGCAAGCTGAAGAAGTCAGCTAGACGCGATGAGAAAGGGGAAATATGATTTTCCCCTTTCTCTCCCCTTGTTTCTTTACTCGTACAGCCAAGGTGTTAGGGTAGGTTGCCAGTTCGCGAGTTCTTCTTCCTTAAACCAGAGCCCAATTTCGTGCTGCGCTGTCTCTGGAGCATCTGAACCGTGAATCAGGTTGCGACCGACAGTTACGCCATAATCGCCGCGAATCGTACCAGGTTCAGCATTAAGGGGATTGGTGGCACCTATTATTTTTCTCGCTGAGGCAATAACACCGTCCCCTTCCCAGACCATTGCTACTACCGGTCCAGACGTGATGAACTCAACCAGTCCGGGGAAGAATGGTCTTTCTTTGTGAACGTCGTAGTGCTGTTCTGCCAGTTCCTTGCTAACGTTCATCAGCTTTAGCCCAACCAGAGTAAAGCCTTTTGTCTCGAAACGTCGGATGATTTCACCCACAAGGTTGCGCTGTACGCCATCCGGCTTGATCATGAGAAATGTCCGTTCCAAGTTGCTCTCCTCAAATTTTTTTAACTGTGTACCAAACACAGAGTTTAGTGCAGAAAAGCCCTCTCCGCCCAATGTTTAACTTTCGTGCTACTGCGCCAGTAGCCAGCGCGACCGCTCGAGTGTTTGCTACTTATAGGGAAGGAGAACGTAGTAACGTGCTAATTCAAATCAATTATTATTGTTTTTTCATCTCTAGTTAAGCTTAGTACTGGCTTAACTATAAGTTTGAATTCTTTAGCTTCAAGATTAACATCATAGACAAGATTAAAACATTTTGTTCTAGATGGTTGTAGTTGTTCAAAATAAGTATTATTGTTTCTACAAGGATCAACAAACATTGAATAATGTACGGTTCCTTCGTTAGAAGGTGTATAAGATTCTCCAGTTGATGCTTCTAAAATAAATCGATTGTAGTATGCAAGAATAGGTATTGGAGATTTACTTGTATTCGTTATCTCAATAGATAGTAGTTTCCAAATCCCTCCAGCCTTAAGCTCATTTGTAAAAATAGGCATCTTCAATAAAGAGTCTAAAATCGTACTTTTGCCTAAGTTTACATATAATTTATGGAGAGGCTTAAGCAATAATATTTCACCAATTAACTCTGATTTAATTACTTTTAAAGTTATATCTTTAAGGCTGACTATTTGTCCAATTTTGGAGTAAGTAGGTGTAACTGATTTGTTCTCTCTATGCTCTCTAATAGAAGCCGCTATCCTTCTGTGGAATATATTTTGGACTTCGGTACTGGAAGTAGCTTGGTTAAAAGGTTCATTAACGTTTCTTGTGTAACTAGCTTGAACTAATTCGAATAGTAATTTATCAAAATCCTCTCTCACAACTTTAGATCCGCTGGTTGAATAGAGAGTAAATTTTGATATTATAGCATCAACTAATAATTCCCTTTCTTTTGGTGAAATACTTTTGATATTTTTTGATTCAAGATAATTATCTAAATCCTGAGCAGCTCGTTTAGTAAAGGTCCTAAAATCAGGATTAGTAAAATCAAGACTATGACGAGTAATAGAGACTTTACCATGTAACCTTTTTCTAATCACCCCTTGGCTAAATGAACCAATTAAAATTAGCTCATACTCCTCTACTTCAACAGACCTCTCCAGTTCCTCAGCCCAAGTAGTTACATTAGCCAATCTAATTTGATTTTGTGAATGCTTAATTTGCACTACTTTACGGTGATTAGGGTAATCCCATATCACGTCCACTTTATCAGAATATAAGTTAGGGTTAGGTTCAACTATCAAAGAATGCCATTTTTCATCTTCCAGCGCATTTAATACGCAAATTAGGGTTTGAATAAAATAACCCCTCGCCCCAGCTTGACCACTCATACTAATCTTTGATTATAATTTGCTGAACATAGAAGTTTATGTAACTGAACTTGACGAACTATTAATTGGTGCTAATAATATTTAGTTGTTTAAACACTTCCTGATCTGGCGTCAACAAAAAATGTAACAAGCAATACCAAATATTCATTCTTGCTAAATTAAAGTACATAAGTACTAACTATAGCTAAATTTAAAGAATAAGAAGCAGCAAGAGAAATTTTCCTCTTGCTGCTCCCGTTAAATTAAAGCTGTAGAGCTAATTGCAGAGGAAGACTAGAATCCTTACAGGTATCACCCAACCAAGCCTCAATCCTCAAATGCGCCGCACTCATGAGTTTGATGGATTGAAGGAATTAGGCACTATAACGTTCCAGTGCTAGCTCAATCAACTGGTTAACTAATTCTGGAAAAGAAACACCCGTTGCTGCCCACAGCCGAGGATACATACTAGTTGCTGTGAAACCCGGTAAGGTATTGATTTCGTTGATAAAGACTTCTCCGGTAGCTTCAACGTAGAAGAAATCCACTCGTGCTAAACCAGCCGCATCGACGGCAGTAAATGCCTGAAGCGCTAGTTCCTGAATCTTGGTGGCAATGGTATCGGGTATAGGTGCCGGAATCAACAAGTCAGCTTGACCCTCGGTATATTTGGTTTCGTAGTCGTAGAAATCGCTTTGATAGGTAATCTCCCCAACTACTGATGCCTTCGGCTGGTCGTTCCCTAAAACTGCACACTCAACTTCCCGCGCCACCACAGCCGCTTCCACAATCAGCCGTCTGTCATAGCTAGCCGCACTATCCAAAGCCGCTTCCAATTCCTCGCGCGATCGCACCTTGGCAATCCCTACTGATGACCCTAAGTTGGCAGGTTTCACAAAACAGGGATAACCCAAGGTTTCCTCAATCTGGTCACAAAGTTTGGGAAACACACAAGGATTCGACCAAATTTGGGAACGGTTGATTGCCATGTATTTCACCTGTGGCAACCCAGCGTGAGCAAATGCCATTTTCATGGCAATTTTATCCATCCCCATAGCTGAGCCAAGGACGCCAGAACCCACAAAGGGAACCTGCATTAATTTGAGCAAACCTTGAACTGTGCCGTCTTCCCCATTTGGGCCATGGAGGATCGGAAACCAAACATCTATCTCAGACCCGGTGATATTTTGACCGACGCGACTCAATTGAGAATTATCAGCGGCAGAAGGTAAAATCTGCGTATTATCTGACGACAATTTAGCCTCAGTCGCAGCCTCATTTTTATCAGTTAACTGCAACGCTTTACCCGATTCAAGGACGTGTTGGGCAACCTCCCCAGATTGCCAGAGTCCATCTTTTTGAATGTAAACTGGCAGCAATTGGTACTTATCGGTGTTCTGGTCAGAACTTAGGGCTTGAGCGATCGCCCGTGCTGAACTAAGCGAGACTTCATGTTCTCCTGAACAACCACCGAACAGCAGCCCAACACGCAGTTTTTTCATTCCTAATACTCCTGGCACTCCTCAATCGACATAGCGTATCATAACCAATCCGTGTTTTCAGAATTCTTATCCGGGAAGGAAAAGCAAACGGAGACAGACAAAGATCATCGCTCCTAAACTGGCTGCAATCGGGATGGTAATTAGCCATGCCAGAGCAATGGATTTGATGGTTTGGAAACGGACACTCCGCCAGTTCTGAATCAGTCCAATACCGACTACACCACCAACGAGGGCATGGGATGTAGAAACGGGTAATCCTAATCGTGAGGCAAGCAAGATGGTGGTGGCGGTGGCAATTTCTGCACAGAATCCACTACTGGGTTGGAGAGGAATAATATTTTCCCCGATTGTGGCAATCACTTTTTTGCCCCAGACGGCTAACCCGGCAACAATGCCAGTGCCGCCGAGGATGAGAATCCACAGGGGAACATTAAAACCTGTTAAGGGAACAGAATTGGTGCGAAGAATGTAAGCAATCGCGGCTAAAGGAGCGATCGCATTACCAACATCATTAGAGCCATGGGCAAAGGCAACAAAGCAAGCACTCAGTACCTGAAATCGACCTAGTAAGGGTTCTACGGCAGAGGAGAGTGGTGAGTGGTGAGTATGAGTTAAGCGTGATAGTTGACGCCAACTGACAAGCGTGAGAGCAACAGCGGCAATAGCACCCGTGGCGATCGGTAGATCGTGGCTGGGAATCAGCAGCGAGGCAAATACAGGACGATCAAATATTGTGGGCAACACAATGACACCAAAGAGGCTAAAAAGTGTTGCACTCAGCCAAGGAATCCACTCTTGTAACTGTCTGATGGGGTTAGGTTGATCGAGAATTGAGTACTTTAGTAGGCTATAGAATCCTGCGGCGATGATTCCACTTACCAGTGGCGTTACTACCCAGGCTATCGAGATGCGACCAATATTTGCCCAGTCAACGGCACCGACACCTGCTGCCACCCAGCTAAATCCTGCGATCGCTCCCACGACGGCATGAGAAGATGATACAGGCCAGCCTTGACTAGTAGCGATTTGTAGCCACAGCCCACAAGCGAGTAACACCGAAACCATACCAAGGAGTAACAGCTGAGGCATTCGAGCAAACAACTCAGGGTTTACCACCTCAGTCGCCAGAGTTGCGGAAACACCTTGACCAAACAAAACAGCGCCCGTGAACTCCAAGACACCAGCAATCACTAGTGCCTGCCGTAGGGTGACAGCTTTCGACCCAACAGATGTTCCCATCGCGTTAGCAACATCGTTTGCACCCAGATTCCAGGCAACATAAAAGGCAAGGATTGCCGTCAGACCTAATTGAAACAGAGAAAATGACATCAGCCTTGATCGTTTTCCAGCAAAATTTCTTTTACAGCCCTTACATGGTGATCATAAGACTGGCGACTGAAACAAACAAAAATTACTTGCTTTACTGAGGTATGGCTCGCCAAAAACGTTTTGACTGTAGTCACGGCAATTCTGGCAGCACGTTCTGGAGGAAACCGATAGACGCCTGTACTAATAGCTGGGAAGGCTATTGTACATATCTTGTGTTGTACAGCTAGCTCTAGACAGCGGCGATAACAGCTGGATAACAACTCATCCTCTCGGTGATTTCCATCTTGCCAAACTGGTCCAACCGTGTGGATCACCCAATAGGCAGGGAGATTGTAACCCTTCGTTATTTTTGCATCCCCAGTTTTACAGCCATTGAGCCTTCGGCATTCTTCCAACAAGCCAGAACCTGCTGCCCGATGAATTGCCCCATCCACACCCCCGCCCCCCAGGAGAGAGGTGTTCGCTGCGTTGACAATTGCATCGACCGACTGCTTAGTGATATCCCCTTCAACGACTGCTATCTTGCCTGATATCATTAAATTCATTCCCTATAAGAGTTCAACTATCCTTTTCCTAACCTGCTCACACTGGTGTGAGGATTGGGTAAGTGGCAATGTTTTCTGATGAATTTTACCTTTATCGATATCTATCTTTAATGAATATCATTCCTATCGGCACTTTCGGACTGGAAGTAGCAAGGCGATGGGAGCGCTAGTGCGATGTTAGGAGGGTTAGCGTACTTTATCGGTAGTAATACTATTGAGTGTTTGCACAACACATGCTCTCCCAAGCGGCTCTGATACTTTCCTGAGCCTAGGGCATGATTCAACCAAGCGTTGACCCAGGAGCAGCCTTTTTCTAATCAATGCATCTTGATCCCCACAAGTGGAGAAATTCAGAACATACTGTTAGGTAGAGCTCATGTTGGCGCAAGAACATTAGTACCTACTGGGTTGAATTTTATAATGCTAAGCTCACGTCGCAAGTTAATTAAATTGCACACGACCCGGAACATTTCTTTACTAAAGGTACCAGTGTCAGCAATACCAAGCCATCTTATCGCTACTGCTCTAAAAAGAATGCAGTTTTCATCTCGGTCACACAATGGTCAGCGCTGGCCTACTTTTGAGGAAATTTTGCAGCGCCTCCATGCAGAGGGAATTTACATCCATGCTGAGCAATTGGCAGAATTTCTGCTAGCCCACGGTCTGCCAGTTCACCTACGTTATGTGCCAGAGCATCTACGGCATAAGGCGATCAAAGTGAATGAGAACTATCAGGGAGACATGGTGCGTGTGATTGAAGAATTAGAACCGCCTTACTGGGATTTCTCCTGGATGGAGGATATACACACCCCCTCAATTCAGAAGAAGCCGAAGCATCCAGCGTTCCGGATTGAACAATTAGAGCAACCTTCCTGGGATTACCATTAGCTCAAAGGAAGGGGAAACTCCCCTCCTCTTAGGCAGGAATTTGTTACCTAATTACATGAAGAGTAATTCTTACACTGACTTGAATGAAACTCTCGAACCCAGTAATGTTTCTGGTTCGGAAACATCTGGACTAACGCCAGAGCAGTACAAGCGAAAAATGCAGCGACGTAAGGAGGTGCAGGAACAACGGCTTGCACAAGCGTCGCACGAGAAGGGTCTGATTATTGTTAATACGGGGAATGGCAAGGGCAAGACTACAGCCGCACTGGGCATGGTATTGCGATCGCTCGGTCATGGTTATCGGGTGGCGATCATACAATTTATCAAGGGAGCTTGGGAACCAGCGGAAAAAGCCGCCTTTGAACATTGGACAATAGCAGACAATGGTGAGGCACCCCAGTTAGAGTTTCACGCCATGGGAGACGGGTTTACCTGGGAAACTCAAGATCGAGAGCGAGACATTGAAAAAGCCCAAGCTGCCTGGGAAAAGGGGGTGGAATTTATTCGTAACACCGACTTCCATTTAGTGCTACTGGATGAAGTCAACGTTGCTTTGAAGCTAGGCTACTTAGAGGTTCAAGATGTCCTAACTGGACTGGAACAAAAACCAGTCCAGTCTCACGTCATTCTCACGGGTAGAGGAGCACCTGCGGCATTAATTGAAAAAGCCGACTTGGTAACAGAGATGACTCTTGTTAAACATCCCTTTCGCGAACAAAATATCAAGGCACAGCCAGGTATCGAGTTCTAAGTTAAAAGCTGCCAATGGGAATAAGGGTTAAAAGTCTGCCCTCCTCTAGGCTTTTTTACCGAAACAGCGTCTCGAAAGTTAAGAGGAAAAAGGCGAATTCATGGGGTACTACTTTTTCCTTTTTCTTTCTGGAAGCTGATCGGCGACTTATTTTCTGTTCCCTAAGGGTTGCTCCGGCAGGAATTGAGGATTTTCTTGTCGTTATCGCTAATCTGACTAATCGGCTGATACCCGTCCAGTTGAACTGTGTGAGGATAAGTGAGCGAGTCGTAGGTGTTTTCAAGGTTGATCGACCCACCAACGGCGGCAATATGCGCTGGCTGCGCACGCGCGATCGTGTGAGAAACTGCCGTTTGATCGTAAGCATTGGCAACGGTCAGATTCATTTGCCTTGAATCAAGGGTGCCAGAAAAACAGCTGTATTCGGAGTTAGGCAGATAAAGCGCACCAAAAACTTTACCCTGATGGGCTTCAAATACTAAATACTCTTTGCCCGTTTGCCCCGGTTGTGGCGACTTACCGTAGAGGTACATACCATCAGGGATTACGGCATCTGAAGTTGGCGCTTGCGCGATAGTTCCTTTATGAGCCGCCTGTGCCTGACGCATCCACTTGGCTGACGGCATCGCACTAGCTACAGAATCAACGGTTTTGCCTGGCTTGTGAGAAGCTGCTACTTTCTGAGGAGGTGCTGGCTTCAAGGCTGGTGCCACTGTGGGCAAATCAACGGCTGGTTCTTCTTGCTGTTGAGGAGCATCGCTTTCCCAACGGGGTGCAGCTGAAGTGGAATCAAGTGTCAGCTCTTGCTGTTGAGGGGCTGCTTGGGAGACAGTTGGTGTAACCGAAGTAGAATCAATCGTTAGATTTTGCTGCTCAGGCGTGAGTGTCGGCGAGATTGAGGCAGTTGTAGTGGAATTAACCTCTAGCTCTTGTTGTTGCAGCACAGGAATCGGCAAAGCTGAGGCAGCTACAGGGGACTTAGCTGTCTGCTTTTGCTTCTGAGGTGCTGCTGCCTGCAACGTTGATACAGTCGCTACTAAGCCAGCCGCCACCAGTAACCCAGCTAGCGGCAATTGCCAACGATTGAGCATCCAACGTTCTGAGGAAAAGAACTCATTTAATCGGTTAATCACCACTGTGGTTACTCCCTTTGAAACAACTTCGAAACACCCTTGTAGAGAAAGGCAAAGAACACTAACACGAACCCTTTAAAAGCCAAAATCAACCAGGAACACTTATTTTGAGCGAGAGCTAGGTTTTGTTAACTGACTCTAGTTATAAGCCTGAAGGATACTCTTGTTTGCTCTACCTCTGACCAATTTATTAACTGTCACACTTTAGCTTTTGAAATCCTCTGCCAAAACTTTTTCCTACTCTGCTAATAAAGATAGCGAAAAAGCGGTTAGCGGCGATTCCCTCAAACGGGTGAGCCTTTGCTCCTCCAGTTGGATAGTTGCTTGGTTGATAAGAGATGACTTCAATAGCGAGAGTTTAGATTTCGCAAATCAGTTACAAATCTTCATAAAAAAGAAGTGGTAACAAAAAACTGTTACCACTTTTACTTGTGCCCTATGGGTACTGTTACGTATTAGCTGGCGATATACTCTTTAACGTTCGTATGGCGACGACGTAATTGTGCCAGCGCTTGGTGTTCTAACTGGCGCACCCGCTCACGGCTAAGGTTAAGGCGCTCTCCTACCTTTGCCAAAGATAGCTCGTTGCCATCTTCTAACCCAAAGCGCAGTGCTAAGACTTCGCGTTGCTGTGGAGTTAGTTCTGCCAGCAGATTATCCAAGTCTTGCCGCAGCGCCTCTTGAGTGGTGTAGTGCACAGGTGTTTCACCATGATCCTCTAGAAGATCCGATAGCTCAGTGTCCTGATTATCTCCAACCCGAACATCGAGAGAGATAGGCTGACGCGCAATGCTCAAATACTCCCGAATTAAAGCCGGTTCTAAATCCAGCTCCTGAGCAATCTCAGCAGCTGTGGCGTTGCGACCATACTTTTGAGACAGTTCGCGTTGGACTTTCTTGATTTTGTTGAGCTTTTCGGTGATGTGGATGGGTAGGCGAATCGCACGAGCTTGCTGAGCTATAGCTCGGGTTATTGCCTGACGAATCCACCAGTAAGCGTAGGTCGAAAATTTGTAACCCCGTGTCGGGTCAAATTTCTCAACACCTCGCTCCAAGCCCAAGGTACCTTCCTGGATCAAGTCCAGAAATTCCATGTTGCGCTTCTGGTATTTCTTGGCGATCGCTACCACAAGGCGCAGATTCGCTTCGATCATCTTGCGCTTTGCCCGCGTTCCCTGATTTACAATTTTATTCAGTGTAGCTTCGTCAAGATTAACGTGATCTGCCCACTCTTTGGTCGTCGGTTCGTGCTGTAGCTTTTCAGCTAAAGCTTCTTTCGCCTCCAAGAGCGCCATCATGTGCTGCACTTGCTTACCATAGACAATCTCTTGCTCATGGGTCAGCAGAGGCACGCGACCAATCTCGTGCAGATAAGTACGAACCATATCTGCTGAGAAAGTGGGCTTGGTTGTCTTTGTTTTGGTGTTAACAGTGGGCATTTGTGAGTGATGACTCCGTAAACAAGCAGTAGATTTGTCGCGGCTTTTGACCTCAAAAGCAATTACCTTTCTCACCCTGAGGATATTTGCGCGATTTAGTCAGGTACATCTGGCAAAAGATGTATAGGCTACCTGCCTCTTTTAGTAGAAGCAGGGGATTATAGCATGAATATGAGTTGAAGCTGGATACTGAGGAAAGTCTCTCTTGGTTATTGCTGTAGCGTTCCCCAGCCTAGCTGCCCATGACTGGGAAATAAAGCAAGAACTCGTAACCAGTATGAGTTTGCTTTAACCCTATAGTATTACAGATATAGACGCCGGTAAAGAGGCAAAGGTTCATCATTGTCCTTGGCATGGCGATGGTGTCGCCTCATCAACGCAGTTACTACTCCTAATGACACCGATAGGATCGACCGGCTCGTATTACATCCTAAATACCATAATCGCCCAGTAAGCTGTGAATGGACAGATACCCCTAAGCGAGATAACCGAACTCAATCAGGTCGTAATGTCTAGAAACTTAAAGTTTAGCTGAAAAGGACTGTACCTTGCTAGCCAATCTTGATGAGTCTGGAGACACTGCTTATGCTCCCAATTTGGACAACTGAACAGATTCTTGCCTTAGCACCAGATGCTAGTTCTGCCAAAAATGGTCAGGCGTTAGCGACGCTACGCAAGTGGAGCAACTTGGGGAATACTGAGCAAGTCCTCTGGGGGGAATGTCAGGGCAGTGGTAGCAAGCCTTACCAGGCACAGATTGACCTAACAGAAACGGGGTTTAAGTGCAGCTGTCCCAGTCGCAAATTTCCTTGTAAGCATGGGTTAGGTTTGTTTGTGCTGTTCGTGAGTCAGCCAGATGCATTTAGCGATAATACACCTCCAGAGTGGGTGAGCAACTGGATCAGTGCTCGTCACCAGAAACGAGAGAAAAAGACACAATTGGGTCAAGCGACTAATTCAGCAGCTCAAGCCAAGCGAGCTTCCCAACGAGAGGATAAAGTTACGGCGGGTGTGCAGGAATTGGAGCGCTGGTTGCGGGATTTGGTACGACAGGGCTTGGCAGCAATACAGACACAGCCTTATAGCTATTGGGATGCAGTCGCCGCACGCATGGTGGATGCTCAAGCACCAGGATTAGCACGTCAACTGCGAGAAATGGCGGGGATTCCCCACTCTGGCGAGGGTTGGCAAGAGCGCCTATTGGAGCGATTGGGAAGACTGCATCTTTTGATACAAGGGTTCCAACGCTTGGACACGTTACCGTCCGCGACTCAGGCAGACATTCGTACCTTGATGGGTTGGACGCAAAAGGAGGAGTTTTTGTCCTCATCAATTGTGCCCGATCGCGACCGGAGCGAGCAAGGAGCGTCAGCGACTCCGTTAGCGTTTGCGAAGCATGGTGAGCCAAGCGAGGCGAAGCGAGGCGAAGCTCAGGAGTTAGCCCGGCGGCTCGTTGCCGATCGCTGGAGTATTTTGGGTCAACGAGTCGAAGAACAAGACAATCTGCGTAGCCAACGCACTTGGTTACAAGGACAAGACACAGGTAAAGCCGCTTTAGTACTCAACTATGCCTATGGCAATCAACCTCTGGATACTAGCCTGATGCCAGGTACTGTCATTGAGGCTGAGTTAGGATTCTTTGAGAGCGCCTATCCCCTACGGGCACTCATCAAAATGCGACACACCCCACCCACTCCGTTGGGAGAAATGCCTGGAGAAGAAGCGATCCCAAAAGCTCTTTCCATCTACACCAATGCCCTAGCTTGTCAACCCTGGATCGAGCAATTTCCCCTCACTCTACAAGCCATCATTCCCCTACGACACAACAATGGCTGGGCAGTACGCGACTTGGCAGGATATCTATTACCTCTTACCCCTCGTTTTGAACAGGGCTGGCAACTGTTAGCTCTCAGTGGTGGACATCCCATAAATGTGTTTGGAGAATGGAATGGCAAGGAGTTTCTTCCTTTGAGTGCCTTAACTGAAGGTAAGTTCATTGTCTTTTAGGGCTAATAGCTACTTGCTAATTGCTAATATTTCATAGCTCATTAGACCTCTCAAAAAAAAGCCTCAAACTCTTTTTCTACTTGAACTGAAATCTAATTTATGAAGAGATCTATTGATTACGAATAGATGACCATTAACCATTAACCATTAGCCATTCCCTATTCTCAAAATGTGGCAAGAAGTTATAACAGTAGCTCTGGTGGGTACACAGAGGCGATCGCTTACTCTCGCACCCTCAAATGGTCAACTGGGCGATCTACTCTCCCGCTTGAATAATTCTGACCCAGAGGAGGCTCTTCTGAGTGCAGTGTCCGCAATTTCTCTCTATCAACAAGCAGGACAGCTGCCAGTAAAGGATAACCAACCTTTGCCAGAACCTTGTCAACCCGATCAGTTAGTTTCCTGTAGCACCCGCGCTGGTCAACATCTGAGGCTAATGTTGCTCAAGGAAAGGGAAAAAGTCCTGCCAGAGTGGTTAGCTGCCGCTGCCAAAGCCGGAAAACGTGTCCCAGAGAATTGCTTACCCGGACTATTAGAATTGGGGCGTAACTCAGGCCAACTCCGCTCTGCCATACTACCTGTTTTAGGAAAGCGAGGACTTTGGTTAGCGGCACAAAACCCTGATTGGGACTATGTGGTTAGTGAAGACATCGAGTTAACCTGGACAACGGGTAGCCGTGTAGCACGGCAACTGCTGTTACAACAACTTCGCTCTAAAAACCCATCCGCAGCACGGGAACGACTAGCAGCTGTTTGGGATCAAGAAAAGTCTGAGGAGCGAATAGCTTTTCTGGAAACGTTTCAGACTGGCTTGAGTATAGATGATGAGCCATTTTTAGAAGCCGCACTGGATGACCGACGTAAAGAGGTTCGCTGCAAAGCGGCTGAGTTTTTGGCACACTTACCAGAGTCGCGCCTGTGTCAGCAGATGGCTGAGCGAATCCGTACTGTATTAATCCTCAAGGAAAAGCGAAATCGGCTGCACCTGGATTTCACTACACCAGAAGCAGCTGAGGAGGGACTGACTAGAGATGGCATTGACTCCAAACAGCCTCCTCACTTGCTGGGTGAAAATGCCTGGAGACTTTTACAAATGGTAGCCGCTACGCCACTCTCTGTCTGGTATCGCATCAATGGGGAACCGCCTTCAGAATGGATACAAGCTGCCAAGCGCAGTGAGTGGGATAGAACCTTGGTCGAAGGGTGGGCAGTTGCTGCCCTACGACAACAGAATATTGAGTGGGCAGAAGTGTTGCTTTCGGTTCACGGTAATTTTAACGGCTATCTCATTACCCAAGACAAATTGATTCAGGGATTAATCGGCGTCCTTCCTCATGATCGGCGGAATGCCTTCTTTGTCAATCTGTTGCAGTCGAGTCCCGCGCCTTTTGATAGCAAACACCCAGCTTTCTCCCTCCTGTGTCGTTACCGTTATCCTTGGAGTGCAAAACTGAGTGGTGCTGTCATAGAGGGCATAAAGCGATACCTGAGCAATACCAAGAATTCTTACGATTGGTCTGTGCAATCAGCCATCAAAGACTTCGCTTGTTATATGACACCTTCGCTAGCTCCTGAGCTATCCGCTAGCTTACCTGCTGTGGTGCCAAAGCAGTCTAGCTGGTCATCTTATTGGGCAGACGCGATCGAGGAACTTCTAGCATTACTAAATTTTCGCCAGGAAATGCTGAAAGAGCTTGAGAATTAACTTCTTATGAAGCCAGTAAAAGCACTGTTGAAAACTAAGCAATTGCAAACAATACTCTCTAAAGTTGCAGTTATCGTATTACTTACTGCAATTCTGATAATTGGATATATAGCCGTGACTATCTATTTTTACAATTTTAATCAAACACCCGTTCAAGCAGATGCAGCCATTGTTCTGGGAGCAGAAGTTTGGGGAGAAGAACCTTCACCCGTGTTTAGAGAACGTATCAATCATGGGATTAATCTCTATAAAGATGATAGGGTTAACAAGATTATCTTTACGGGTGGTCAAGGTGATGATCATGCGATCGCAGAGGCAGTTGTTGCTAAAAACTATGCAATAAAGAAGGGGATTGTAGAAAGAGACATTTTAGTTGAGACTCAATCAAGAACAACCTATCAAAATCTTTATTATGCTAAACGAGTCGTACAAAACTCAAATTTAAGAAAGTTTTTAATTGTGAGTGACCCTCTGCATATGAAACGGTCAGTTTTGATGGCAATAAATTTAGGATTGGATGCCTATCCATCTCCAACACCTACTACGAGATATAAAAGTCTGAAAAGTAAAATGCAATTTCTTGGAAGAGAAACTTATTTTTATATTCACTACCAAGTGAGTCGTTTGCTGCCATCAACTTATGATTGATAGCCTTTTCCTTGTGGTTTCATAGCTACTTTGTTACGGATTAACTGACTGATATTGATAAACTCATATCTCACATCTTGCACCATTCTCACTAAGTAAGCAAACCCGCCCGGAACTCAAGTTCCGGGCTAATAGCTTAAGTCCATTAAAATGGACTGAATTTCATGTCTAGTTGAGGTTTGGTCCTCTACCCTGCGGGAATGCTGCGCGAACAGATCTCTCAGCATTCAAAACTTAACCTATACACTCAAGTCAAAAGCCGAATTTCCATGACTTCAGCCAAATCTAAAACTCAAACCTCAAAAGCCAAAACTAAAAATGCTACGACTCAAACCTCTCTTCTGCGCGAACATGCTGAACAGCAGTTTGCCCACGAACTAGAGGAAATAGCTAAAGTTGATAAGCGGCAGCGTCCGCCGAATTGGAAACTATCACCTTGGGCAGTCACAACTTATCTGTTAGGGGGGAAGCTGGAAAATAGCTTTGTGGTTTCACCGAAGTATATAGGCGATCGCAGAATCATCGAAATTGCCATTGCCACACTCACAACCGATCGCGCCTTGTTACTCCTCGGTGTTCCCGGTACGGCGAAATCCTGGGTATCAGAACATTTAGCTGCTGCTATTTCTGGTGACTCTACCCTCCTGATTCAGGGTACAGCAGGCACTAGCGAAGAATCCATTCGTTACGGCTGGAACTATGCTCGATTATTGGCAGAAGGTCCCTCAATGGATGCGCTTGTTGCTAGCCCTTTAATGCGGGCAATGGAAGACGGAAAAATTGCTCGTTTGGAAGAATTGACCCGCATCCCTGCCGATGTTCAAGATACTTTAATTAGCATCCTCTCAGAAAAGACACTACCAGTCCCCGAACTAGGGGAAGAAGTGCAAGCTGTTAAAGGATTTAGCGTTATTGCCACAGCTAACGACCGAGATAAGGGAGTAAATGACCTTTCCAGTGCCCTCAAACGCCGCTTTAATACTGTCGTTTTGCCGTTACCCAAAACGATAGATGAAGAAGTAGAAATTGTGCAGCGTCGTGTGGAAAGTTTAGGACGTGCTTTGGAACTGCCAGCCGAAGCGCCTGCATTAGAAGAAGTTCGTCGTGTTGTGACTATTTTCCGTGAACTTCGTAACGGCGTTACTGAAGATGGTAAGACGAAGATAAAATCTCCTAGTAGCACCCTTAGCACGGCTGAAGCGATTTCTGTTGTGAATAGTGGGCTGGCACTGGCGGCGCATTTCGGAGATGGACGCCTTGGTGCTAAGGATGTCGCCTCTGGACTGATTGGTGCAGTGATTAAAGACCCGGTACAAGATCAGATTGTCTGGAAAGAGTATTTAGAGACCGTAGTAAAAGAGCGATCGCATTGGAAAAGCTTGTATCGTGCTTGCCGAGAAATAGGAAGTTGAAAAAGTTAACGCTGCCTGCTCAGGAATCCCCATCTTCGGTACTTTTGTGGGGAGGAATGGGCGGTCGTGGATAGGGGTTAGTTGTTAATGGTTAGTAGATAGTAGATAGTAACTATGTAATTGAGAGGAATTACCCACCGCCGCCTCGCTTTCTGGCACTGGTTTCAATCCCTGATAGGGATTCAATGTAATTGAGAGTGCCGGAATGTTGTAAATTGCCGCAATTCCGTCAGCACTGTTTCAATCCCTGATAGGGATTCAATGTAATTGAGAGCCTGGACTAAACGAGGGGGAGCTAATGCCTTTAGTTTCAATCCCTGATAGGGATTCAATGTAATTGAGAGGAGCCGTGGTAATCGCTTCAGTAATCGGGATATCTTCAGTTTCAATCCCTGATAGGGATTCAATGTAATTGAGAGGCCTCCCCTCGGTTTTTCGCTCGACTCCAATCAGGTTTCAATCCCTGATAGGGATTCAATGTAATTGAGAGTTAACTCCAGAGTTCGATCTGTATTTCGGATCGGAGTTTCAATCCCTGATAGGGATTCAATGTAATTGAGAGGATAGCATGGATCTCCAATAATTTGGAGATTTTTAGTTTCAATCCCTGATAGGGATTCAATGTAATTGAGAGTACTTTCTGAGGTGGTAGCCTGGCTCGGAACTAAGTTTCAATCCCTGATAGGGATTCAATGTAATTGAGAGCTCACAACCGAAACGGGTTCTGTTCACAGCATCTGGTTTCAATCCCTGATAGGGATTCAATGTAATTGAGAGATAATGGCTGAAATTGCGCTCATCGCAAATTTTGTTTCAATCCCTGATAGGGATTCAATGTAATTGAGAGCCGTTTTTCTGTGTCAGCTTCAACCTTAGGCACTTCGTTTCAATCCCTGATAGGGATTCAATGTAATTGAGAGCCGTTGTTGGGATGCGGTGGTCAGTGCGCTCCTCGTTTCAATCCCTGATAGGGATTCAATGTAATTGAGAGGTTGCCGACGAACGAGAATATTCGTCCAAATACATCAGAGTTTCAATCCCTGATAGGGATTCAATGTAATTGAGAGTTCGAGCGATATTATCCGTAAAAAAATCAAACCATCGATGTAGTTTCAATCCCTGATAGGGATTCAATGTAATTGAGAGGCAAATCCAAGTCTGGGCAAATCAGATTTTCTGTTTCAATCCCTGATAGGGATTCAATGTAATTGAGAGCCTTAATTTTGTTATCGGAGGATGACCTTGTGAGAGTTTCAATCCCTGATAGGGATTCAATGTAATTGAGAGGAAGTGAGCGCTATGTCTGCGATGAGCCGGATATAGCCGTTTCAATCCCTGATAGGGATTCAATGTAATTGAGAGTAGCCGCAACCGCTAGTAACCAATGGCTCTTTAGAATAGGAAAGTTTCAATCCCTGATAGGGATTCAATGTAATTGAGAGCTTGCGATCGCAGCAAGTCAGCAGGGGGGTTGATCTCATTGGTTTCAATCCCTGATAGGGATTCAATGTAATTGAGAGGAGTGTAAACGTTCTGAGCTGCATCCTTAGAAGGGTTTCAATCCCTGATAGGGATTCAATGTAATTGAGAGTACTGAGCAGTCAGGGCGCTACTTACCCATTAATGGTTTCAATCCCTGATAGGGATTCAATGTAATTGAGAGTTAGCGCGGATCGCCTTTTTAGCTGGCATGGACATGTTTCAATCCCTGATAGGGATTCAATGTAATTGAGAGCACTGCCCAATTACTTCATCAAAAAGTTTGAGCATATGTTTCAATCCCTGATAGGGATTCAATGTAATTGAGAGTGGAAAAACTAAGTAAAGCCATAGACCAATACTTGTTTCAATCCCTGATAGGGATTCAATGTAATTGAGAGCCACGGGTGAACTACCAGCAAGTTGGAGCTATCCAAGTTTCAATCCCTGATAGGGATTCAATGTAATTGAGAGCTTGTCACTAAAAATCGGGTTAAATCTAGCTTTGAGTTTCAATCCCTGATAGGGATTCAATGTAATTGAGAGCTGCTCAGCTGGGAACCTCATCTTGTGGATGACTTGAGGTTTCAATCCCTGATAGGGATTCAATGTAATTGAGAGTCTTCGGCGGCCTCCTCTGCTACGTCGGCAAGGTTTCAATCCCTGATAGGGATTCAATGTAATTGAGAGCAATAGCTTGTGTGAAGTGAATTTTCAAAAGTTTCAATCCCTGATAGGGATTCAATGTAATTGAGAGAAAACTGAATGCCCCTGTAGGATCAAGTCCTTCCTCATAGTTTCAATCCCTGATAGGGATTCAATGTAATTGAGAGCATAAACTCTCACAATAATGGCTTAGTTACCTTATTAAGTTTCAATCCCTGATAGGGATTCAATGTAATTGAGAGTCAATCAAAAATCCTGACCAAGCAGGAAATGAGTAGTTTCAATCCCTGATAGGGATTCAATGTAATTGAGAGTTAAAGAGATCAGATCACTAGGCATCGATCCACACAGGTTTCAATCCCTGATAGGGATTCAATGTAATTGAGAGTTACCGAGCACGATTAACGGTGTGGCGGTTACGGTTTCAATCCCTGATAGGGATTCAATGTAATTGAGAGCGACTCGACCAACATGAGTTCCAACCTTTTTCCCAGAAGTGACGTTTCAATCCCTGATAGGGATTCAATGTAATTGAGAGATTCCCTGCTTGTGATGCGAAAAACAAGCCCGCACTCTCGTTTCAATCCCTGATAGGGATTCAATGTAATTGAGAGAGCGGGTGCCTGAAACGCTTGATATATTTAGTTGTCGTGGTGCAGTTGCGCGGTTGAGAAAAAGTATAGCATTTCAGGCTCTGGGTTCCGCAAGAACCCATCAATAAAATTAGCTCAAAATCAGTTCTACAATACCTTTCAAGTTTTGCGCGGCTGAAGGATTGAGACAACGAGTCTCAGATTCCCTCGCTAGAAGCGATTCAGCCATTTTTCTAAACTACCTCTGAAAAACACCTACCCATCCGCACAATTTGCAAACAAGATGGTTTCATCCTCAATCAGATTTAAGAGTTAACCCATCGTCCGAGACAATGCCCAACCCTCACATTTTTGGAATTCGACACCATGGTCCGGGTTCAGCGCGATCGCTGCGTGATGCCTTCGAAAAATTACAACCTGATGCCATCTTAATAGAAGGGCCACCCGACGCTAACGATATGCTGCCACTACTGGTGCATCCTGAAATGCAGCCCCCAGTTGCCCTACTAGTTTATGTGCCAGACCAACCACAGCGCTGTATTTACTACCCTTTCGCCATCTTTTCTCCAGAGTGGCAGGCTATCCATTACGGGTTAACTCATAGTATTCCCGTCCGCTTCATGGACTTGCCCCAAGCACATCAGTTGGCTGAGAGATTCCAGGAATGTACTAGTGATGATGATCAGGGTCAAACAACCCTAGAATCAGAAAACGCGATCGATAACGTCCAACCCATCTTTGATACTCAGCCAGATGATTCATCCCAAAATCCAGCTGACGAAATTCGTTTTGACCCATTGGGATGGTTAGGAAAGGCAGCAGGATACAGTGATGGGGAAAGCTGGTGGGAACATTTAGTAGAACAACGCCAAGATAGTGCTGACCTGTTTGCCGCTATCTTAGAAGCGATGACGGCTTTGCGTCAGGAAGCACCTCCAGAGTCAGATCCCACTGAGTTGCGGCGCGAAGCTTATATGCGTAATACGATTCGTGTTACCCAGAAGGAAGGCTTTCAACGAATTGCCGTTATGTGCGGTGCTTGGCATGCCCCCGCCCTAGTACAGATGCCATCTGTCAAAGAGGATAATGCATTGCTCAAGGGCCTACCGAAGACAAAGGTAGAGGCAACGTGGGTACCTTGGACTTATGGGCGGCTTTCTAACAAAAGCGGTTATGGTGCTGGCGTTGAATCACCCGGTTGGTATCACCATTTATGGACAACGATCGCCCCTCAAGCCCCAACTCTCCCAAACCACCTTGCTAAGGAGGGAGAACCAAGGGCAGGGGGAAGTGATGTTGCTATTCGTTGGATGGCAAAGGTAGCTCAATTATTGCGGGAGGAAGATTTAGATGCATCATCTGCCCACTTGATTGAAGCAGTACGACTGGCGGAATCTTTGGCAGCGTTGCGCGATCGCCCCCTGCCAGGTTTAGCCGAATTAAACGAAGTAACCAAAAGCGTGTTGTGCTTTGGCAGCGATTTGCCGATGCGCTTAATTCACGACAAACTGATCGTGGGCGAACGCTTGGGAGAAGTGCCAGACGAGACGCCGATGGTGCCATTGCAGCAAGATTGGTTGCGGCAACAGAAGCGACTGCGAATGCCAGCAGAGGCAATTGAGAAAATCTATGAACTGGACTTGCGAAAAGAGAATGACTTGGCGCGATCGCACTTACTCCACCGCCTCAGACTTCTCGGCATTCCTTGGGGAGAACCCCAACAGACAAGTGGCAAAGGCACATTTAAAGAAAGCTGGCGCGTGCAGTGGCAACCCGAATTTGCTGTCAAGCTTATCGAAGCGGGAATTTGGGGTAATACAATTCTCGATGCAGCGACTGCCTACACCTGTGATACAGCTGAGAAAACATCAGAATTACCTGTACTGACTCGCCTCATCGATCAGGTGTTACTAGCTGACTTGCCAGATGCAATAAGTTACCTGATGACACGCTTGCAAGCTGAAGCCGCAGTACACAGCGATGTTGCCCATTTAATGGAAGCCTTGCCGCCTCTAGCCAATGTGCTGCGCTATGGCAATGTCCGCAAGACGGATACCAGCCTAGTGAGTCATGTAGTCGATGGCTTAGTGGCACGAATTTGTATTGGTTTGCCTGGGGCTTGTTCGTCCCTGGATGACGATGCTGCTGCCCAAATGTATGAGCGGTTGAATCAGGTTAATAGTGCCATTTCCTTACTACAAAATGAAGAGCATTTGGCCTCTTGGCGGCAGGTATTAACTCAGTTAGCTGACAAAGAGGGCGATTTACATAATCTATTAGCAGGTCGCAGTTGTAGATTGTTGCTAGATGAAGGTGTTTTTGATGCTGAGGAAGCCGCACGACGCATGGGTTTAGCACTTTCAACCGCCAGTGAACCCCCTCAAGCTGCTGCTTGGGTGGAAGGATTTTTAAAAGGCAGTGGTTTATTACTGCTACACGATGACAAATTGTGGCAGGTTTTAGATAGTTGGGTGACTCAGCTCAATGGTGATATGTTCATAGCGTTGCTGCCGTTGTTGCGTCGTACCTTTTCGACGTTCTCTGCACCCGAACGTCGTCAGATGGGGGAACGAGTGAAACGAGGAAGCGATCGCTCACAGACCTTAGCTACTGCAACTGGTGAATTTGATCAGCAAAGGGCTAATGCTGTGCTACCCATTGTGGCGAAACTTCTGGGAATTGGAATTTGAACACTACAGTTGCCGGGTAAAAAATGTAGTATAAATGTAGTCTATAGATGTTGCTCTGGGTTAGACCCTACCGTGCGATCGCGATTTGGTAATGTAGGGCGAACTGCTATTGAACGCCATGAACAAGAAAGGCTTCTGGCGACGGATAAGGAGCAAGGGTTAAAATCCCCCACTGAAGGTATTCAGTGGCTAGGAGTAACTGGGGGGAAACAATCCCCCTGACACTCCCCTCTTCTGCCTTGCGTCTTCTGCCCTCTGCCTTCTTCAAAGCTTAAATATATGACTATCTACTTCTACAGTACTCGTGAAAAATACGGTTGTTTTTCTAACTTTTCCCCCCATGGTTTTGAATTAGATGGCATGTATTGGTCTACCAGCGAACATTATTTTCAAGCACAAAAGTTTGTAGGTACACCTCATGCTGACCAAATTCGTGAGGTAAAAACCCCCAAAGACGCAGCAAAAATGGGTCGCGATCGCAACCGTCCTTTACGTAGCGATTGGGAACAAGTAAAGGATGAGATTATGCGACAAGCCGTCCTCCACAAATTTGAAACCCACCAAGACATTCGCGAAGTATTACTTTTAACAGGCAATGAGCTGATCGTTGAAAATTCCCCTATCGATTACTATTGGGGATGCGGTAAAGACGGCACTGGTAAAAATATGCTCGGTTTGATTTTAATGGAAGTGCGAGGACTACTGCGCGATCGCTTTGTTGAAGCGAGGTAAACAATGACCCAAACTCCAGAGGAAGAACGTCTGCGTCGTTGGCGACTCATCCTAGGAGGCACAGAAGCCGACGGAATTTGCACTGGCGGGGTGGGAGAAAAGGGTACTAGCTTCACACTTACTGGCAACGACAAAGCGATGGATGAAACCCTCAGCGCTCTCTATGACTCTGAACGCACTGGAGGACTCGGCAGTTCAGCCCCGAATGTTGCTCGGTGGCTAGGTGATATCCGCACTTACTTTCCAACGTCAGTGGTGCGACTAATGCAGCAAGATGCCTTAGAGCGACTCAACCTGCGCCAAATGCTTCTAGAGCCAGAAATGCTAGAAGCTGTTGAACCCGATGTTCATCTGGTAGCTGATTTAATCGCAATGAAAAACGTGATACCCAGCAAAACTAAAGATTCCGCACGTCGGGTAGTGCAGCGTGTTGTCGATGAGTTGCAGCGAAAACTCGCCAATCCCACGCGGCAAGCAGTAATGGGGAGTCTGAACCGAGCCATCCGTAACCGCCGTCCTCGCCACAACGAGATTGACTGGAATCGCACCATCCGCGCTAACCTCAAGCACTATCAGCCAGAGTACCGCACGATTATCCCAGAAACCCGCATCGGCTACGGACGCAAGCGTTCCTCTTTACGGGACATCATCCTCTGTATCGACCAAAGCGGCTCAATGGGGACTTCAGTGGTTTACTCCAGTATCTTTGGTGCTGTATTAGCATCGCTTCGAGCTGTACAAACTCGGATGGTGGTTTTTGACACTTCAGTCGTAGATTTGACGGAAGAGTTACATGATCCCGTGGATTTACTCTTTGGTACTCAGCTAGGCGGCGGTACAGATATCAACCGAGCACTAGCGTATTGTCAAGGGTTAGTCAGGCGTCCACAAGAAACGATTTTGGTGCTAATTAGTGACTTGTATGAGGGTGGCAACCGCACAGAGCTGCTGAAGCGAGTAGCCGCACTGGTAGGGGCGGGTGTGCAGTTTATCGCTCTATTAGCGCTCAATGATGATGGGGCACCTTGCTTTGATCATAGTGTGGCGGCCGCGATCGCACAGTTCGGCATTCCTGCTTTTGCCTGCACTCCCCATCAGTTCCCTGACTTAATGGCAGCGGCGATTAATCGTCAAGATATCGCTCAATGGGCAGCAGCACAGGAAATCACTACAGTAGCTGGGTCGCCGACATCGAGGAGATAGCAAATGAGAAAAAGAAAAAAAAAAGAGAGCCACGTTTAGGCGACTCTCCCGATCATCAGGGTGCATCTACTTAACCTAAGTATAAGCAATTGGGGTGAGGGGTGTCACCCCCGGATTTGTGTTTATTTGATGAAGTTTGTTGTAGATGTCATGGTGGTAAATACTCTCTTACTGAAATGTAGGCTCAAGAAAATCTCAGTAACCAGAAAATAGCAGTTATCAGGAAACACGAGGCTCTCCCCCAGCTAGTACAACCATGAAACGTTACTACGGTCGTCACCAAACCGTTGGTAGGGCAACTAGAGCCTCAATTTTCGAATCCTGAGAATTTATTCTCTAGTTAAAGTTTAGCTAGAAACTACCAGCTTTTCTCCTGATGATTGAGTGTACTCATTCATGATTTGCCGCAACTGGTCGCCGTCAACGGTTTCTTTCTCAATCAACAGCTCCACTAATTGGTCAATGGCTACGCGATTTTCGCGAATGATTTGACGAGCTCTTTTATGGCAATGGTCGATAATTTCACGGACTTGGGCATCAATACGGGAAGCAATCTGCTCAGAGTATTCTGACCTCGTTGAAATCAAACCGCCGCCGAGAAATACTTCTCCTTCTTGGCTTTCTAAGGACAGTGGTCCCAAGTCTGACATGCCAAAGCGTGTCACCATCTGCCTTGCCAAGGAGCTAACAGTTTGTAAATCCCCACCAGCACCAGTGGTGACTTCGGCTTCACCAAAAACTTCTTCTTCTGCTGCTCTCCCACCCAAGGCAGCTGCTATACGATCCAACAGCTGAGCACGAGAAACTAATCCCTGTTCTTCATTGGGGGTAAACCAAGTCAGACCACGAGCTTGTCCACGGGGAATCAGAGTGATTTTCTGCACAGGGTCATGGTTGGATAGGAGAGTTGCAATCACAGCGTGTCCAACTTCGTGGTAAGCAATCAAGCGCTTACTCTTGCTGTCAACCAGTGGGGTGCCTTCCATCCCCGCAACAACACGGTCAATGGCATCATTTATCTCCAACATGGTGACCGCATCTTTGCGGCGTCGAGCCGTGAGGATGGCGGCTTCATTGAGCAGGTTGGCTAAGTCAGCGCCAGTAAATCCAGGTGTACGCCTTGCTATGGACTCCAGGGAAACGTCGGGGGCAATCTTTTTATTACGAGCGTGGACTTCAAGGATTCCCTGGCGTCCTTTCAAGTCAGGAGCATCGACAATCACTTGTCGGTCAAAGCGTCCCGGACGCAATAGGGCTGCATCCAAGACATCGGGTCTGTTGGTAGCCGCGATAATAATAATCCCAGTATTCCCCTCAAAACCGTCCATTTCCGTGAGCAACTGGTTGAGGGTTTGCTCTCTTTCATCGTTTCCGCCACCGATACCTGCACCACGCTGTCGTCCAACGGCATCTATTTCATCAATAAAGATGAGGCAGGGAGCATTTTCTTTTGCCTTTTTGAACAAGTCACGAACGCGGGAAGCACCAACGCCGACGAACATTTCAACGAATTCACTACCGGAGATACTGAAGAAAGGTACTCCTGCTTCACCGGCAATTGCTTTTGCCAGGAGGGTTTTTCCCGTACCAGGAGGCCCAACTAAGAGGACACCTTTAGGAATACGTGCGCCAACAGCGGTGAAGCGTTCCGGCTGTTTAAGGAAGGTAACCACTTCTTGCAGTTCTTCTTTAGCTTCTTCAATTCCGGCGACATCATCAAATAGAACACCAGTTTTCGCTTCCATCTGGAACCGGGCGCGTGACTTACCAAAGTTCATCGCTTGACCGGGACCACCTGTGATATTGCTAGAACGGCGGAAGAGGAAAAACAGCCCAGCAATCAGAAGAATGGGAAAAATCAAATTCCCCAGCAATCCCCAAATTGCTCCATCATTCCGCACTGGATGGGCATCTAGAGTAATATCTGCCTCTCTGAGTCTGGTAACCAGTTCTGGGGCATTCGCTGGCAGATCAACTCGTAGCCGCTGCACTCGGTTATCCAGTTCCGGATCGACCGCTTCAACAATTGCTGTCCGACCAGCATCATAGAGGTAAACACTGGTGACTCTCCCAGCATCCAGGTATTCCAAAAAGCGACCATAGGTCATGCGAGTACTGGCTGTATTTCTACCCATATCACCAGCAGCGGTAGAAAATGTTCCTTGCCAGAGGAAAAACCCAATAACGAGGGCAGGCAATGTCCAAAGTAATATTATTCTCCAAGAAATTTTCATCTCTTATTTACCTCTAAATACTGGTCATACATGCTGGCAATAGCCTTATAAAACCGTGATGGCTTTGTCATTGCCCAGCTAAAGAATTGAATGAACAGAAAACTTTACTCTTAATTACCTATCCAT
>DATNPH010000092.1:0-59304 GCA_036703315.1 Coleofasciculaceae cyanobacterium
ACACGGTATTCTGGACAAGCCGACGTTGATTGCAGCGATCGCCACCATCGGTGTAGAAACCGGAGGCTTTTGTCCCATTAACGAATATGGTGATCCCCAGTACTTCACAAGCATGTACGAGGGTCGCCAAGACTTGGGCAATACCGAGTCTGGAGATGGCGTTCGTTATCACGGACGCGGCTTTATACAAGCCACAGGGCGGGCAGTCTATCGTGAGTATAGTCAGAAGCTAGGATTGGGCAGTGCCCTTGAGGATAACCCAGAACTGGCTCTAGACCCTGAGATTTCAGCAAAAATTTTGGCTTGTTATTTTGCTGATCGAGGCGTGAGTGTTGCAGCAAAAAACGGCGACTGGCAAAAGGTTAGAAAGTTAGTTAATGGAGGACTAAATGGATGGGATACTTTTGACAATTTCGTACAGAGAGCCTTAAAAACTCTTTAAAAGCGGTCAATGCCACATACTTTTCTCTAAAACAGTGGTATCTGATTGTAATTCTCTTTGGTTTTCCCCAAAATATTTAGAATAGTGTTCCATCGCTTTCTCGAAAAAAATGATTGCTTCTGATACCACTCTAATGAATCTTTGTCAGCTTTACTGGAGTTACAGCTTAGGCAAGCCGGAACTAGGTTTCCTATGCAATCAGCACCTCCACAAGCCACCGCAATCAAATGATCAAAAGTTATTCGGTCAGCACTACCACAGTAAGCGCAAGTATTATTAAAGTCTTTCAATCTCTTTCTAAGATCAGAACAACTGTATTTGACTGAATGATTCTTGCAAAGTTGTGCTCGTCTCTTATGCCGATACTTTGCACTAGACACTTTTACCATTTCAGGATGGGTACGTTTGTAACTACGTTGATAATCGATGTAATGCTTCCGATTTCTTTGGTAGACTTCCTTGCTCGCTTGGTTTCGCTTCTCTCGATTTTGTTGGTGGTATTCAATGAAATACTTCTGAAGCTTGTCTTTGTGTCTCTTACGCCATTCAGCAGATTTAGCTAAATACTCCTCTCGTTTTTTTTCGTACCTTTGAGAACACTTCATTCGGTTGCATTCGACGCAATGCCCATTATCCGCAAATCCTAAACTCTTACCAGTGCCATTCCACTCATGTCCTCTACTACATAAGTTCTGCAAAATGAATCTACTAGTATCAATTCCTAGGGAATCCGATAGTTCTACCAGCCCATTCTTGCGCTCATTCGCGTCTTCCCGATGGCAGTGAGGGCATTTTTGCCCCTTGTTGAAGTTATTCATAGTCATCTGGAAGTTATGACTGCGTTCACACTGTATATGCATGTTAGTGTGAGCACTAATCCAATCACTATCTAAGAGGGTGTAGCCTATTGCCTCTACTCGTCTCTTAGCCTCTTCAATCGTCAATCGTTTCCCCATCGTGTTACTCTAACAGTCTTCTATTTCAAAGTTGTGTTTCCCTATTATGTCTATAACTGCAAAAATTCATACTATTTTTAGGTAGCGTAGGTGCAATATGTCTGAAGAAGAATCTCGACTCGAAATTCAAGACCTGATTCAGCGCATTCGGCGCTCAGAAACCAAGGACTTTTTTGAGCTAGCTCAAGTGGCTGGTCTAAATCCTGCCGAAGATTTTGCTGGCGCTGACCTAAGCGGTGCCAACTTGAGCGGTGCCAACCTGAGTAGTATCAATTTGAAGGGTGCAAATTTGAGGGGAGCTAACTTGTTTGGCGCTAATCTATTCAATGCCAATCTGTTTGGTGCTAACCTGTTCGGTACCAACCTAAGTGATGCCAATTTGAGTGATGCCAACTTGAGCAATGCCAACTTAAGCAATGCCAACTTGAGTGGAGCTATCCTGAGCAGTGCCAACCTGAGTGAGGCTATCTTGAGTGGTGCAAACCTGAGCCGTACTGTTCTGAGTAATGCTCTCCTAAGCAAGGCTCTCTTGAGCAATGCCCTCTTAAACCATGCCAACCTGTTCGGTGCCGACCTATCCAACGCTAACCTGTTCGGTGCAGTCTTGAGCCATACAAACCTAAGTTATTCTAAGCTCAATAGCGCTAATCTTACATATGCCAATTTAGAACATACGAACCTAGCTTACGTTACCTTGGATACGGCAAATCTAAGTAATGTAAATATAAGTAATGCCAACTTGAGCTATACGAACCTGAGCGAGGCAGAAGTAGAGAATGCTCGATTTGGAGATAATTCAGGAATTTCTGACGATACAAAACTTGCATTAAAGCAGCGAGGAGCTATCCTTCTTAATGATTCTAACGGCAATCATTCTAAGATTTTGACTATGCGTTAAACGTGACCATTCCTATATTTATTTGCTGAGGAAAATTACACAAATCAACCTTTAGTAAGCTGTAGGGGTGTATAGCCATACGCCCCTACAGCCCAAGGAGGTCACTTATAACCGGCAGATGCCCCTGGAAGACTTCAATATTATCATCATTCTCAGGCACCGCTTTCAAGTACAGCCACTCGCCTCAGAGATTTGGCTGATTTTTTTCTGAGATTTGGCTGATTCCCTCTGATAGCGATCGCGGCTAATCTGAGGAGAGTTGAGTAAAAGATAAATATAGCCTCTGCCAAGTAGGAACAGAGGCTTTTTTTTATCTGTTGTGATGTTCTTGTACAGGCAATTGCCTCCATGTCTTCCGACGACATTTTCAAACTTTATAAATTTGTACTACAAGTGAAGGCTCAATGTCTACAAAGTCGGACGCTCAAAGCATTTAGAAAAACGAGAAGCGGCATAGCCTCAGAATTTAAATAGCTTTCCGTTAAAGCTTTAATCAAAGTTAATCCCATCTAAAGCTTCATAAAAATATCCCCGCTAAGTTAGCGAGGATTCTCATTATTGTGTTGTTACAGATAGTAATTATTTAACCGAAACAGCATCAACGTCTACAGTTTTATCACCGCTGTTAGTAGCCTCGGAAGCTACGGCTTCGCCCTTGCGAGCTTTGACATTATCAATTAATAATTGGGAAACTTCTGAAACTAGCAGTGACAAAACTAAAACATCATCAATTTGACCAATTACAGGGAGAAAATCAGGAGCAACATCAATTGGGCTAAAAATGTAAAGTAATGTTCCTAAAATCATCCACCAACGGTATTTGGGATTGCGGAGAGTAGTGCGATACCAGTTGTAAACAGATTGGATAGAAAAATTGTTCATGTATGTGTACCCTCTAGTTACTATTAATAATGCCAAATTACTCCAGCAATTTCCGGTGCGGATAACCCCCCTGTTTTTGTCGAGTATTAACACTCTCAATCCTCTAGAAGAAGGTAAGATTCTCGCTATTGCAGTTTCATAAGATGGGTCTGCAACCACTCCTTAGGATTTTTTGGAGAAAGGCAAGACTCTTAGGGAAGAGGAAACTACTCTGGTCTACAGCTAGAACTCCGATCGCGTGTGACAGTTGCGTAAATCCTGAGCAAGCGAGGAGTAAGCCTTACCTAAGGGATCGACTATGAACAAGTGAATACCAATCTAAGGGCGATCGCTAACTAAAGACATTCTGCCAGAACACCTGCACTGACCATAGTTGTGTCTTAGTTGGTAAAAGGGATGGCAATTGGGCGGCATTTGTACTTCTTTCGAACAATGAACTCCACACGAGAAAATAATGTCAGCCTCTTTGCAAGTGGCTCGAAATCCATAGAATTGGAATGGCTTGCACTTTACAAAAAGAAATTGTGGTTGGCAATAAAGGGAGGTAAGAGCAGACTGTGGATATTAGCGAAATCATAAGAAAGGGTGGGGCAGCGATGTGGCCATTATTGGTCTTATCGATCCTCGCTATGGGCACCATCTTGGAGCGCCTCTGGTTTTGGGCAAGTGTCTTATTGAAGGAAAGAAACACCGTCAATCGCGTACTAGATGCGGCAACTAGCAACTGGCCAGTTGCTAGGGAGATTGCTCTGGAAGCACGGAGGCAACCTATCGGGCGATATTTGTATGCTCCCTTACGACTGGTTAATCCTGACCCAGAAGTGTTTCGGCTAGCGCTAGAGGCATCCGCTGACGATGAGTTGGCTTCAATGCGACAAGGGGACAAACTTCTGGAAGCCGTAATTGCTTTAGCACCGCTACTGGGGTTGCTCGGAACGGTTTTGGGCTTGATTAACTCGTTGGGTAAAATTAGCCTCAGTGAGCTGGGAACAGCTTCAGCGGCAGCCTCTAAGGCAACGGAAGGTATTGGGGAAGCGCTAATTGCCACGGCAACGGGGTTGATTATAGCGATCACCAGTCTGGCTTTCTATCGACTATTTCAAGCTTTGTGGTACAACCAGGTAAAAATCTTTCGCAAAGCTGGAAGTGAGCTGGAGTTGCTCTACCGACAGGCTTGGATGCAAGGTGAGAACACTGATACTCATAATTCTGTGAAGGCACTTCCAGCAGACGTTTCTGAAGTCACTGAAAACTAAAACAACCTGGCAGTACCGTTACCTGGCTCACATTCGTAATATGGCAATATGGCAGCACGACCCTAGTAACTTATGTCTACTAACAAAAAAACTCCTGTAGCTCCTTCCCTTGTAGTACCTCGCCCTTTGAGGCTTCGAATCGACACCCAGAATGAAGACGTTCGGATTGAGGTTATTCCCCTAATTGATGTCATTTTTTGTATTTTGACGTTTTTCATCCTGGCAACGCTGAGCTTTTCTCGCCAGCAGGCAATCAGTGTCGATATACCCAAGGCAAGTACTGGGACGGCACAGGGAAGGAAAATCTTAGTGGTGGCGCTCACTGATAAGGGTCAAATTTTCGTTGAACAGCAGCCAGTGGTAACGAAAGATCAGTTCAATCAGAAACTGAAAGACTATCGTAAACAAAATCCTGATGGGTTGATGGCGCTGTATGCTTCTACCAATGCTACTTACAACGAAGTTGTGCAGGTGTTGGATTTGCTGCGAGAGGTAGGAGGCGATCGCGTAGCGTTAGCAACCCTACCAGCAAACTCTCCGACACTGCCTAGCTCAACGACTCCACTGCCACCAACGACCACTGGAGTTCCTCCTTACGCACCGAACCCTGGCACGAACCCCTATGACCCTTATAATACCCAGATTCCAGGATACCCAAATAACAACCCAGCCCAGCCACAAGTCCCGTTAAACCCTGGGCAAACACTGCCAGGAGCACCCGGAACTAGCCCAGGTAATCTACAACCATTGCCCGGACAACAACCATTGCCCGGACAACAACCGTTGCCCGGACAACAACGAATTAGTCCCGGTAACTCAGCCGTACCGAATCTAGGCGGTACAGTGGCTCCTAACACTAACAATGCCGCTCCTCAACAAACCAACCCTAGGAATTCAGCAGTACCCACTCCCGGTGCTCAGGTAGCTCCCGACATCAAGAACGCAGCTCCTACACAAACCAATGGCAATTCAGTAGTACCTGGTTCCAGTGGTACAGTAGCTCCTAACACTAATAATGCAGCTCCGAAGAGGTAAGGCATTGTTTGCCCAAGTGACTGAAAATACCTCGATTCTAATGACGGGATTCCTATGAAAGGCGGGTAGAAAATAGGGGGTTTGATACCCTCTATTTTTATATCAATTTAATGAGAGCAACTGCTAGGATATCTTGCTGTTCTCAATTATGGTGATGCTGTGGTCGTGCTAGCTTGGTTGTGCTAGCTTGAGGGTTCCAATCAAGGGGTGTAAATTTTACGTCTCAAGTTTTCAATCGCCAGCCTAGCAGGACGTAATCCAGACTTAGCCTAGAATGCCGTCAGGCTTCGCCTCATTCAAATTTAGGCTCATACACGGGAAACCCCATTCAGAAGGTTCTTTTTCCGACAGCCCAAAATTGAGTGAGAGATAACATCAATATTCAACTGGACTGACTTTAATGCGTTTGTTTGGTAGAAACAAAGGGAATAATTCTCCAATTAAGTTACTTCAGTTTATTTTATTTCTGGGAATTACTGGTACAACTTTACTTTCTGTAATCAGCTCATTTGGATGGGGTATTTTATTAGAACTATTTTCACATTTCAAGCTTCAGTATTTACTTTTGAGCCTATTGCTGTTAGGTTTACTAGTTTTAACTCGCAAAAGAAATTATATAATTATTAGTATTTTTTGTTTCTCTATTATTTTAATTGAGATTCTCCCTTGGTACATTCCTCAGACAGGTATACAAGGAAATATCCCTATTAATAATCTACGTGTTTTAAGTTCAAATGTTAATACTCAAAATCAGAACTATCCGAAAGTTTTATCGCTTGTCAGGCAGGAAAAGCCGGATATCGCTGTTTTCATGGAAGTCAATGCAGACTGGATAAAAGAGTTAGATTCCCTAAAAGATATTCTTCCTTATTCTGTTGTCAACGCTAATCCCTATAATCTTGGTATAGCTGTCTATAGCAAGCGCCAGCTCCAAAATGCTTCTATTAATTTTTTTGGAACTACTAACAATCCCAGCATAGTAGGAAGTTTAATTTTTAATCGGAAATTTATATCCCTAATTGCTATTCATCCACCACCACCATTTAAACCTGCTTTATTTCAAGCTCGTAACAAGCAGTTGGACGAAATCACCAAGTATGTAAAGTCACTGTCAAGCCCGGTTGTAATAGTCGGTGATTTTAATATAACGATGTGGTCGCAGTATTATAAAAATTTTGTTAGAAAGACTGGGTTGAGGAATGCTCGCCAAGGATTTGGTATTCTACCGACCTGGCCAATAAAAACGAATTATCCGCCTTATTCACGAATTCCCTTGCCTCTAACCTGGTTGTTATCTATTCCTATAGATCAGTGTTTGATTAGCCCAAGCCTTAAAGTTGCAAGTATCCGCACCGGAGCGAATGTTGGTTCAGATCATCGACCTTTGATTGCAGATTTACTGATTCCTGAGACTAAGAATTGAGAATAGCGCCAACAGGAGCATGTCAGTTTTGCAAATCACCAACTCAGTATATCGGGTTGAGGTACGAAACCCAACATAAGCTGTCCTGTCAATCCATTGGGTTTCACTAACGCTCAACCGAACCTACTACAGAATCTTGCGGGTTTATGAAGTGATTTTCAAGACAGCACAGCCCTTGCGTCATGTGGTTCTTCTATTGAGATTTTGATATTTGATGGCAGTGTAACTGTCAACGTAGTTCCCACTCCTACTTCACTATTCAGAGCAATCTTACCGCCGTGCATATCCACAAATTTTTTGACAATGGTCAATCCTAGTCCAGTACCAGGAATCTGACCAACATTTCCTGCTCGATGAAAGGACTCAAATAGCCCTTGCTGATCTTGTAGAGGAATACCAATCCCCTGATCTCGAATTTTGAAAATAGCCTCTCCATCTTGACAAGAAATTTCAAACCTGATGTCACCTCCATTGGGTGAATATTTAATGGCGTTTGAGAGCAAGTTAGTGAGGATATGCTTTAGTAAAGTTGCATCCATAAAAGCCTGGTTGCACTCGTCTCGAATAAGCAACCTAATGTTATGTTTACCGCCGCCAACCATTGGCATCGATTCCAGTATATTGTTACAAAAGTCTGCTAGGTTAATTGGTTTGGGGTTAAATTTTAACCGCCTGACTTCTGCTTTAGCTAGTGTCAGAATATCATCTAATAACTGAGCCATCTCTTGAGCAGAATTTTCAATATTATTGAGGCATCGGTGTTTTTTCTCTTGAGTCGTTTTGTGACTATAATTTTGGAGAACTTCACAAGCCATTAGGATTGTACTTAGGGGGTTGCGGAACTCATGCGACATCATAGAAACAAAGTTAAATCGTTCTTCGCTTAGTTCTCTTTCCCGTTCCAAAGCATGGCGGATTTCTTCAGCTTGCTTACGCTCTGTAATGTCGCGGGAGTTGAGTACAATACTCGATACTCCTGAGGGAAGGGTGCGATGCTCGTTTCGCGATCGCTGTAGGCGTTCCTGAACAGTACTGCCTTCGGCATCGCGTTCTGCTGTACTATCAACAAAATTCTTGCCTACCGCCTCAAGAATCCGCCAAGAGCCATTTTGATGCTGAAAGCGGAACTCTATAGTTAGGGCAATGTTTGGATTTTGGACGGTTTGATTTAGGGTATAAATGAATTTTGCTACATCCTCGGGATGAATGTATTCAAGGATATTTTTGCCAACTAAATGCTCCGGTTCGTATCCTAAAACCTTCTTAATGGAGGAACTGTTATAGCTGATGATTCCATTGGTACCCAAAACTGTGATAATGTCTAATGCATTTTCGATTAAAGCTCGAAAGCGTTCTTCATTTTGACGCACAGTTTGTTCTGCTTCACGTCGCCTGCGTCGCTCAATTGCCTCGCGTAATTCACGCTCAACAGCAGGAGCAAGTCGTGCTAATTTGTCTTTCATCAAGTAGTCATGAGCACCCGCTTTCATGGCAGCTACAGCAATATCCTCACCAATGCTGCCAGACACAATAATAAATGGCAAATCTAGCTCTTTTTCCTTCAACAGATTTAACGCGGCTGGGGCACTAAAACTGGGTAGGGTGTAATCTGCAATAATGATATCCCATTGCTCTTTATCGAGCGCTGTACTCATCGCTGCTGGTGTATCCACTCGTTCATAGATTGGATTATAACCACCTCGCTCTAGTTCATGTACTAGTAGCTCAGCATCATCTTCTGAGTCCTCAACGAGTAAAACACGCAGCAGATTATTCATATATTTTTCTTATAAAGTGCTTACCATTGGTGGGGGTTCATTTAGAACCAGCCAATACATTCCCAATTGCTGTAAAGCTGTCACAAATTGGTCATAATCAACAGGTTTGCGGATGTAGCTGTTGCACCCCAATCTGTAACTATTAATTAAATCTTGCTGCTCGTTTGATGTTGTCAGCATGACGACAGGAATCAATTTCGTGTGGTCGTCACTACGTAGTCGTTGCAATACTTCCAGACCATTTAGTCTAGGAAGTTGTAAATCTAATAAGATGAGTGCTGGCATATCACTCAGGTCACGTTCAGTGTAGATGCCTCTACCAAACAAATAGTCTAGTGCCTCTACCCCATCGTGAGCTACTACGACTTCGTTGACAATCCTACTTTGCTCAAACGCAAGCAAGGTTAGCTCTTCATCGTCAGGATTATCTTCTACTAAAAGTAAGGCATTTCTTTTAGTCACATTAATTCACCCGTTTAGGGGTAGGTAAAGAAGCTTTTAGTTTACAGTGTGAAGTAGAAAGTTGCGCCTTGTTCCACTGCGCCTTCTGCCCAAACCCGACCTCCATGTCGATGAATAATGCGTTGCACCGTTGCTAATCCAATACCAGTACCAGGAAACTCAGTTGTACTGTGTAATCGCTGAAAAGCTTTAAAGAGTTTATTAGCATAAGCCATATCGAAGCCCGCGCCGTTGTCATGCACAAAAAATGCCAATTTAGCATCTCCCTTAAGTATGACATTAAACTCAATCCGACTTTTGACCTTAGACGACGTGAATTTCCAAGCATTGTTGATTAAATTCTCTAGCGCTACCCGCAGAAGCTGTGCATCTCCGTCTGCAACGAGTCCAGGCGCGATCGCCCATTCAACTTGTCGTTCAGGTTGTGTCCGTTGAAGCTCCATGGCGATATGCTGTGCCATAGTACTCAAATCTACTTGCGTGCGGCGCATCTCACTACGGGTCACTCGTGACAACTTGAGCAAGTCATCAATGAGTTCTCCCATCCGCTGAGTACCTGCACGAATACGTTGGAGGTAGTGTTTGCCTTTCTCATCGAGCTTGTCGCCATAGCGCTCTAATAGAGTTCGGCTAAAGCCATCGATTCCCCGTAGAGGTGCCCGCAAGTCATGGGAAACCGAATAAGAAAAGGCTTCGAGTTCCTTGTTTGCCGCTGCGAGTTCGGCAGTGCGTTCAACAACGCGGCGTTCTAAATTTTCATTGAGTTCTCTGATTTGTTGCTCGGCTCGTTTGCGATCAGTGATGTCCCTGGCAATCACAATCAAACCGATGACATTTCCTTGGGCATCCCGCCAGACGCTTTTTGTGGAAAGGTACGTTTGCAGAGTGTCCCCTATTAGTACAGCTTCCTCAAGAATCTCAGTTTTACCCGTAGTCATAATGCGGCGGTCATTTTCCATTATGGGAAGCGCCGTCTCATGCCCAAACAACTCGAGATCGTCTCTGCCGAGAATTTCTGACTTAGACCTCCCTTGCACACTAGCAACCGCAGAGTTGAGCATCATGTAGCGGCCGTGGAGATCTTTGACAAAAACGGCATCGGGTGTACCTTCAATGACAGATTGCAAAAGGTTATAGCTTTTTTGCAGTGCCTCCTCTGCATACTTGCGCTGAATTACTAAACCCAATTGATTAGCAATAGATGAAACAAGCTCAACCAGTCGCTTATCCTCTTGGCAAGACTCAAACCTAAAGAATATAAAAACAGCTAGCACCTGAGACGCTTGTGAAGTTGCTTCGCTAACGTCAGCGATAATCGGAACACCTAACGCCGCTGTAAGACCTACTTCTAGCGCCATCTGGTTACGCAGAAAGACTGATTCTGGTTGAAGTGAAACATCCTGAATCCATTCGGGTCGCTTTGATGCCCAAACTCGCCCAGGTATGCCAGCATCTAGAGCAAGTGTCAATTCTTCACTATTTCGTCTGAACTTATTTAGACTCTCAGTGTTGCTATACCAAGCAGAGCTGAGTTTAAGAGTTTGTTGGTGGGGATGCGGAATCCATGCTTCTCCAAAATCCCAACCTGTCGCCTCACACACATTACAAAGTGCAACCTCTAGAGCTGCATCAAAATCAGCAGCTTCACTGATAGCTTGTATTATCGTCTGCAAAAGACGAATTTCTTCCGCTATTTGTTTGCGATCGCTAATGTCTTCAACAATCGCAATAAAATACTCTGGTTCACCAAAAAAATTGCGTACAATTGACCCTGTCAGATTAATCCAAACATAGAAACCAACTTTGTGGATGTAGCGCTTTTCTATCGAGTATGTCTGAATCTCACCAGCCAACATCCGATGAACCTGTTCAAGATCAGAATCCAGGTCATCAAGGTAAGTAATATCCTGAAACCTTCGCTCTAAAAGTTCCTGCTGAGTGTAGCCAATAATATCGCAAAGCTTTTGGTTAATCAGTAACCATTGCCCATCAATTCCTACCTGTGCAATGCCGACAGCCGCTTGATTGAAGATGGCACGAAATCGCTGTTCACTTGCCTGTAGTGCTGCCTCTATGCGTTTACGTGACTCTATTTCAGTTTGTAGCGATTCGTTGATTTTTACTAACTCAGAAGTTCGTTCCTCAACTCTGGTTTCTAGCTCTTGATTCGCTCGTTGTAGTGCTTCCTCTGCTTGCTTGATCTGCGTGATATCACGAGCGATAGTAAGAATAGATTCTACAGAACTATCAGTGGCAAATTCTGGCACAATGCGAACTTGATAGAATTTTAACCCCTTTGGAGTGAAGTAATTGAATTCTTCCCACCTCGTTTCACCTGTCAAAAACACGTCTTGAAACCATGCTTCCCAACGTTGTGCGAATTCCTCTGGATAGCCGATTTCCGAGACAGTTTTACCCAGAAACGCATGCGGTGGGACTCCAGATTCCCATTCAATTGCTGGATTTACATAGAGGTTTCGCCGTTGGCGATCGTAACGAGCAATTACATCTGGAGCGTTTTCTACCAGTGCTTTGAACTCCTGTTCACGACGATGTAACGCCTCTTCTGCCTCCTGACGGTGAGCGATTTCATTTCTCAGTGCAAGATTTGCCACCTCTAGCTGTGCTGGACTTGGGAGGGCTAATGCTTTAGGAATCAACAGGGCTAGTAGCACGGCTGTACCCAATGAAGCTAAAGCGGTAATCGCTTTGATGAATCCCGATAGCCAATAGACAGGGTGCCAGAGTGTCCATACTTCCAATAGATGAGTCGTGCCACAGGCGATAATGAAGGTGCCAAACATCCAAAAAATCCAGTCAAACGGCACATCTCGTCTAGAGCGGACGAAATAGACCAACATCAAGGGAATTGAATAATAAGCCAGACCAATCAAACAATCTGACACAACATGAAGCCAAACCAAGTCTGGTTTCCAGAGATAGCAGTGTCCGTGGGGAATAAACCCTTCTGAGGTCAAAAAAGTTTTGAAAAATTCCGGCATGAAGTCTCTTCTATAAGGAAAGTATCTGTAGAAGCACCCTGCCCAACTTAAAACGTGGTTTAGGATACCCTAACGCCGAGCCTGGTAGGCTACAATTGTTAAGGGTTCGTTACAGGATTGATCTATAAATTCCAAATTCTGTTAGTAAGCCTCTGATCCTTTAGTTGAAGCATCAAATACCCTCTTCTCTCGGCAACGCTCCTATGAGTCTCCCTATTCGCAACGTCGCTATTATTGCTCACGTCGATCACGGCAAAACAACTCTTGTTGACGCCCTGCTCAAACAATCCGGTATCTTCCGCGAAGGGGAAGACGTTCCAGACTGTGTCATGGACTCCAACGCTTTGGAGCGGGAGCGAGGTATCACCATTCTGTCGAAGAACACTGCCGTTCGCTATAAAGAAACCCTGATCAATATTGTTGATACCCCTGGTCACGCCGATTTTGGCGGTGAAGTCGAGCGGGTATTGGGTATGGTCGATGGTTGTCTGTTGATTGTAGATGCCAACGAAGGACCAATGCCTCAGACGCGGTTCGTGCTGAAAAAAGCCCTAGAAAAAGGACTGCGCCCAATTGTTGTTGTTAATAAAATTGATCGCCCCCAAGCTGATCCTCACGGGGCAATTGATAAAGTCCTAGACTTATTCCTAGAATTAGGGGCTGACGATGATCAGTGTGATTTTCCTTATCTGTTTGCCTCGGGTCTAGACGGCTATGCCAAAGACACTCTGGAAGGAGAAGGGGTTGATCTACAACCTCTGTTTGAAGCCGTTCTGCACCATGTACCCCCACCAGTGGGAGATCCAACCAAGTCGCTGCAACTGCAAGTAACGACCCTCGATTATTCCGAATATGTCGGTCGGATTGTAGTTGGCAGAATCCACAATGGCACGATCAAAGCCGGTCAACAAGCTGCTCTGGTAACCGAAACAGGAGCAATTGTCAAGGCTAAAATCACCAAGCTGATGGGCTTTGAAGGGTTGAAGCGGGTTGACCTGGAAGAAGCATCAGCGGGTAACATTGTCGCTGTCGCTGGGTTTGCTAATGCCAATATTGGCGAGACAATTACTTGTCCCAATGAACCCCAAGCATTGCCACTGATTAAGGTAGATGAGCCGACGTTGCAGATGACCTTTTCGGTAAATGATTCGCCGTTTGCGGGTCAGGAAGGGGATTTTGTGACTTCGCGACAATTGCGCGATCGCCTGATTCGAGAACTGGAAACTAACGTCGCCTTACGCGTGGAAGAGACCGACTCTCCCGACAAATTCCTCGTCTCCGGTCGCGGTGAACTACACCTGGGTATCCTCATCGAAACCATGCGCCGTGAAGGCTATGAGTTTCAGGTTTCCCAACCACAAGTTATCTACCGGGAAGTTAACGGTCAGCCTTGTGAACCGTTTGAATACCTCGTGCTGGATGTCCCTGAAGCCGCTGTTGGTAGCTGTATTGAGCGTTTGGGTCAGCGCAAGGGCGAAATGCAGGATATGCAAGTCGGAGGCAATAGTCGCACTCAGCTAGAGTTTGTAATTCCTGCTCGTGGCTTGATTGGTTTCCGAGGTGAGTTTATGCGCCTAACCCGTGGTGAGGGCATCATGAACCACAGCTTCCTGGACTATCGTCAACTTTCTGGTGAAATCGAGACTCGTCGCAATGGGGTGTTAATTTCCTTTGAGGAAGGCATTGCCACCTTCTATGCCCTGAAGAATGCCGAAGACCGGGGTGTCTTCTTTATTACTCCCAGTACCAAAGTCTACAAGGGAATGATTGTGGGAGAACACAACCGTGCCCAAGACCTAGAACTCAACGTCTGCAAGACCAAGCAGCTCACCAACCATCGCTCAGCTACGGGTGATGAGCTAGTGCAGTTGCAAGCCCCTGTAGATATGAGCTTGGAACGTGCCTTAGAATACATTGGCGCTGATGAACTGGTGGAAGTGACGCCAAAGTCAATTCGCTTGCGGAAGGTGACCAAGAAGCTAGTGAAGCGATAAGTCTTAAGTAATCCCTAGTAGCTCGCAGGTTGAAACGTGGGCTATACGAACCAAGCCCGCTCAAGCGGGCTATTTTATTGGGGCAATTAAATTACCCTTTGCGAACTGACAAATTAGAGAGCCCATTCGCAATTCAGCATAATGTCGAATATCATGGCTGAAAGACTTTTGTCAGGATGGATTCAATAACGACTTTTTTTTGCCACAGTCCAGTAACTGAGAAGGCTTAGTTATCTACAAGCTCTCGTCAGGGTGCCATTGGGTTCTCGGTGACACTGTTGAGGCAATAGAGGGTTATGGTCGTGCCTTATGCAGAATTCCGAAGAAATCAATCAAACCGTTAAATCTTTACAGCATCTAGTTGATGAGCAAGCATCCAAATTAAAACAGTTAAGCCAGCAACTGCAAGAGGAGATTAGTAAACGCCAGTTACTTGAACAAAAGCTATGTACTTCTGACAAGTTACTTGAGGAGAAGCTACGCACTTCTGAGTCGAAGATGCGTACAGTTTTTGGGGCGATGACCGATATTGTACTTGTCCTTCATACTCAAGGAAACCAACTCAAAGAAATAGAGATCTTACCAACGAATGCACCTCGTTTGTATGAGCCGGACGCTGACATAATTGGTCAGACAGTAGAAAATTTTTTTCAGGATAAGACAGCTCAGACTTACTTAGAAAAAATCTGTCAGGCTTTAGAAACACAGCAAACGCTTAATTTTGATTACAGTCTATCTTTAAACGGGCATGAGGTTTGGTTCACCGCGACCATTTCACCTATGTTAGCTAACTCAGTGATCTGGGTAGCGCGGGATATTAGCGATGCCTATCGGCAAGCTGCGCAACGCAAGGAAGCTCAGATAGAACTCGATCAACAAAATCAGCGACTACAACGAGAAATCCAAGTCCGCCAACACGCCGAAGAGGAAATCTTTTTTCTAGTCTCCACTACCCAAGCCATTGCTGAAGCAGATGACTTTCACTCAGCCTTATCGATCATTGTACGCTCCTGCTGTGAAACAATCGGTTGGGATTTTGGTGAAGCCTGGATTCCTAACCAAGATTCCAGTTTATTAGAATACAGTCGAAGTTGCTACGCCAGTGACCCTAGTCTAGAGGAATTTAAAAACAAAAGTTTGACCATCGAATTAGCTCCTAATGTTGAACTAGCAGGACGTATTTGGTCATCTAAGCACCCTGAATGGATAGAAGATGTTTCTGTTGAGTCATCCTCAGTTTTTCAGCGTTCCGATATCGCAGCATCAGCGGGATTAAAAGCGAGTTTTGGTGTTCCGATTCTGGTTAACAACCAGGTCTTGGCAATTCTAGTTTTCTTTAAGAAATCAGCGAGTCCCCTCCAGCGACATTTGGTAGAGTTAATTAATGCTGTTGCCGCTCAGTTAAGTTCATTGATTCAGCGCAAGCAAACTGAAGAAGCCTTGCGAATTACCCAAGAGAAATATCACAGTATTGTCGAAAATGCTGTTGAGGGAATTTTTCAATCCATACCTTCTGGACAATACCTGAGCGCCAATCCAGCTTTAGCAAGGATATACGGCTATGATTCGCCAGAAGACCTATTTAATAGTATTCAAGACATTTCTCAGCAGCTTTATGTTGACCCAAACCGCCAGAAAGAATTCGTTGCCGCAATAGAAGCCAACAATGAGGTCAAAGGATTTGAGTCTCAGGTGTATCGGAAGGAAGGTACGAAAATTTGGATTTCTGAAAATACTCGTGCTGTACGCGATCCAGAAGGGAACCTTCTGTACTACGAAGGTACAGTTTCAGATATTACAGATCGTAAGTTAATCCAAGAGGCACTGAAATTTGAGCAAGAACAAACGGAGAAACTTCTACTAAATATATTACCCGCACCTATTGCCAATCGCTTACAACAGGGAGAACACCCGATCGCCGAAAGGTTTGAAGAAGCCAGCGTTCTATTTGCTGACCTTGTTGGTTTTACAGAGTTTTCCTCTGAAAAAACGCCCGAAGAACTGGTGTCGATTCTCAACTTAATTTTCTCGCAATTTGACCAATTAGCCCAACGGTACGGTTTGGAGAAAATTAAGACAATTGGCGATGCCTATATGGTTGTCGGGGGTTTGCCGACATTCCGTCCTGATCATGCTCAATGTGTCGCCCATATGGCACTATCGATGCAATCTGCATTAGTGAACGTTAATACCGAAATTGGTGAAGCCTTTGAGATCCGAATTGGCATAAATACAGGTCCCGTCGTAGCAGGAGTGATTGGTCTAAACAAATTTATTTATGATTTGTGGGGCGATACAGTGAATACGGCTTCTCGGATGGAAGCAGATGGAATTCCCAATGAGATTCAGGTAACGGCTACCACCTACGAGCGATTAAAGGGGCAGTTTATTTTTGAAGAGCGGGGTTGTATTCCGATTAAAGGTAAGGGAGAAATGACAACTTATCTTCTGCGAGGTGAACTGAAGGGTGAAGAGTGAAGAGTGAAGGGTGAACGGACAAAAATCCTACTTCTTCTTTTCATATTTTTTGCCCAAAGAAAGTGCAGCCATTTACCGATTACCAGCTTGTTATCTATGTAGGGAATGAGTGAATCGGTGAAACTCCTATAAACAACGGTAATCTGGAACAAGAACTGTAACTTTATCAGCAATCAGGGTAGATGTAAGGATGGGAATAATCAATCGCATCACTGAGTGGCTAGAAACTCACTGGGTCACTCCCGCCTATGCTGGTTGGTTGTTAGGGAGTATTGCTATCTGTTTTTTTGGAGCCGCTACCAATACAATGGCAGGGTGGCTTTATGTCATCAGTGGCATCATTTTTGCCCTGCTGGTCTTGGCAGCTGTTTTACCAGCGCGATCGCTCAAGCAAATTCAGGTACGCCGATATCCAATCTCACCCGTGAGTGTGGGTGACCAGCTAACAATTGAATTAGAAATAGAAAATCAGTCCCTTAAGCCCAAAGCTCTGTTGCAAGTTCAGGATGTTCTACAATCCCAACTAGGGACGCTAGTACGGACACCAGTGGAAGCGATCGCGCCCCAAAGCATCTATAAATGGGTTTACTACCATCCCACTCAAAAACGAGGTGTCTACCGATGGCACGAGGTACAGCTTAGAACAGCAACGCCTTTAGGATTATTTTGGTGCCGTCGCAGCTGGAAGGCTTCAGCAAAAGCAATTGTTTATCCTACTGTGTTACCTCTCACCCACTGCCCCTTAGTGGATGAAATTGGTAAAGAAGATAGTGCTCAATTTTATAGCGATCGCCGTTCTCACTCAAGCCAAGAAGACATCACCCGATCCCTACGACCTTACCGTGTAGGTGACTCCACTCGTCTCATCCACTGGCGCACAAGCGCTCGTTATGGTCAATTGCAGGTACGTGAGTTAGAAGTCTTCACTGGTGCTCAAGAAATTATTATCTGCCTAGATAGCTCCACCAAATGGCATTCCGATGATTTTGAGCAGGCAGTCATTACCGCCGCATCAATGTACTTCTATGCCAACACTCATCAGATGAATGTGAAACTCTGGACGTCCAGAACCGGGTTGTTGCATGGTAATCAAGTCGTTTTGGAAGCCCTTGCTGCTACTAATGCGGAGGAAGATAGGGGGGCTGGTAATCCACCTTACTTGCCTTTAATTTGGCTGACTCAAAATCCTGTTAGTCTCGACTCCCTACCCCCCGATAGTCGCTGGGTACTGTGGCCCTCCGCTTCATCTGAGAGTGACCTAACCAAACCGATAAAGCGCAGTCGTTCAGGCATTGCGATCAATACTACGCAATCGCTACAACACCAGCTACAGCAACCACTGCGATAGGTCGAGGGGAGAAAACCTGAAAGCGATCGCTTGTTTTGGTGTTACTTGGAGGCGATCGCTTTTTCTTCTATAAGGCTATTAGGCTATCAGTGCTACTCAGAAATCAGGCAAGTGGGTGACAGGGTTCGTGCAAGATGTAATTTTTAGGTCTACTTCCTGAGAAGTTTCTAATTTAGGTAGCTGGCCTGTTTGAATTTGTGTGCTGAGCATTGCTCTGTGCTTATCTTTGCGCTACTGTCGAGTGAAACGCTTGCGTTACAATGCAAAAATGTTAACTGGCGATTCTGATTATCTTTATTAAATGACTACATCACAAAGCTCTAAACTCTCCAGTGATAAAAACCTGGAGGCGATGAAAAATTTTTCTGAAACCTATGCTAAACGCACTGGCACTTACTTCTGCTCTGAGCCTTCTGTAACGGCTGTGGTGATTGAAGGACTTGCCAAACACAAAGATGAACTGGGTGCTCCTTTATGTCCCTGCCGCCACTATGAAGACAAAGAAGCTGAGGTGAAAGCTGCTTATTGGAACTGCCCTTGCATTCCCATGCGTGAGCGCAAAGAGTGCCACTGTATGTTATTCCTAACGCAGGATAACGAGTTTGCGGGTGAGAAGCAGGAGATTGCTATGGAAGAAATTCAAGCGGTACGAGCCAGTCTGGCATGACAGGTGTCGTACCACCTGACGAATTTTGGCAGGGTGTCGAGCAATTCAATCAGCAGGAATTCTATGCTTGTCACGACACCCTAGAGGCATTGTGGATCGAAGCCTCTGAGCCACAAAAAGATTTTTACCAAGGAATTTTACAAATTGCTGTTGCCTGCTATCACTTGGGAAATCTTAACTGGCGCGGTGCTGTCATTTTACTGGGTGAGGGGATTCGTCGCCTTCAAGATTATCAGCCTAGCTATGAGGGGATTGACGTAATAGAGCTACTGACTGAGAGTATTGATCTATTGAAGGCGCTGCAACAGGCAGGTTCTGAGCATGTGGCAGATTTTGCTCAACAGCTGACAACGGCTGAAAACAAAGGTCTCCCTGAGAACAGTGGTAATGCAATTGCTCGCTTACCAAAAATCCTGCGAGTTGACAATGAGGGAATTAGCGATTAAGAAAGAAAGAGAATTAGTGTAAAAGGAATTAACCCTCTGGCTGATATCTAGTCCTCAAGTAACGCGAAATACTTGAATTTCTGAGAAACTTAAATACGCCGCTCCCTAGTGAGCCGTCTTCTTCACTGGATTTTTTTGCTAGCAGAAACTTATCACAGAGCTTAGTCGTCTAAAGGTCTATAGATCTTTCTAGCAGGAGGCGTTTTCTATCCCACCTAAGAGTGCGTGGGCTTTCGTGCTGGATTTCTGTAAACTATAGCACAGCATCATCATAGTCTTTGACGTTAGTCACCTGTATAACCAATGAAGCGCTCCGTTCAACACACTTCCAACTTGAGGCGACGCCTAGGTTTAGGATTAATGATTCCAGCTACCTTAGTGGGAGCGATCGCCTTTCCACTTTCCCTCCAAGACGCCCAAGCCCAAACGGGTGATGGACGTGCCCTTACTCTGCGCTCTGATGTCCAAGAAGCCAACTCAAAAACTGGTGTCGTCACAGCTCGTGGAAACGTGCAAATTGACTACCCAGCCCGACAAATCCAAGCAACCGCCGCCCAGGCTCAATATTTTAGCCGTGAACGCCGAATCATTCTCACGGGTAATGTCTATGTTTTGCAGCAAGGCAATAGTCTGCGGGGCGAAACCATTACCTATTTAATGGATGAGGGTCGCTTTGTCGCGACGCCTAGGGCTCAACGGCAAGTAGAATCCATTTATATCGTTTCCGACCCACAAGCCCCCACAGAACCTCCAGCACCAGTTACTCCCCCTTTCAATCCCAAACCAGCATTCAAGACACCCGTCAGTAACCCATCACCTGGACAGTAAACCGATGACGTACTGATCCGAGTGTCGTTAACACTAAGCGGCACTTTACCGTTGTTGGGTTTGGTGTCGTACCACTTTAACGAGTGGCATTTAGGTTCACACCAGGTATGACAGGGCAATTACTCTAGTGGTCATAGCAGCTTAGAGCTAATCTTACTTGGCGTCACTGACAGCAACTTCAAGGGCTTACTATCCTTGCTACTTAGCGATTTGATCGGGTTGACAGGGTTGCGACTAGTGTCGAGTTTGACCCTCAGTCCACAAAGAGGTAACACAGTAGCAGCAAGTTAGCTACTTTGACTAACGTGCTCGTAAGCATCCGCCAAGGTGACGAAAAAAGTTTAAGTTATCACAAGAGTTAGACGGATTTGTGAAAGTTTGTTAGTTGTCCAAAAGTGATTAGCCTATCCAGCGAGGGTAAGCAGCTAGGCAAGAAGCAGATAGCTGACAACTTTTGAGAGGTAGTGACGTTGAAGATTGTATTAGAGAATATTCACAAGTCTTATGGCAAGCGGGAAGTTGTCAAGCGTGTCAACGTTTCAGTGGCACAAGGGGAAATAGTAGGACTGCTGGGTCCTAATGGTGCTGGTAAAACTACAACGTTTTACATTGCAACAGGTCTAGAAAAACCTACACAAGGCACAGTCTGGCTGGATGATCAGGATATAACAACTGTACCGATGCATCAGCGGGCACATATAGGAATTGGGTATCTTGCTCAGGAAGCCAGTATCTTTCGTCACCTCAGTGTACGGGACAATATCCAGCTTGTGCTAGAACAAACCGGGGTGCCTCGTCATGAGTGGCGTTTACGGCTGCATAACCTGTTGCAAGAATTTCGCTTGGAAAAAGTCGCTCATACTCAGGGAAATCAAGTATCTGGAGGAGAGCGGCGTCGGACAGAACTGGCAAGAGCTTTAGCGGCGGGTATAGAAGGTCCGAAATTTTTGCTATTGGATGAGCCATTTGCTGGTGTTGATCCAATTGCCGTGTCAGAAATTCAGAAAATTGTTGCCGGATTACGCGATCGCCACATGGGAATTTTGATTACTGACCACAATGTCCGAGAAACCCTAGCCATTACTGATCGAGCCTACATCATGCGAGACGGACAAATCCTGGCTTCTGGCAGTGCCGAAGAACTCTACAACAACCCACTAGTAAGGCAGTACTACCTAGGTGATGAGTTTCAGCGATGAAAGAAACAGGCAACCCAATATTCCCATTATTTACTTTTGACTTTTGCTTTTTGACTTTTGACTTCCCCGACGCTCCAAGTAATGACATTCGGTAAATCTCCACCCATCTTCTCCCTTATCCCTGGTCTATCGGTCATGGATCGATACATCGCTGCTGAACTGTTCGGGCCTTTTATCTTTGGCGTGGGGGCTTTTACCTCAGTCAGTTTGGCGATCGGTACATTATTTGATTTAGTACGCAAAGTCACTGATGCTGGACTGCCCTTAAGCATTGCGATACAAGTACTGCTGTTGAAGATGCCGGAGTTTATCTCCTATGCTTTTCCAATGTCTGTCCTCCTCTCCGCCCTGATGACTTACTCTCGCTTCAGTAGTGACAGTGAGTTGATTGCCCTGCGCAGCGTTGGTGTTAGTGTTTACCGACTGGTTATGCCTGCGGTAGTTTTGAGCTTAGTTGTTACGGGGTGTACGTTCTTATTCAACGAGATGGTTGTCCCCGCTGCTAACTATCAAGCCTCCGCTACCTTGAACAAAGCGCTTAACGTCGAAAAGCCAACCTTTCAGGAAAACAACATTTTCTATCCCGAATATGGGGAAGTTACCCAACCCAATGGGGAAAAAGTGCGATCGCTCAAGCGCTTATTCTACGCTAATCAATTTGATGGTGAACGGATGAAAGGCTTGACCATCCTGGATTGGTCTCAGCAGGGACTCAACCAAATCGTCACGGCGGAATCAGCCATGTGGAACCCAGCTCAAAATACCTGGGATTTTTTCAAAGGCACAATTTATGTCATCTCTCCAGATGCTTCCTACCGCAATATTCTGCGCTTTGAAAATCAACAGCTAAAAATTCCCAGAGCACCGCTTGATTTAGCTGGTAAAGACCGTGATTCCACGCAAATGAACATCGCTCAGCTCCGTGAGTATATGGAGATTTTGCGGATTGGTGGTGATGCGAAGAAACTTCGTAAGATCAAAGTGAGCCTTCAGCAAAAAATCGCTTTCCCGTTTATTTGCTTGGTTTTTGGCGTAGTGGGTGCTGCATTAGGAACTCGACCCCAACGTACTGGTAAAGCCACGAGCTTTGGCTTCAGTGTTGTAATAATTTTTACCTACTACTTGTTGGGATTTATCACAGGGGCATTTGGTCAACTCAATATTCTTTCACCCTTTATGGCGGCGTGGTTGCCAAACTTTTTTGGTTTAGCGGCAGGTGGATTACTATTAGTCAGAGCCGCTAAATAGATAGGCGTTGTTAGACGAAAAAAGTTCTAGAATCAAGTACAGCAATGTTGAAATCCTCTTTTCAAGATTTATTAGCAAAGACTTAAGCTCTAGAGCAATTAGATTTCCACACTTTACAATTCATTTACACAGAGCTGGACGCTTGCGCGATATGTCATATCCTAATTTGCCCCCTGCTTACCGCCGCTATCTCGAAGGCCCGTCAGAGCTTGTTAAGCAACCTGTCTTTTGGGCATCAACTATCGGGTTGTTGTTAGTGCTACTTGGTGCCTGGAAGTACTGGAACGATCCAGAGTGGTTCAATGCTTTTCTTGGCAATCCATCGGCTAAGTCAGAGAAATCGGTGAAGCCGACAGCTAACCCAAACCTCTCTCCTGAAAACTCTGCTGCGATCGGGGCTAATCCCAATAGTCCTTCGACGACAGGGGCAGGAGTAGACCGTAGCAGTAGTTTACCCCCACTCAATTTACCGAACCAGAAGGCTCAACTTCCCTCTTCACCGGGATCACTTCCTCTATCTACTGCTCAGGCAAATGCTCTTTCCAGCCAGAAACAAAACAACCTACCCATGTTAGGAACCTTCTCACAGAGGCTCAACGGTAGTAGTCCAAGTTTATATACCTCTCCTGTGACTGGCAGCAGGGGATTGACAAAATCCTCATCTTCTGGTATTAATTCTTCCTTGTTAACAGCAAGAGCAACGTCTAACCCTTCCTTAAGCTCTAACTCGCTTAGTTCCCGCAATACCAGCCGAGTAACACCATCGGTAAACTCTTTGCCTAATGCCTCCAATAGGCTGGCAGTACCCTATTTTCCTAGCCGGGCTAACGAGACTCAAATGCCTGTTAGTATCCAACCGCAGACATTACCAACTCTTATTTCTCCAAGACAACTTCCTTCTCTACCGACCTCCGTACCAGGCGCAACTGGGGATATGGCTGCTCAAGGACGGCTTTCCGGCCCGTCAGCAACCTTACCAAGCGCAGCTGGCAACAATGCTTCGCGAGGAGAGATTCCTGTTCTACCTGCAACAGTATCAGGAGCGACTAACAACAATACTTATCTAGAACGACTTTATCCATCCGCGACGGGATCAGGAGCAACTGATAACAATGCTTCTCCTACGCCATCCGCAGGTTCCCTAAATACTTCCACTCCTTCTCCATCACCTAGCCAAGCTTCTGTGGCTCTAGGAATGACACCAACAGCACCAGTGAAGCTTACGGAATTTCGGCAATACTCTACACAGATGGCGAGTCAAACCAATGGAGTTAGTGTTCCTGGATTTGAGGCTATGTTAGAAAAGTCAGGGTTGCAACCGAGTCAGACGAGTCTACCCTCGTTTACTGCCCCTCCTGCCGTTCCAGGTAGTGAGATTTGGAGTCAGGCTAACAATATATCTAAATAAGTAAGAAACTCTCAAAATTAATTGGGAATCCACCGCTAACCCTTGCATGTATAGCGGTGGAGGGTTTCAAACTTAAAAGTGATTGATAATTGCCTGGGCAAACTCAGAGCACTTTAACGGTGGCTCGACGCGTGGGGTCATTAGCCGTGCTAAGTCGTAGGTGACTTCTCGATTGGCGATCGCTCCCCCTATTCCATTCTTAATCAGATCAGCTGCTTCCTGCCAGCCCATAAACTCCAGCATCATCACCCCCGATAGGATGACCGAGCCAGGGTTAATTCGATCTAATCCCGCATGCTTTGGTGCTGTGCCATGGGTTGCCTCAAAAATCGCACAAGTGTCACCAATATTTGCTCCAGGACCCATCCCTAAGCCGCCCACAATTGCAGCAGCTGCATCGGATAGATAGTCCCCATTCAGGTTCATTGTGGCGAGAATCGAGTACTCATCTGGTCGAGTCTGGATTTGTTGGAAAATACTATCAGCAATCCGGTCATTTACCATCACTTTATCTTTCCACTGACCATTACCGTGGGTGTCCCAGATGGCATTGAGAACAGCTTCAACCTCACGGGCTACCTCAGCGCGTTTCTCGGGCGTCAATGCGTCGTAACCTGGTTCAATCTGACGGGCATTCTCTTCGAATGTGATATTTGGATTTTGCTCCTTGTTGCTGAGAATCCAAGATTCCTGTTCGGTAACACATTCTGCCCGAAATTCTGTGGTTGCTAGTTCATAGCCCCAGTCCCGGAAGGCTCCTTCGGTGTACTTCATAATATTGCCCTTATGCACTAAAGTTACTTGTTTCTTAGCTGTCGGTAACCGTAGGGCGTGCTGAATAGCGCGGCGCACCAATCGCTGGGAACCCGTCTTACTGATGGGTTTAATACCAATCCCAGAATCGAGGGGAATCTGCTTTTTGCCGTGTTCTGGTGTTGCTGGTATCAATTCATTATTGAGTATGGCAATTAGCCTATCGCCAATTTCACTTCCTTGACGCCACTCAATTCCTACGTAAATATCTTCTGTGTTCTCTCGATAGATAATGACATCTAGTTTCTCAGGGGTTTTGTGGGGAGAAGGGGTTCCTGGGTAGTACTTACAAGGGCGCACACAGGCGTAGAGGTCGTTAATCTGCCGTAGGGCGACATTTAGTGAGCGAATACCACCCCCTATCGGCGTTGTTAATGGCCCTTTGATGGCTATACCGTATTCTTTAATCGCTTGTAGGCTGTCTTGGGGTAAATATTCGTAAGTGCCATATTTGTCGCACGCTTCGTCACCAGCATAGATTTTAAACCAGCTGATTTTCCGTTTGTCACCATAGGCAGTTTGGACAGCAGCATCAATCACTTTTTGGGCAGCAGGCCAAATATCTACACCAGTACCGTCTCCGCGAATGAAAGGAATAATCGGATTGTCGGGAACAATGGGTTCGCCATCTTTGAAGGTAATGCGAGAACCAGTATCCGGAGGTGTGATTTTCTCGTACATACAGCAGTGATAATTGAGTAGAGATGAGGATAGGCAGTACCTAGGCAGGAAAACTACCACATCTACAGATTGTGTCAAGCTTAATCTTAATATCAGCTCCGGTTTGGCACACTAGAAGGAGTAAGTTTAATCGGTTTGTCTAGAATCCTACTAAGCTGACTCGCCAATGCCAAATCCTCTTTTTCGTGCAAAGCTTTAGCTAAGCTGTTACAGCATTGAAGCGCTTTCTAAAATCAGCCATTATGCTGAAATAGAGCATTATATGGGATGTGTTAGTGGAGTGGTAGCGAGTCTTTGAGGACAGTGTTCCTAAAACTCGCCCTAGATCTGGCTATCCTTGTAGCTCGACTTGCCTATGCCTCCAAAACCTCAGTCTTAGTGCTACCCATGGGCTCCAGAATCTTGCAGGAAACGGTGGCTACAGAAAAACGATGAAAAAAATTTTAGTCGTTGACGACGATAGAACTTTGCGAACCGTCTTGACCCGCTATCTAGAAAATCGAGGATACCAAGTTGAACAGGTGAGTTCTGGAAGGGAAGCTTTAGTAGCTGTCACCAAAAATCCACCGGATTTAGTTGTTTCTGATGTAATGATGCCCGAGATGGATGGGATAGAATTTTGCCGCCGCCTGCGAACCACTCCTTCCGGTCAACTAATGCCATTTATCTTTTTGTCAGGCAAAGGAGAACTGGAAGACCGGATTCATGGCCACTTGATCGGAGCAGATGATTATTTGACTAAACCAGTCGATCCTAGAGAATTGGTAGCCAAAATTGAGGCACAGCTAGAGCGAACTCGCCGCATCCATTCTGAAATTGTCCGGTTGATGCAGCTAGCCACTGGTTTAGGGGCTACCCAGTCATCGACCCAATCCTCTAATTCGGAAGCGTCTGAGATGGCGGCTACTGAACTTGAAACAGTAACAACGCCCAGTCCCTTGCCTTTGACCCCAGCAGAAGAACGGGTATTTTGGGAAGTGATTCAGGGATTGACCAACAAACAAATTAGCGATCGCTTGTTTATCAGCCCTCGTACTGTTCAGACTCATCTGAGTAGCATCCTCAACAAGCTACAGCTGGAGAATCGTGCTCAACTGGTTCGCTTCGCTTATGAACAGGGATACCATCTCCCGGCTGAAGATTAAGAACATCAGCCAGAGTATTCAAGAGAACCGATAGGCGAAAATAAAGAGTATCCTTATTTTGTTTTTTTAATGCCATTTTTTGTACTTTTGAAGCCTTGGCTTAATAAGCCTCTAATCGGCGAAAATGATTTTATGCATCTACAGCTTGAGTGAACTACGACAGGCATCGCAAAAACCCTGACTAAATACGACTAGTCATATTTAGTAACAGCTGCTTTGACCTGTTCCACGCTGGTTATGTGCGGTACTTACAAATTGTTAGTTCTGGAGGCGATCGCTTGTTGTTAGGCTAAATAGTGATCAGTCAGTGAAGATGATTAAGCCTCACAAACGAGGATTTTCTCCCTGCCCACTTCCGAGTCCTAGCGAGCAGAAGTTCTCACAGCCCTCAAGCTTGTAGATGGCATGGTGATTTTTCCCGAAACCACAGCTATTGGCTTAATCAACGCACTTCAGCCAGATGCTTATGTCAAAGAGGGCGATCACAGCCTATCAACACGACCAGAAGCACCCGTTGAAGGTTAAGAAAGTTTTGGGTTAGTTGGGGTTGAAGGGACGCTCCTGTCGTCGCTACCGCTTCGCTAGAGCAGAAAGAGTATGTTAGAGCATACAACTTTCAATTTTCCAACTTTTAACTCGTACTCCCACCATTAATCAATCAACTACTGCAACCTCAAATCAGCCGCTTCATGACAGACCAAACGATTGCCTCAGCAACAGAAGACTCTAGTAAGATAACTGAGCTAGTACGCCAGCTTCAGTCCAGTTCTGAAAAAAAGCAACTTCAGCTGCTCCCAGAACTTGTTAATATTGGTCCTGCTGGCTTAGAAGCCTTGATGGCATTTTTAAACGAGCAACAGTCAAATTCTGCGACACTGATTGCAGGTCTTGCCTACCAAGCCCTGTATAAAGCCGATACACCACAAACAAAAGAATTTCTTCAAACTTATTTCCCCACGGGTGTAGTACCATTGCGCTCTGAGGTGGGTATTGACTACACACCCCTACAACAACTCCTCGTCAAACAAGACTTTCTTTCTGCTGACCGTCTTACCCTAGAAAAACTCTGTGAGTTAGCAGGATCAGCGGCACTACAGAGAAAATGGTTGTACTTTTCGGAAGTAGAGAACTTCCCGATCACTGACCTCCAAACCATAAATACTTTGTGGTTCATTCACTCTCAAGGAAAATTTGGCTTTTCCGTGCAGCGGGAGCTTTGGCTATCTGTGAGCCAAGATTGGGAAAAGCTTTGGTCTAAAATCGGTTGGAAGACGGGAAACAACTGGACTCGATATCCCCATGAGTTTACCTGGGATCTAAGCGCACCATTAGGTCATCTGCCCCTATCTAATCAACTGCGAGGTGTTCGGGTGATTGCCTCTTTACTCTCTCATCGAGCTTGGTCGGTGAAGGGTTGAACGTTGGAAATAGGCAGGAGGAGCAGGAGAGGAAGATTTTCTGCTTTCGTTGTGCGCATCACATATGGATCTAACATTTAATCTGCCAACCTTTAACTCCTTTGCCACGAGCAATATGGAGGACTTGGTCTGTTGATTCTTCCAAGTGATTCGGGAACATTAGGTATGGCAAGTATGGCGGATAACACTTCAGTAGCACTGAAGTAGTACTGAAAGCCGCGAGCAGTACTAATGGGGGTAGAGGTTGTTATGGCACTGGAAACTAGAATTTTTTGTCGTCTAGATGGTTTAACACCGACAACCCGAGAACAAAGACGCCTCCAAGCTCTTCGCGATCGCGGTCTACTTGAAGCTGAAATAGTCGCCGTTTTCGATGAAGCTACTCAGACGGCTGCCCGATTTCTAGAAGCCCCCATCTGCATTTTGGGCATCATGACGTCAACGAAGCAGCTGATCAAGTCAGCTGTTGGTTTATCCAGAGTTGGACTAATGAATCCGCTAGCACAGTTGCGTCAATTGCCACGCGATGATTGCTTTTGCAGCTACGTAGTAGATAGTCATCAGGTCTTAGCAATTCACGATACAGTAACCAATCCCTTGTTTGTCAGTAGTTTACTGGTTGGGCACTACGGCATCCGTGCTTACTTAGGTGCGCCCCTATTGACAGCAGACGGTCAGTGCCTAGGGACACTGGCGGTGATGGATTGGGAGCCTCGTCACTTTACTACCAAAGACGCTGAGTTCCTAGCCATTACCGCTCGCTGGAGTTTGAGTGAATTTGAACGGAACCGTTATTTGAAACAGGAGCTTACAAGTTCTATCCACCAGCTTCCTAACTCATCAACCACTATTGAGTACCAACAGGAAGGGGAGTCAGGCTCGAAAACAACTAGCCAGGAGGTCTCTAATGGTTTCTCTGCTAGCCTTGTTTCAACAAGTTCCATTATTAAAGTCAAATTGCTAACCCAGCTGACTCAGGAGCTGCGAACACCCCTAACGTCTGTCATGGGAATGGCGAGTGTGCTAGGTCGCCAAATTTATGGTCCTCTAACAACTAAACAAAAAGAATACCTAGAAATTATACATCAGAGTGGTCAGCATCTGGTGTCACTAGTTGATGAAATTATTGCACTCGGTATTTTAGAGGCAACCAGCGATCAACTCAATGTGACATCTGTAAATATTGAAATGCTTTGCCAACAAGCAATCAATAGCCTAACCGAACTCGCTCAAGCTAGGCAGCAGCAGATACATTTATCGATAGAGCCAGGAAATCGCATTTGGTTGCTGAATAAAGATAAGGTGCGGCAAATGCTGTACTACTTGGTCTATGGTGTGATTCACTCAGCTGAAGCAGAGAGTGAAGTTCGCATTCATGTCTCTCGCAAAAGTGACAAACTCAGTATTGTGGTCTGGGTTTCCCATCCTTGGTTGGGAGATGGTCTACCTCAAGTAGGCGGAGGAATTGCCGAGTCCTTCTTTCCCTCATCATCACCTGTAAGTGCTGTTTCTCGGGTTTTAGACACTCCACTTACTACTGACCAAGTGGAAAGAAGTAATGAACTAGCTTCAAGCGCTTATTTACTATCAACGAACCCGGCGCTCTCAAATCCCTCTATTTCAGCAGCCTTTTCTTTGAAGCAGGAACTCAACAATAAGCTTGGGAACAATGATGATTCCCGTGAAACTCTAGGGCTATTACTGAGCTGTTATTTGGCAGAACTACATGGCGGAGAAATCTCCATTCAAGGCTCCTTGGAATCAGGATATCGCTATGTTATTAGTCTGCCTCAGTTGGAATCAGCGGATAAAAGAGTGTAGTCTAGAGTCCGTAATCCGGAGGAACCATCAAACAGTAAGAATTAAACCTTGAAGAATTCTTGTTTGATTTTTAGGCCTGCTCGTTTCATTATTCTAGTTCTTAGCCCATAATCCCTTATCTATGAATTCAGTTTGGCAACAGCTTACCCTGTCGAATCTACGCTTGTACCAGTGGCGAGGTGCTAGCTATTTGTATCGACTGGTGGGATTACTGCAATCTTGGCGTCGGGGCAGCTGGCTCATGCAGTGGGCTGATCCAATCGGGGCTTGCTTGGTTGCTTTAGTAATTGCACTTGCACCTTTTGTACCAAGTAACCTGATCGGTGTTTTGTTATTTGCCTGTGGGGCGTTTTGGGTGTTGCTGACTCTATCGGATGAGACAGTATACTCACCAGGGTTACCCCTAAAGGTGACACCAATTCATTTGTTGGTGTTGCTGTACTGGGGGATTGCCACTGTGGCAACCGCCCTGTCACCCGTGAAGCAGGCAGCGGCTAGTGGCTTAGGAAAGCTAACGCTGTACTTACTGTTATTTGCCTTAATGGCAAGGGTGTTGCGATCGCCTCGCATCCGTTCCTGGATGATGACCGTCTTCCTGCATGTCTCACTAATTGTCAGTGTTTACGGTATACGGCAGTGGTTTTTCGGGGCGAAAGCATTGGCAACCTGGGTTGACCCAGAGTCGCCATCAGCGAACCTGAAGCGAGTTTACAGCTATTTAGGAAACCCCAACTTGCTAGCTGGATATCTAATTCCAGCCGTTGCCTTGAGTTTAGTAGCCATCTTCGCATGGCAGCGATGGTTGCCCAAAGCCCTAGCGCTGACAATATTTATTGTGAATTCAATTTGTCTGGTGATGACATTTAGTCGCGGCGGCTTGATTGGCTTTGTGGTCTGTCTTTTCGTCTTGTTGGTACTACTAGTGTACTGGTACAGTGTTCAGTTGCCTGCTCAGTGGCGTCCTTGGGCAATGCCAGTAATGCTAGGCGGTTCCGCCGGAGTGCTCATTGTGGCAGTGCTGTTTGTGGAACCCTTGCGTGCTCGCGTTTTCAGTATCTTTAGCGGTCGCAAAGATAGTAGTAACAACTTTCGGATGAATGTTTGGTCAGCCGTCATAGAGATGATTCGCGATCGCCCCATTATCGGCATTGGTCCGGGAAACGTCGCCTTCAACAAAATCTATCCCCAGTACATGCGCGCCCGCTACAGTGCATTGAGTGCCTATTCCATCTTTCTGGAAGTTCTGGTAGAAACAGGTTTCATCGGATTTTCGTGCTTCCTCTGGCTGCTGGTTGTTACGTTTAACCAGGGACTACAACAATTGCGTCGTCTCCGGGCATCAGCCAACTCTAATGGATTTTGGCTCATAGGAGCGATCGCTGCGATGTTCGGCATGCTTTCCCACGGTCTTGTAGATACGGTCTGGTTCCGCCCTGAAGTCAGTAGCGTCTGGTGGTTGATGGTAGCCATTATCGCTAGTTTCTACATGCCTCCAACCGCTGACACATCAAACGTTGAGGGCTGAAGTGCAAAGTCTGTTAGCGAACTGGACGCAGCGACAGCGTTGAAGAAGGCAGAGGGCAGAAATAGGAAGGCAGAAGGGGGGAGTGTCAGGGGGGATTGTTTCCCCCCAGTCACTCCTAGCCACTGAATACCTTCAGTGGGGGATTGTCACCCTTGATCCAAATCCTTCGCCAGAAGCATTGGGAAGAAGGCAGAAGGAAAATCCTTCTGCCTAAGAGCCACTAGGGATGAATAGCTTCATCCTTGATGCTGTTTAATAGCGTTTTATTGCTCGTGCCATCTCTCGCTTATCCTGACGTTCCTTCAGGCTTTCGCGCTTGTCATGGAGCTTTTTGCCTTTGCCCAGAGCGATGGTGATTTTGACAAAGCCTCGCTTCATGTACATCTTCAAAGGTACAAGGGTCAAACCTTCCTGTTCCACCTTGCCGATGAGCTTGCGAATTTCCTGCCGATGCAGCAGTAATTTGCGGGTGCGACGCGGGTCATGATTGAAATAATCGCTGGTTTGTACATGTGGGGAGATATGAACATTTAGCAGCCAAGCTTCGCCATTACGAATCAGAGCATACCCATCTCGTAGGTTTACCTTGCCCTCTCGTATCGACTTAACCTCCGTCCCCTTTAACTCGATCCCCGCCTCGTAAGTCTCTAAAATCTCATAGCGGAAACGGGCTTGTCGGTTGTCAGCAACAACTTTAAAACCTTCACTTTTATCACTCATACCATTTAATTTAACCCTTGACGCTGGGAATAGTGATTATAGAAGCAATTTTTGGTGTTGTGCTTCTTGTATTACAACCTTCTACACCCAGAGGACAAGTTCTCCAGGCAGATTTTTGGTGTTGCGGCTACATTGTAAAGATTTGTCAGGAATTTGACATTTAACTGAAAAACTGTAAAAATAGATACAGAAATAAGAAATCGTTCATCTCTCAAGTCAAAGATAGAGAGACGGAAGTAGGGAAAACTCCCGAAGGAACGCGCCTCATCTCACTACACTGACGTTTAGATCAGAGGCGAAAATCATGAAACTACAATCACAAAATACTACTTTGTCTACCCAAGAGAGAGCTCGTTCACTAATGACAGCTCACCAACGGTCGCTCAAAAATCGTCAGCAAGCGATGTTGAAGCGTTCATCTGACGAAATTGGGTTAGAAGCTGATAACACCTAATACTCAAATCAAGGGAAACGTCATTTAAATTTCCCTAGATAAGGTACATAAACAGTAGGAGCACCATTAATGGTGCTCCTATTGATTTTTGTAATTAGCAACTGGGTTAATAGCGATCGCTACTCCACAGAGCAAGATTACTGCCCCTACCAGTACCAATACTCCTGGCACTTCATGAAAGATAAGAAAGCCCAGCAAACTGGAACACACTGGTTCAAACAACATGACAAGAGTGACTAGAGTGGGTGAAATCCAACGTACTGCCCAGTTGAGCGTTGTATGTCCTACCACTTGTGACGCAACAGCCATCAACAGGATATAGAGGTAAACCGCTACTGGGTAGCCAATGTAGCTTGAACCAGCGATTAGAGGTAGAGGCAAAAGGACTAAAGCTCCTGCACTGTAGGCAACTGCAACGTAACTGCTAATGCCTATACCCCGCCGTTGGGCTTCACGACCCAAAAGCAGGTACAAACTTGCCATCCAAGCTCCTACAAGTGCTAGAAAATTGCCTAATAATGGATTACTCCCAGCAGTAACCGCGCCCGTATCGCCAAAACCAATTAGTACACCGCCTAAAAAGGCTACTCCAATCCCAAGAATAGTTAGTCGTGTAGGTTTTTCCTTAAACCAAAGCCAAGATATGAGAGCGACCCAAATAGGATTGGTTGTCACTAGAGTAGTAGAGGCGGCGATCGAAGTGAAGGAAAGCGAAGTAATCCATGTAGCAAAGTGTATAGCGAGACAGACACCAGCCGCTGCCGCATAAGACAATGCTCCGGAATTAAGCTGAGTTTGCCGCAGGTTCCCCCAAGCTGGCAGCAGTAACAGGGACGCGATCGCCAGGCGAGAGGCAGCGAGGAAGAGGCTAAATCCTACCCCCGCTGAAGCGTTAGCATCCATCGCTAGTCGAATAAAAATTGCCGCCGTCGAAATAGCACAGACACCAGCAACTAAGAGTAATCCCACTTGCCACTTGAGCGGCTGCTTTAAAATTCTCATGTTCAGTTTTTATATAAGCGGTTCTCAGTTGCATACACCAGATGGTAGGACACGATATTATCGTGCTCCTAGGAACGACCTGGATTGCATTCAATTGGCAATCCCGCCTTAAGAAGGCAGGGATTGAGTTAGTAGTTAGTGGATACTAGTTAGTAGGATTTATAGTTTGATTTTCCTATTTAACATTAGTTAAGATCTACTAAGCCTTAGCAACTAACCACTATCCCCGACCGCCCATTTCTACGCACAAAAGTACCGAAGATGGGGAGGAATGGGCGGCGTTGAGAATTTGCTATATGTCTCTTTTGACGATAGAAAACCTTTTTAGGATTATTGCTCATCGTATTAGTGCAGCCATCTCAACCTTTCCTAATGTGGACGCCTGGCTATACACCGCGATGCTGTTACTACTTTTTACAGTAGTGACTTTGCCTATAGGATTTCAGTTTGGATTTCTCAAAACTGAATTTTTGAGAGTATCTTGGAGCAATATTATCGCTATTATTGCCAGCTCTTTGTTCATGCCAGCTATAACAGAAGAGCTTTTCTTTCGCGTTTTACTCCTTCCTCAAAGCACAGAAAATGTATCGCCGTTAGTGCTTTTACTGTGGGGATGTATTAGTTTGGTTTTATTTATCGTGTACCATCCCCTCAATGCTGTGAGCTTCTTTCCAAATGGACGGGAGACGTTTTTTAATGCAGTTTTTCTGGTTTCGACAGCACTGCTGGGTCTTGTCTGTAGCCTCGCCTACGTGCAGAGTGGTTCCCTCTGGACAGCAGTAGCGCTTCACTGGCTGACTGTTGTTGTTTGGCTACTCTTACTAGGTGGATATAGAAAACTGTATTAATAGACCAGGCATACATTTGGATGGCATAGGAAGATTTTGGGCATCCTCCAAAAGATGGAAGTCAAGATAAAGTAGAAGAAATTGACATCCATCTGTAGGTCGCTAAGCAAATCCTTGTAAGTCAAGCAGCTATATGGGTCGAGTCTAAGATTAGGCTGGAGCAACCTTGGGCTTGACATAGAGTAGATATTCTGATAAACGTTCTTATTCATGATTCTTTTTTCTGGAGATCCACACGGTGATTTCACACCCGTTATTAGAGCAGTCGAGACTCATTCTCCACAGGCTGTAATTTTGCTGGGTGATTTCGATTTGGAGCGATCGCTTGAACAGGAACTTTCCGCCATACTGGACAAAACGGAAATTTGGTTCATTCCTGGTAATCATGATGGCGACCATGATCATTGGTATGACAACCTGTTCAACTCAGGACTTGGCGATCGCAATCTGCATGGTCGTGTCGTTGAGATAGATGGAAAACGAGTTGCTGGTTTAGGGGGTGTATTCCGTCAAAAAATTTGGATGCCACCAGCTCAACCGAAATTTCGCACTCAGAACGATTTGTTGTACACCTGCCAGAAAAAAGACCGTTGGCGCAACGGTATCCCACGCAAGCATCATGTGACTATATTTTGGCAAACCTATAAAACGCTTAGGGGCAAACGGGCAGATATTCTGGTCACCCATGAAGCTCCCTCCTCGCATCGTTATGGGTTCAAAGAACTCGATGATTTAGCGCAGGCGCTTGGGGCCAACACAGTATTTCATGGTCATCACCATGAGCACTACAGCAGGACAATTTGCGATCACCAGATCCTCGTTCATGGAGTCGGAGAAGCTGGAGTGAGTGACGAGCATGGAAATGTTCTCATTGCGGGTAAGCAGGACGAGCAACGCCAGATTCGGTGGTACCGCTAGACTAGGGAGTGCGGGAAGAGAGTTGTAAAAAGTTTGAATATCTTTTGACTAAGCAAGTTAAAACCCTTACGGGGGCGCTTCCTTGCTGGGAAATGAATTCCCAGCACCAGCGCCGTCAAAAGTCAAAAAGGGGAAATGTAATAGTCACAAGACTCTTGGCTGCTGCCTGTATGCTTTCTTAAATGTGGCACAGCTTAATACCGCTTCTTGGCATGATTGCGGCACCAGTAAAACCAAGACCACGGCTATAATAGTACATATGTACTACAAGGCGGCTAATAGATGCTGTGAAACCCAATAATGATCAGCAATTGGCATTGAATAACATGGCTAAATGGTTATCTCAACCAATGGGATTCGGTGAGAAACCAGTGGAACAGCGTATTGTTTATGAAAGTGAAGTTAGCTGGCCTTGGGAAGAACACCTTGTCAAAGTTTTCCTAATAGCGTACAGGATGAAAAAAGGCTCTGAAGGAATTGGCTTAACTGGTCCTACCACCTGGAGTTTTGTTGATCTTGACAATTGGAAAGCTTTAGCTTTAGAAGACTTGGTTCGTTGTTATGTTGGTTGGTATATACGAGTTAATTATATTAACTCAAAGGAGAATTCTCCAGAAAATACTATAGAAAAAGTCAATCAGTTTGTATCTCCGTTAATAAAAAGAGGGATTGCTGATCCAAACTTTTATAAAGTTTCTGACGTGTTTGAGTTAGGCGAAGACCTGACATACTATGCCATTGAAACAATAAAAGATCTAGAAGCTGTTTATATCATTGGTACGGAAAATGATTATACTTTTTATAAAAAAGATTTGCCCCAAATGCGGCTTCCACCACTATTTTATTTTCTAGGAAAGACATTTAACCCGTTTAAAAAAGCTTGACAAAAGAAGTCTGAGGTGTATTAGCACGGAAGCAGCAACATTAAGTTCATCCCACGCTTAAAAACGTGGGATTTCAAGTCAATAGTCATTAGTCATCAGTCATTAGCACGCAAAAACTAATGACTATTGACGAAGTCAACGCAGCTCCTGGAGGTTCCCTCTAGGAGAACGTTGACTGATAACTAGGGAATTCGGCGACGGCGATTCAGTAGAGCGGCGTGCGGCGAAGTAATTCGCCGCTTTAAGCGCCGTCCCAGCCCTACACTTGGCTTGGGCTTCCTCGCCGCTTTTGTGTGAGTAAGGATGAAGTATCAAAAGAAGAAGTAGAATTTTTTCGTCCTTCATCCTATTCGCCAAAAATATCCAGTTGTTCAATTGGTTGCTTCGCTGCTCTAGAGCTGCCTCTGCTATTTTTCTCCTGAGCTAAGCCTCCTTTACGTAGTCCTACAGCTATTTTGCTGTGCTTCTCAATTTGGCTCATCACTTGCTTTGCCCTCTGAATCACTGATGTTGGTAAACCCGCTAGCCGCCCTGCTTCAATTCCATAAGAGCGGTCAGCGCCTCCGGGTTGAACTTGGTGTAAAAAGATAATTTGGTCAGGTAGCTCTTTGACCGTCACCTGATAATTGGCAACATTCGGTAAAAGTGAAGCGAGTTCATTGAGTTCGTGGTAATGAGTGGCAAAGATTGTTCGCGCCTGAATGTCAGTTGCTAGATACTCTGCTACTGCCCAAGCGATGGAAAGACCATCAAAGGTAGCTGTTCCTCTGCCAATTTCATCAAGGAGAACAAGGGATTTAGGTGTGGCATGGTTGAGGATATTCGCCGTCTCGTTCATCTCCACCATGAAGGTTGATTGACCTGTGGCTAAGTCATCAACTGCACCAACACGAGTAAAAATGCGATCGCATATTCCCAACGTTGCCGACGCCACTGGAACAAAACTCCCTGTTTGCGCCAACAACTGAATTAACCCAACCTGCCGTAAATAACAACTCTTCCCACTCGCATTCGGTCCAGTCAAGATAATCAAATCCGGTCGGTCAACGTCCTCATTCTTCTCCCCCTTTGTTAAGCAGGGTTGGGAGGGATCTACTGAGTCTCTCCCCAAATACGCCGAATTCGGTACAAAAAAACCAGCAGGTAGAGACTGCTCCACCACTGGATGACGCCCGTCAATAATTGTAATCTCCCGACCTTCTACCATAGTGGGGCGGCAGTACCCCTGATACACTGCCACCTCTGCCAAACCACACAAAATATCAATTGCTGCAACGGCACGCGATACATTGCGAATCTGTTCAGCTTGTTCGCTAACCTCCGCTCTTAGCTCAGCAAAAACCTCGTATTCTAAACGATTCAAGTCTTCTCGTGCTGTGAGAATTCGTGCTTCCCGTTCCTTTAACTCAGGAGTAATGTAGCGCTCCTCATTCGTTAAAGTTTGCTTACGGATATAGTTATCAGGAACTTGGTCTGCCTTACTCCGCGTGATACTGATGTAATAACCGAAGGTTTTGTTAAAACCTACCTTCAGGGTTGGAATGCCAGAGCGTTCTCTCTCTGTCACTTCCAAATTGGCAATCCACTGCTGATCACCCTCTGCGGTTTTACGCATCTCATCCAGTTGAGGATTGACACCTGGTCGAATCAAGTTACCCTCAGTAAGATGCAGGGGAGGCGACTCTACCAGATGGGTACGGAGTTTTTGCCCCAATTGTTCGAGTACTGGTGGAACTTTCTGCAAGGCTCTGAGATAGGGAGAGGAACCATAGGCAGCTACCTCTGCGAGTTCTGGTAATTTTAAAAGGGAATCGGCTAGTGCCACTAAGTCTCGCGCATTCGCCTTACCTGAACCGGCACGACCGGTCAGCCGTTCCAAGTCATAGATTTGGCGCAATAGCTGCCGTAAGTCTTGGCGTAGTCCACTATTTTCTACCAATTCCTGAATCGTATCGTGTCGCGCCCGGATGCCTTTAATATCCAAGAGAGGTTGTAAGACCCAACGGCGTAGTGCCCTGCCACCCATGGCGGTGTTGGTTCTGTCTATTGCCCAAAGCAGAGAACCGTGAAAGGTGTTGTCCCGAACGGTTGCGGTAATTTCAAGATTGCGGCGGCTCTGATAATCGAGAATCAGGTAGTCGGCGAGGGTGTAGGTGCGTAAGCTCTGGAGAGCAACATTATTTTCTTTTTGAGTGTCTTCCAGATATTCCAACAAACCTCCAGCTGCACGAACACCTAGAGGAAGATGCTCACAGCCCATTCCTTCGAGCGATCGCACTCTAAATTGCTCTAATAATCTCTGTCTGGCTTCCCCTGCGGAAAAAGGCGATTGGGGACGAAAGGTATAGCAAAACGAGTTTGGCAAATACTCTGGCAGTTGCTCTGATTTCTCCCCAGGTCGCAGCATCTTGCCTAAGTCTGGTGCATTCATGGGAAGTAGCACCTCTGAGGGTTGCAAGCGCATCAGTTCCTGCGCCAGCAGTTCTAACTCTGTAGATTGAGTGGTAAGAAATTCGCCAGTAGAGATGTCTGCATAAGCTAAGCCCCAATGATTTCCGGCAATAACTACGGCGGCTAAGAAGTTGTTACGACGGGCAGTGAGCATCCCATCATCCAGTAACGTACCAGGGGTGAGAATCCGCGTAATCTCTCGGCGCACCTGACGCCCTTCTTTCGCCGCAATGGCAGCATCTTCGACTTGGTCACAGATGGCGATCGCGAATCCTTTTTCCACTAGCATTGTGCAGTAGCGATCCAAGGCATGGTGGGGAACACCCGTCATTGGTACTCGCCCAACCCCTTTCCCTGACTCCTTGCTGGTTAAAACCAGTTCCAGTTCCTCAGCTAGTGTCCGCGCATCCTGAAAGAAGGTTTCATAAAAGTCCCCTACCCGATACAGCAACATGGCATGGGGATACTGGTCTTTCATATCAGCAAAATGCTGCATCATCGGCGTCAGCTTGCTGCGATCTACCGTTCGATAGTCAGCATTCTCAGCCGCGACTTGCAATGCCTTCTCTGTGGCGCGAGTTGGTTTCACTTCGTCGGGTTCAGGATGGGTAGATGCGTCGAGATAGTATCCGCTCATGGACAGTCAGTGATAGACCAGGTTTTTAACGACTCTATCGTAAGGTAGTGCTTAGAGTCATTCAAGGATTGTTAGTATAGCGCTCAACACGACTAGAACTAGGGATTTTTTAACGTTTTAGATTTGTTTTAACAATACTTTCTCCATATGCCATTGGACAGAGGTTACAAGACTTAGTCAATCCTTAGAATGTAAAGAAATATTAACGAACGAGAGTTCGATATCACAAACAGACATTAACCACTTAGAGAAGCGAAGACCATGAATTTCAAGGCTTTAACAACGGTAATTTTGTTGCCCTTAACGACAGTTGTATTAAATGTAATGGAATTTGTAGCAGCTTGTTTTTCCAGCCTATCTACAACTAATTTCGAAGTTGAGCCTATTGAAGCTGAACCTAACTTTTACCGTTAAGTCTAAGAGCAGGTTGCCATTTATAACACCTTTGGGTCGTTAATTTGAGGATCTAGAGGCTATTTAACTTAGCTGTTAAATTGACGGAGCATAGCTTTTAGCCTGCGGAGTTAATCGTTAAGAATCTCCGTCGATTTATCGCCAAGAATGTCAAAAGACAGGAGTGGACATTAAAAAACTCCCCACTGAACTGGAGCAGTGGAGAGATTACAACCGCATGGTGTTGTGCCTTCTACTATCTCTTGAGCCAATGCCACTTATGCAGGCACTTGAAAACCGGGAGTGGGGGAAGAGAGATTGTCATTTGTTCGTTGCGAGTAGTTGCTCATCAGTGTCTCTCCAGAAAATCCAGCAAAATTTGTTGGTGAGGACGCCCCAACGGTCGCAATTGAGCCGCTATTTGGGAGTAACGCTCACCAGCTTTGATTTCGTCAGGTGTCACTAAATCCATGTCCCAGCCTTCTTTGAGCACCAGTTGATTCAGTTCCACAGCTAGGGGAACATGGAAAACATGGCGAATCACTTCTGAATCCGGATAGCAACCAAAGTTTGACACTATCGGTGGGGTATAACCAATTTCCTCAAACAGTTCCCGCTTAACTGCTTCTTCTGGTGTCTCACCTGGCTCAAGGTGACCCCCAAAGAAGCCCCAGCAACCGGGGTGGCGGATGCCAGGAATGTTGTCTCGTAACTGCATGAGAAATCGGTCTTGTGATTGGATGATTGCGATCGCAACTTCAACCGACTTACTGTTCATGATTTAGCGTTTCCTTTAGGGGATACAGTTTGCCCAGGTTGTCCTACCCTTCGTTGCAACACCTGCTGCTCTTGAACATAGACTTCGCCTAACTCTTGCCCACTGACGCCAATGCTTTGAAATTGCAACTGACCCTTGATCAAGACTTCATCGCCAACATTGGGAAGGGTTTGCGCCGTCAGCACCCAGATTCCCCCGGTGGCATCTTGGAGTTTATAAGCACCGCTTCCCAAAAATGGTGCACGAGTTGCGACTTGACCTTGGAGGTAGACCGTAGAGGTGGCATTCTGATTTTGTTGGATATCACTGATTTTTGTGACATTCCCAGCAGCACCAATATTGAACCCACCAATTCCTAGCCCAGCTGAATGACCACAGCTAGAAAGCCCTCCTCCAAAAAGTAAAAAGCATATCGGTAAAAAGTAAATTATTTTTAATTTTTGCCTTCTGCCTATTGACAAATAAAGGCGAGAGGAGTTTGTTTGTGTGTTTCTACGTTGCATTGCCCTGCTTTGTAAGGGAGCCATCGCCTGGGGTTCAATAACCATCGTTTCCCTGCTCTTGCCTCAGATGCTTGCACTTTTGCACACAGTAAATCGTTATTTACCGGAGAGCAAAATCTGCGAAACTGTGTCCGTTTATGGTCTAGCTTAAATAACCCGCCTTCACATCCGTAGGATTGAGCGGGGCATTGTAATTTCAGTAACCCCCTCCGCACTATCGAGCAACGCCACCTGATAGTATTCAGGTACTAAGCTTAGCCCACATGATTCGGTAGGAACCTCAAGCCGACTCGTCCAATTTCTAGATCTTCTAATCTTTTAGATCAGTATGTTGGCTAGTAGGATAGATGGTGTTCGTCAGGCTCTGTTGGGTTAACCCCTATTGCATGACTTGCCATTCCTCTTCTGTGACAACACAGGTTGAGACAGAAAGAAAAAATGGCAAGTTTTGGTGGAATTAGCAGATACAAAGCCCTAAAGAAAACCCTCGTCCAATCGCGATGCATTCGACCTCCGCCCAAATACTAGATGGTAAAGCCCTCGCTCAAAGAATTCAGACACAGCTTTCTGAACAGGTGGCTCAACTACTCTCAACAAATAAACGCCCTCCAGGACTAGCCGTCCTGATGGTGGGTGACAACCCAGCTAGCGCTGCCTATGTACGGAATAAAGAGCGTGCCTGCGCTCAAGTTGGCATTGCGTCTTTTGGGCGTCATTTCCCAACTAACACCTCCCAGGCAGAACTGGAGCAAACGATTCAAGCGCTTAATCAAGATGAGCGAGTCGATGGAATTCTGGTTCAGCTGCCCTTGCCTGACCACTTGGATGCTGTTTCATTACTACACCAAATTAATCCGGATAAGGACGTTGATGGATTGCACCCCTGTAATCTAGGACGTTTGGTGCGGGGGGAAACGGGATTACGCAGCTGCACACCAATGGGAGTGATGCGCCTGTTGCGGGAATACCAAATTGACGTGAAAGGTAAACAGGCTGTTGTTGTCGGACGTAGTATTTTGGTGGGTAAACCCATGGCACTGATGCTTCTGGAAGCTGATGCGACAGTGACAATTGCCCATTCGCGATCGCAAAATCTTCATGACCTTACCCATAGCGCTGATATCCTGATTGTGGCAATCGGACGCGCCCAATTAGTCACGGCTGACATGGTCAAGCCCAAAGCTGTGGTAATTGATGTTGGTATGAATCGCGTCACGAACGAGAGTGCTAAATCGCGTCTTGTGGGAGATGTTGATTTTGACTCGGTTCGCGAGGTTGCACAATTTATCACTCCCGTTCCTGGTGGTGTTGGAGCAATGACTGTTGCCATGTTGTTGCACAATACTGTACTCAGCTATACGCGATCGCATTCTACGCACTAGCGTAGCTAATCGCATTTTGTGCACTAGCGAAGCTAATCACATTCATAAAGACCCCAACGCTCGTAGAATTGTTAGGACAGTGACAAAACGATCAAGGAATTCAGGCATGGTAGCGACCGATGGGCGATCTGCCCCCAAAGGGCAATCCCCTGCTTTTGACTTATCAACTTACTTAAAAGGGCGGCAGGCTCAAGTTGAAGCGGCACTGGACCGTTCCCTCCCGCTTACCTATCCCGAAAAAATTTACGAGGCAATGCGCTATTCCCTATTAGCCGGGGGTAAACGCTTGCGTCCGATCCTTTGCCTTGCTACCTGTGAGCTAGTTGGCGGCACAGTTGAGATGGCGATGCCAACCGCCTGCGCTCTGGAAATGATCCACACCATGTCATTGATTCATGATGATCTACCGGCAATGGATAACGACGATTACCGCCGGGGCAAATTGACTAACCACAAAGTCTACGGTGAAGACATTGCCATTCTGGCAGGAGATGGTTTACTGGCTTACGCGTTTGAGTACGTTGCGACTCAAACCCAGGATGTTCCAGCGCAACGGGTGTTGCAGGTACTTGCTCGGTTGGGTCGGGCAGCAAGTGCCTCGGGATTGGTTGGGGGTCAAGTGGTTGACCTGGAATCGGAAGGGCTCTCAGATGTTCGAGAGGAAACCCTAACTTATATTCACACTCACAAAACCGGGGCATTGCTAGAAGCGTGTGTGGTTTGTGGTGGGATTTTGGGCGGGGCAACGGATTGTGATTTGGAGCGACTGTCTCGCTATGCCCGCAATATCGGCTTAGCGTTTCAAATTGTCGATGACATCCTGGATATCACCGCTACTCAGGAGGAACTAGGAAAAACAGCGGGTAAAGACCTCCTCGCGCAAAAGGCGACTTACCCAAGCCTCTGGGGACTTGAGGAATCAAAAGCTAAAGCTCAGCAACTGGTGGATGCTGCTTCATCTGAACTCGAACCCTTTGGTGACAAGGCTGAGCCGCTGCTGGCGATCGCCAACTTCATTACAACACGCACTCACTAATTTTCTAATTCTGATATTATTTCCTCTTGTCCAGTAAAACACTATGCAGGACTTCGGCGACATCTTAAACAATCAGGTGCTGCTGGTTGCGATCATTGCTTGTCTAGTTGCTCAACTCTCCAAGCTCCTTGTCGAGCTAACCAAAAATCGTAAATTCAATATCCGTGTTCTGGTGACAACTGGCGGTATGCCCAGCGCCCACTCGGCATTTGTTGCTGCCTTGGCGACTGGTGTGGGGCAAACGTTGGGATGGGCTTCTCCTGAGTTTGCGATCGCCGCGATTTTTGCCGTAATTGTTATGTATGATGCGGCTGGTGTGCGTCAGGCGGCTGGTAAGCAAGCTCGAATTCTTAACCAAATCATTGATGAGCTATTCAGTGAAGGCAAAGAGTTTAACGAAGACCGCCTCAAGGAATTACTCGGACATACACCCGTTCAGGTCATTGTCGGTTTAGCACTAGGCATTGCCATTTCTTGTTTAGCTGGTCCGGCTGCTTATTAATGAGTGGGGAAGGACGCTATCTCTATCGCACCAATGATTCAGGTTCTCTAGTTAAATTGCGATTAGCGATCGCAATCCCCCCTTCTCACCCAATATCATCTGATAAAAATATAATTCCCAACAGACATCTATCTCTTGGGCAGGTATAGCTTCTAATCAGGTGACTAATCGTTGAGTTGGTTGAAGGCTAACCTGGTGATTCGGTTGCTCAACCGATTAAACACACTAAATCAGAAATCAGAAGGATTTTAGTATTTTGCCGTATATGTAGCGATGACGGCTATTGGATGAGAATTAGCCACGGCGGCTTCGGCTTGGGCGAAGGCGGCTTGAGTTGGCTTGCGATACTTTTTAACGTCCTCTAAAACTTCTATGACCAATGCCTGCTGTTTCGGAGTTAGCTTATCAAGCCAGCGTTGCACCCATTTTTCTTCCAGGAGGTTAGTTGAAGCAGTAAGCATATTGGTCTTCTGTAATTGTTCTGCTACTGCTAGTTTATAAAAAAATTATGAAAATGACTGTGGGCTATCCCACACCATAATGTAAAGTCTTTGTAAAATTAATCAACAATTGTTCTAAGTAACGTGACTCGGCGGCTATCAACGACCATGCTCCAAAAGCCGCGATCGCTCAATTTCCGCAATATAGAGTTAGCTTCGCGCTGGCTAGTTGTGTACACAGCTAACAAGTACGGTCGTCTAGCATAAGTAACCAACCCTACATTCTTCCCTAGTAGTTGCTTTACCTCGAATGCCACTTCCGGCTGATTAAAGTAATCGATGAGCACAGCATAACCATCACCCAAAGGCTGAGGGTTGTAAGTAAGGGCATTAGTAGAGGGTGCTTTGGCTCCGGGTTGAACAACAAACGCTGATAATCCTACAATCTCCTTCACATAGCGTGCCCAATCCTGGGCATCTTCAACATTGCTAAACCCCGCAATGCGTATCACCGTATCTTCGAAATATTGGCAAACCGTTGTCGGAGTGTTTGGTGGCAACGTTCGCCGAATTTGTTCCTGACTCTCCCTTGTCTCACTGAGCACTAGCAAAAGATACTCATCCAACTGTGGAGGCTGACAAGGAGACACAGCTTGTTGAGCAAAAGTCGAGTTAGCAACACCAATGACACTAGTTAGGGCAAGCAGAACTGCGCCCAATCGGGGTAAGGTCAGACTTTTCACTTCTCACTCCTCAATCACTCCGCCTTAGCGATCGCGCTATTGCGTTCGGTTCTCTCTTCGCTAGGCTTCCGATTCCCCGTACTCCCCCGCGCAGGTGCGTTCACGAAGGAATATACCGTTCGAGTAGCCTATGCGTAGTGGGTAGCGCTGGGTAGCCTAATGAAGTTATCACAATAGTTATTCGATGCAAGGATTCTAGATTTGTTCCCGATAAAACTAGGAAATTGAAACCCCCTAGTACCGCTCCCTTGGAAGTCAAAACCCCTACCCTTGGGGAACCCTTCGGGGAACGGGGCGCGTTTCCTGTGCCTTGCTCTTTGCTTCCTTGCCCGGAGATCAACTCCTTGTCACCGCAACCGGAAGTGGTTGGGGCACCCGACGCGGTCAAAAGTCAAAAGGCTTTATTTCTGGGCTTTTGAGCTTGTTGTAGATGGTAGGCTCATTTGAACCGTGATGTACTAGTATTTCCGTAATTGTTGCATCAGTAATCTAAACTCGCTATCAAGACACTGATGCCAAAGAAGCCAGAGGATCAGGTATAGCATCTGATGGAGCTTTAAATTCACCAACTTTGACGAATTCTAAGCGAAGCTTTAACCAGGTGATGAATTTAGAATCAGTAGAAATGATTGCTACGGCTGGTTGAGGGCATTCTTGCTTGACTTGTGCCATCTCAGGTGCTTCCAGGAAAGCAGGCTGCTTGACTAACCAAAAGTCAATTTCTTTTTCCTGTTCGTGGTAGTACCTGGTGCGCTCCTTTAGCACTTCATCAAGCGGTTCTTGTTCCAAGAGAAAGCGTTGACTTGCCAAAAGATAGTAGTAAGTTTGCATGTGAAAACGTTGTTTGTTGTGGGTTGTAAAAAAGTTATTATCGCTTACTTCTGTTCAAAGCTCTCCTCGCATAGCTTGTTTCATTTGTCTGACAGCCCGTTCTAGACCGACAAGCGATGCCCGAGAGATGATGCTATGACCAATATTGAGTTCTTCCATGCCTTCCAGGCAAGCCACAGGGTAGACATTCCAGTAGGTGAGACCATGCCCAGCATTAACCCGTAAACCAGCCGAGATCGAGCGTTCACACCCTTTGGCTAACGCCGCTAGTTCCTTCTGGCGACTCACCTCATCAGTTGCCTCGGCATAGCGACCGGTATGCAACTCAATGAATTTGGCTTTCATTTCTGCTGCCGCATCGATTTGGGCTGGCTCCGCATCGATAAATAAACTGACAGGAATACCTGCATCTTGCAACTTGGTGACAATCTCACTCAGGCGCTGACGTTGACCAGCAACATCTAGTCCCCCCTCAGTTGTCACTTCTTCGCGTTTTTCAGGTACGAGGGTAACATAATCGGGTTTGATCTCGATCGCGATCGCTACCATTTCGTCAGTGGGTGCCATTTCCAAATTCAAGTGACTCCGCACTGTTTGTCGCAAGATACGCACATCCCGATCTTGGATATGACGCCGATCTTCCCGTAAATGAGCTGTAATGCCATCAGCACCAGCCAGTTCTGCCAACACCGCTGCTGCAACCGGATCCGGTTCCACAGTTCGCCGCGCCTGACGAATCGTGGCGATGTGGTCAATATTGACGCCAAGTGTCAGCACTTGCGTTTCTCTCCTGAACTCTTCTCGTGAGTCTACAGCCCTTTATCTTATCAAGTCTGGCGGCAAGACCTTACTCACGCTAAGGGATTTCCAGAAAAATAATTATCTCGATGTCATCGTAGAGGCACGGCAATGCCGTGCCTCCATAGTCTTTTTTAGGACAATTTACCCAATACCGGAATCCCCCATACCTCAGCCAGGGAAAAGCCGTCAACTCCGAACTCCTGTTTGCTGTGAACCTACCGGATTTTGGAGTGCTGGCTGCCGAACAGGACTCAGTAAACTTACCGTTATCCAGGAACTAATTCCAGCTAAGAGAATTAAGCTAATTATGCCTGCTAATACCAAAACATTATTTCCTTCTGAGCCTTTTCTTTTTTCAAGAATCTGAGCTTCAAGAGATGCTACATCTTCATCGTTGAGGTTCAAAAGTTCCTGTAAGCGTTTCAATCCATTGCGGGTATCATTCCTGATCAAATGCTGACGCCTAACGGCTTCAACAAAGGCTTTTCTGTATTCTGTTAATCTTTTCTTGTACTCTCGGTAAGGGGAGAGAACATCATTTCTAATCTCGAAAGCCTCTTCTAGAGATACTCCTAGTCTGATTCTTAAGGCTTCTAGAATTTTGAGATCAAGAGCAGAAATCTCACCGTGCTTGTTAACAACCATCTCCTCGACTTCTCTACGATACTTGAGTCTTGAGTCATCAGTATCTTTCATCAACCGAGTTTCAACTAACATCTCGTTAGTGGCAACTTCTGGGATTAACACTTGTTGTTGGGAGTTATTAGGACTCATAGTTTCCTCTAAAAAATAGCTGGGATTGTTGTGGTAGGTTCAAAATGCTACAGGAATAAAGCTCTAAATTTTGGAATAAAAAAGCAGTTTTTATTAGTAGCCTTTATTTGTAGCTTTCTGTTTGGTAGATAGTTTCTACCTCTAGCTTTGATGTGATATGTAGTGAATTCATTTGTACTGCCGCTTTTGCTCCTTTGAGATCCGGATAGAAAAATACTGTCCTGAAAATAGAGTTACCTGCGTTGTAGTGGACGCAGTTGACGATTATCAAGGTTGGCTAATTAATGGGGGGTGTTGCCTTAAGAGGTAACAGCCCTCAAGTTTTCTAGGACTTCAGAGAAAACTGTGAATTTCTACTCATACTGCCAGTAGCTAAACGTGTTTCCAGCACAGGATTAGAATTACTGAAGTGGGGGTGAGGGGTCACACCCCTCAGTAGTGATTGACATAGATTAGCATAAGAACCAGCAAATTTTTACTACCAGTGTGGAATTTTAAGGAAAATTACTGTTTTCGCTATGGAGGAAGATGGTTAGTTAAGGAAACTGAAGCGTGAGGAACATAGGCAGGACAGATGTTCTAGGGGATGGGAGACTGAGAATTTCAACGGATATAACCAGGAACTTGCGACTAATTGTTCCCTAGCTCTCAATCCCTCGTAACATAGGTATTTTTCTCAAGAAGCGTCTGACTTGCGAGAGAATTTTAAATAATAGCTCAATTTTCGAGTTTGGGATTAGTTAAAAACTAGGCCATATGTAGTGGTTGATTTCTAATCTTAAAAAAAGTGCTATATATAATATTTGTCTAAACTTCAATCTTGCTAGGTAATGTCATCTTGCTAACTTCTAGTGCAGCAGTGCTGACGCTATGTTGCTCTAGAGTATAAACATCAGTGGCGATCGCATTACGTTTTAGTTGTGATCGCGTTACAGGTATAGTCTTGGATTTTTGTATAATGGATTACCGAATTCATCTATTACAAAATGTGTAGACAATCTTCTGGCTAGGATAGAATTGCTTCTCGCTTAAGATGAATATTTTTCATATGCTTCTTCACTGTATTCAGAGAAATGTACAGTTTAGCGGCAATTTCCTTGCAGGTGTAGTCGGCTCTACGAAGTAACCAAACTTCTGCCTCGCGGGGAGTTAAACCATATTTATCAACTTCAGCGATCGCCAAATTTTGGCTAGATTGATAGCGGTCTTCCAGTATCACTAACAAGCAAGGAGAGGGATTTTCACATAACTTGAGCCATCGAACCCGAACACGAAGAGGAGTTGACTTAGATGTTGTAATATCAGACTCAATAATCAATGGCTCATTAGGATAGGAATTACGGCTTTCAATCAAAGCACTGCAAACACACCAAATTTCTTTAGGTACTGAAGTAGAGTGTGCTTCACCCTGTGTAAGTTGAGCACAAATTTGACAAGCCAAGTCATTTGCCTGCACCCATTCTCCCTGCTCTGTCAAAATCAAGATACCATCAATAAAGCTTTCGATTACTCCTTGTAAGAGGAGGCTATCTGACGGCTCGGCTGGAGTATTTTGTTTTTCTGAAGAACTAGAAAAACTGTCTGTTCTGGGAATTTGAGTGAGCATCATAAATCAATAGTGATGTGATCGTACCGTGGAGCAAACTTGATACAACTGGTGGGATCAATTACTTCACTGTGGACTCAGGATGCAGATGCACAATAAATATGAAAACGTTTTAGTAGAACTCTTGCAAGAGCTAATTCTTGCTATGTCGCTGTAGTACTTCTCAGCTGTAGTACTTTTCACCCTGTTCTTTGCCTTTTATGCAAGAGCTGTCTGGAACTTCGGACATAACGCACAAGGATTTATATCATTTCGGTTTATGAAGGTCATATACCGATAAACGTTAATTGCTAGTAGTTGATTGCTAATTGTCTGTTGGAGCCATTAGGGATTAGCCATTAGCATTCATACCAACAGTTGAGTTGTGACGGATAGTTTACCCAACTGGTATTAAAGAAGTGTGTCTAGTTGCTCCACATGTGTTGGTGCGGCACGGCTTCCGGCTCCTGTTCTCTCGTCAGGTGCTCCTTCGACTGGCGGTGGAGCTGAGGCTATTAGTTGCCTGGGGAAGAGTGGGGATCGTTGTACAAGAACTTTGTTGAACATCGAGTTCCGTACAAGCTGAGGGACTTGAGCGCATGTTAGGGACTGGTTCAACATTGTGGCTAAAACGATTGTGGTCAATGCGGCAATAGACTTAGCGTTCATCGGAGACTCCTTAGTGCTATAGTTAGCGATATTTAGTGACAAAGTGAAGCAGTTTAATTGACAGCTAGCGATCGCGCCAAAGCACAGCTTGAGCGATCGCCTTAGGCGGCTTCCTTGACATTCATCCCGACACAGTGAGTGATAGGATTGAGGTCATAAATTCAGAGTATTTGGGGGAATTGTCCTCAAGCCAGCATCACGTTCTAAGGGCTGGCTATCTCTTAAAAGTCGGAATAAGCAGTTAGGGGAAGTTGCCTCCACCTAGGGGATTCCCTGAACTTTTTAGAAAATCGCTAGTAATTTGGCTTCATCCATGAGCGGGTCGGTTACTATCGCTTCTATAAATTCATCAAACTAGACGGCTGCTTCAGTTTCGGACTGACAAATGATTGAGATGGCTTGACTTGTGCCTGACTTATGTTGTCGGGCTTACCTTAGCTGAAAAGAAAGTAAGGGCACGATATTATCGTGCCCTTACTAACGCTCCTATTGCACTCATTTGAAACCCCTCCCCCTGCTCCCCCTGCCTCCTCTGCCTCCTGTGCTTCCCCCGTTCCCTATTTTCAGATTAGGTCTAGTGATTCAAGCTTCAACGATAGGCAAGGTGAGTAGGGCATGGGGTACTACGAGTACATCCAGTTCCACACCTAAATCGGCTTTTGCTGTGGCTAATGCCTCGTCCATCGTCGCTATAGGTAGCATCTTGCATGTTGAGACTAGCTCCGGGTATTCACTGCCCACAATGATGACTTTGTTCTGCTCCAATACCTTAGCCATCACAAAAGCACGTTGTTGTCCTGGCGGGTAACCGTTCTTTCGCCCATCGTCGAGAAGGAATTGTATGTTGGGCGCGTCGCGCATCGCCGAGAGAAAGCGTTGCTCTCCCACTCCTGCTCCCACCCCTTCCTGGCAAAGAGCGGGGATAATTAGATAACCTCCTGGTCGTACCACCGGAGTCGGGGCGAAAAAGAGATAGCTCGCTGCACGACTAGCCTGGTAAAGATTGGCGTCTTTGGGGAAGCCTACGCCACCGATAACTACATCATATTGGTGCGGGATCGGAACCTGATAAAGCGATCGCGCCTGTTCCACCAGTCGCCTGTGAGTTTGAATCGGCTCACCAGCCATCACGTATACCACCCGCTTTTCGTCATCTAACACGACGTTGACAATAAAATTTAATCCGGCTCGTAGTCCTGCCTGAGCGATCGCTTCCTGGAAAGGGTTGCCTTCGATTTTGCCCAAGCGGGTGTTGAGATCATCTATGAAGTGCGAACCATGGCTATAGGCAATCAGTGGTTCTCCAGCCGCACCAACGGCTACAGTTTTGCAACCACCTGAATACCCAGCGAACTGGTGTGGTTCTACAATCCCGGTAGCGATGAGCAGATCTGCCTCATAGGCAACTTTGTGTACGGAGAGCGGAATATCATTGACAATGCCCAAGTCCACTAACATGTCAGGATTTTGCGGTTCATTGTCGATCACGCGATACCGCTCAACGACTGGGTGCCCCAGCTTTGCTACCTTTTCTTCCCGTGTGCTTTTACGATGTAATCCGACGCCACACAACAGGGTAATATCCTCGTCGCGGACACCAGCCTGCTCCAACTCACGTAAGATAGGCGGCACTAGGAGCCAGTCAGGACAGGCACGGGTAATGTCAGTAAATACAATACAGACGCGATCGCCAGGATGAGCCAGTTTACCGATGGGCGGCGAACCAATGGGATGTGCCAGTGCAGAGGCAATAGACTCTTTCACATCAGCTAGTGGTTCTGCTGATTGGGATACCGCTAGCGAACCTCGCATGTCTTGCGGGAGGTCAAATTCAAGAACAGTCTTACCATAAGGAACGCGGTACATAGGTTGACGGCTCCAAAAAGAGGCATTTCGAGTGCTGCCTAGGGTTTTGTTGAGGCAGATTGATTCGATTCGTTAGGATTTTTGTCTTCTTGTTTCTTTTGTCCCGAATTTAGCTGGTTCTGCGCTCGATTGCGGGCATCTATGGCTTCTCGATAATCTGACTTGTATTGAACCGCTTTGTCATAAGATTCAATGGCTTCTTTATAACGCTTTAAGTTAACGAGGGAATTGCCACGGCTGTACCAAGCTTCATAGTGGTCAGATTTGATTTCAACGGCTCGGTTATAGGTAGCGATCGCGTCTTGGTAGCGTTTCAACTTATAGAAGGCATTACCCAGGTTGTACCAGGCTTGGTAATAATTTGGCTGTAATCTAACCACCTTATTGTAGGAGCTAACAGCGTCTTCATAGCGTTGCAATTGATGAAGTGCCCAGCCGCGACCATACCAAGATTCATAGCCATCAGGATTGAATTTTACGGCTTTGTCAAAAGATTCAATAGCTTCTTTGTATTGCCGCAAGTTATTCTGTGCATTACCCCGGCTATACCAGGCTTGATATAAGTTTGGCTGAAATTGAACAGCTTTTTCATAAGATTCCACGGCGTCTTGATAGCGATTTAAATTAATTAGGGCATTGCCTCGCTGATACCAAGCTTCAGAGGAATCTGGTTTATATTCAACGGCTTTATCGTAAGATTTAACGGCTTCTTCATACTGACGCAAGTGATGCAGGGCTAAGCCTCGCTTGTACCAGGTTGGGGAGTAGTTGGGTTGAAGTTTAACGGCTTTGTCAAACGAGGCGATCGCTTCTGAATAGTTCTGTAACTTAATTTGTACATTGCCTAGACCATTCAAGGATTCCAAATGATTCGGCTGAATTTTGAGGGCGGTATTAAAGGAATTAATCGCTTCTTCGTATCGCTGTGAGCGATCAAGTGCATTGCTGCGACCAATCCAGGCTTCCAAATAGTTCGGTTGGATTTGAATGGCTTTATCGTAGGCATTAAGGGCGTCTTTGTAGTGCTTCAACTCTAAGAGACTATTTCCTTTACCGTTCCAAGCTTCGGCATATTCTGGTCTAAGTTCAACGGCTCGATTATAAGAATCAAGCGCATCTTGATACCGCTTCAACACTAGGAGAGTTTCAGCCCGATTATATAAATCAGTTGCATTTGTAGACTTAATAACGTTAACTATTAAAACCGTTGCTGCAATTCCTAAGCCCAAGATACCGATTGAGATTAAAAGTTTACGCAGCGTTGGCAGAGATAGTTTAGGTTTAGCAATAAAAGATTTTAGTGACGAACCAATAGATAAGGCGACCGTAGGGCTAGGGGATTGGGTTAATTCTTGCAGTGCTTGTAAAGCTGAAGTTGCAGACTGGTAGCGTTCCCGGAAGTCGTAGCGCACCATCTTATCTAATACTTTGGCAAACTCAGGACTGACAGATACCTGGTCATGCCAGCTAATTTCATCTGTATCGGGGTTGGTTGGCAATTGCTCAGGGCTTAAGCCAGTAAGGGCTTGAATTCCCACTATTCCTACAGCATAGATATCACTGCTTAATCTAGGATTACCGTTAGCTTGTTCACTGGGACGATAGCCAGGAGTGCCAATCGCGATCGTGAAGTTTGTCTTCCCACCCTTGATTACCTGAGTGCTGACTTGTTTAACAGCACCAAAGTCGATCAAAACCAACTTACCATCCTGCTTACGCCTGATTAAATTTCGCGGATTGATATCGCGGTGAATGACGTTGTGCTGATGAACAAACTCTAAGATTTCCAGAATATCCCGTAACAGGGAAATGACCTGATCTTCACGTAAACAGCCCCCCTTAGCCCCCCCTTGGTAAGGAGGGGTTGGGGAGGTAAGTTCTTTGCTTAAGTCATTCCCTTCAATTAGTTCCTGCACTAGATAAAATTCTTGATTCTCTTCAAAGTAAGCAAAAAGTCGGGGAATTTGATCGTGACTTCCTAATTGATAGAGAACTTGTGCTTCAGTCTCAAACAGCCGTCTTGCCGTCTCTAGGTTTGCTGGATCAGTAGCTTGCGGCTTTAGTTGCTTAACAACACATTGGTGATTACCTGGAAGGTGGTGATCTTGTGCCACAAATGTCGCCCCAAATCCACCTCGTCCCAGTTGAGTGATGATTTTGTAACGTCCGCCGAGTGTTTGTCCTAGAGCCAAGTTCATGCGGTTTTACCGAAGAAATGCATACATCGCAGCGACGACTACTTGATTTTTGCACAGAACTTAGGGAGAACCCGGATACCAGTACAAACCCAAGTTGTAAGTTACTTGCTTATGGAACAAGGGAAAAGTTTACTGAGTAGCTGTCAACTATTATTTCCAGTAAATAACAGCTGACAGCTGACAAAGGTTATGTCTAAGGTGTACCAGTGGAGGGGGTTGCAGAGTCTGCCTCAGCAGGTGAGGAAAATCTTTGTGAAATCCAGTTGGTCACAATATGAGATAACAATCCCATTGGTCCAGCAAATAAACATAAAGCAAGCGAGTGAACTGTCCAGACACCAGTACGTTGTCCTTCCCAGTAAATCCAACGCCCAACAAACAAATCCATCACCAAGAAATGAATCCATCCAGTCGCCGCGGCTTTTTCATCAGCAAAAAATCGGGCAATGTCGGCTAACTGAGGATTAGACAAAGCAGCGGCAGATTCTGGTGTAATGCTGCTAATGAACAAATAGATGTATAAACCTGCTAGAGCAACAAAGGGAAGATAAGATTCCATCACCTTGCGGGTAACACCCCAGTTTGGTAGCAAAATCATCAGCGCCCAAAAGGGCAAAACGAAGAGATTGGCGATGTTGAATAGTTGAGCGATCGTCATAGAAAGAGAATATGGCAGTTTCAGCGTGACTACTCGTGATTCTATCGAAGTCAAACAGTAGAATCTGATTGAGTATCGTCAACATCAAACTGTTCAATGCCAAATCCATCAGCACCACAGGAGCAAATCCGCGCCCATGTTTTCGTTTCTGGCAGCGTTCAAGGCGTTGGCTATCGCTACTCTACTGGGCGTCAGGCTCAACGGTTAGGTGTCAATGGTTGGGTGCGGAATCTCCCAGATGGTCGTGTGGAAGCTGTCTTTGAAGCGAGTAGAAAGACGGTTGAGGAGATGATTCGCTGGTGTTACAAAGGACCAACCTCTGCTGTGGTTAAAGATGTGGCGGTGGAGTACGAAGAACCAGAAGGGTTGCGGGGATTTGAAACCAGGCGTTGAGAGCATTTGCTACGGTGGTTGTTTTTCGGGAGCGATCGCTCTTGTCCAGAGACAGGGGAAAAAGTAACTGGGATGATGATGAACTACCCAATCCTCACTTGAGAACATGCACGATATCGGTTCAAAAACCTGATTGCTGTGCCGATCACTGTTCAGAGGCGATCGCGTTAGCTCAACTGATAAAGATTCATCATCCGCAACATTCCCGTTTCTCCCAATTTTTAAAACTGGGATAGCCCCTTGCCACTCTCCCCGTAGCAGCGATCGCCCTATCAATCTATCTACTTAGAAATTAGAAAGTAGAAACCATATCCTTGTTAACCACAAACACAACTGTCCTCTCAATTTTGCGACTAGGACTTACGTATTGACAGAAGCTTGATGGTGTGGATAAAGCCCTACCTGTTTTTTAGGTGTTCCAGTATGAAGTCACGAGCCACCTGAAGGGACAAATTCCTTTGCACTTCATACTAATTTTCAATTAACTGTTCAGTTCGCATTAACTCTAGTTGCGTAAAAGCACAAATGGCACTAAAAAAGTGAGTCTTGTTTTGATAAAAATTATTTTAAATCTTTGGCATCCGTCTATAGGAAGATGTATAGTACAAAGCTAAAGTTCTTTTTTGGAGAAGCAAAACCAAAAGTTAAAGTTTTGCAAATAGTTCTGTGAGCTACTGACTTAACTAAAAGAGGACTTACACATTTGTCCCCATCAGGTAGGAGACTTTAGTTTTGTTTCTTAGGCTTGGGTGAACTAAGAGATATACAGGTTTTGGGTGCATAGGTTAAGTGAAAGTTGCCTTTTAAGGCGTAACTTTCCTCTTTTACTGTCCAATTAATTTCCAAGAAAGGTTGAAGATTTTGTGTCAACCTTTCACAGGATTTCTATGCCTTTTTGCCAGTAGCTCTAAAATTTTTGTCCTGATTGGGATTAGAAAATTGATTTACGACTTTTATACGACTTTCTTCTGACTTTTACCGACTGTCAGAAGTGAGCTTTGACAGATAAAGTATGTCAACAGCCAACTAAAGCAAGCATATTTTCACAATAGAAGTGCTAGGGGACAAAGATGGTTAGTCTACTCGATGTTGAACTCCTTAATGAATCTGCTCGAATTGCGTTAGATGATGGAATCTTCAATACAAAAGGTTTTTTGAAGACGATCGCATCACAAGTAGATTTTACAGAAAAAATGGTGACCGCTTTTGGCGACAGTTTCGATGTAGCAAAAGCAGAACTCTTGCGTCAGGAATGGCTGGCGGGAGACTTTGACTCGCTTCCAGGGATTGAAATTCGTGCGGCAGCAGAGATTAACGGGGCTAATGGCGCGTTTTCTGCTGATACTAATACGATTTATTTGTCAAGGGAATATATTGAACAGAATGGGTCAGATGTGAGTGCGCTCGCCAATGTTCTTTTGGAAGAGCTCGGACACTCTGTAGATTCACAAATCAATGTATCCGATGCACCTGGGGATGAAGGAGCTATTTTTTCAGCTTTGGCTCGAGGTGTGCAGTTAGATGAAGGTACACTTCAGGCATTAAAAGGTGAAGATGATATCGCCACAGTCACTATAAATGGGCAAACTATTCAGATAGAGCAGGCAAACGGCCTCGACCTTACTCAGATAATAGACGGGCTGAAGTCTCTGGATGGGTTTCTGAGCAACCTCCAACAAACTGTCATCGGTAGCGAGCTTTTTAAAGGCAATCTGCCGCTGCTTGGAGAGCAGATCAAAAGCGACAGCGTGACTAAATTCATTGGCGATTTGAAGGCTGACATTGCAATAGCTAAACATGGCCTTGAGGAGATAAATAAAAATAATCCTGCTGAATTAACAGCTAACAAAATTCAGGAAGTTCTCTCCAAGCAACTTGGCAAATATGGCCAGATCGAGCTCAGTAACCCGACGGATCAAGAGGTCAGGTTCAAATTCAAGCTAAACGACACAATTTTTAATCCTTCTATTGCCTCTAACTTGGGTTTGCAAGATCTTGGTTTTAACTTGGATTTGAATGCAAAAGCTAACCTTGATTTTAAATTAAATATTGATTTAGGTATCAATAAAAATGGCTTTTTTATTGATACCAATACCGATCAAATTGGTCTTGAATTGAATACATCAAAGCTGCTGGATGCAAAGGGTAAACTGGGAGTTCTTCAGCTTGACGTAAAAGACACAGGAACTCAACTTGGAAAATTTAATGTTGATCTGAGTGACCCTAATGGGGACGGAAAACTGACACTTAACGAACTTCCGTCGCTCAATTTTAATACTCTAGGAACTCCGGCTCTTAAGTTACACCTTGATACCAGCTTTAATGGCTCAAGTCAGTTTCCAAGGGTTAGTTCTGAATTTAACCTAAACTGGCCGATAGGAGGAAAGCCAACAGGTGGCTTCAATAATGTTACATTCTCATCAGGAAGTTTTTTTAGCGAGACTGTAGGTTCAGTCCTGAAAAAAGTTGAAGAAGTAACTAAACCGCTTGGAAAAATCAGTTCTACCTTAACAAAAAAAATTGACTTTCTTCATCAGCTAGGGCTGGAAGGCGTACTGGACAAGAACGGTGGTGGTTCCAATTATGACCAACCAGATGGCAAGATTACTCTAGTAGACCTTGCTGCTTTATTTCCTAAGGAGGGTTCAACACCGGATTTAGGTTTTATATATGCTTTCGACAATCTTAGTAAATTAGTTGATTCAGTTAGCAAGATTTCTAACAAAGAAATTACACTAGGTAGCTTTTTACTCAATGAGAATTTTGGACTGGCTTCCCATTCAGGTGCTGGCTCAGTTCCTAGCGAAATTACAAAAACCAGTGGCTTTGAGTTCCCGATTTTCAATTTTGACAACCCAAATGCAGCTTTCAATTTACTTCTAGGCAAAGATGTTGACTTTTTTACCTATACGCTACCGAAGCTGAGTCTTGACTTTGAATTCAGCCAACTCTATCCGATTATCGGACCATTAGGTGTCAGATTCACAGGAGGTATAGGTGCAACAATCAACCCGCTTACATTTGGGTTCGATACCCAAGGATTCAAAAGCGGGAGTAACTTAGAAGAAATCCTTACTAAGAGCCTATACGTGCGTGACAACGCGGGTAGAGAGGTTGAGCTTAATGGCAAAATCGAAGGCTCCGGTGAAGTTAACGTTGCAGTCGCTAGTGCTGGGGTAGGAGGAGGAATCCAAGCAGCCGTTGGCTTCGATCTCAATCGCGGCAATAATGGTAGCAAAGTCTACGTGAACACCTTCAAACATCTCTCCGACGTATTCAGTATGTCTGGAGAAATCACGGCTGGTCTATACGCATACTTCAAAGTTGGATATGACTGGTTCTCGTACACCAAACGCTGGGACAGCCCCAAAGTGACCCTGCTAACTTTCTCCGAAGACGATTCCAATCAGGGAGATAACCCGAAACTTGCAACAACGACAGACCACACATTGGAACTTTACATAGGACCAGATGCAAGTAAACGGGGACTTGACAATAAAGTTGATGGGGATGAACTATTTACCCTCTCTAATTCAAAAGTAACCACTTCTCTGTTGAATGTCTTTTTCATCGATTTGATTACGATTTGCAGAGGTCTCTCTAATTCAAAAGAAACCACTTCTCTGTTGAATACCTATGGTAAGTATCAAGTTAATGTTTCTGCTTTTGGCATCACAGAAACGCATCTCGCTGACAAGGTCAAAGCCAACGGTGGGGAGGGAAATGATGTAATTAAGCTCAGCGAACTCAAATCTGACAATAACGGTAATGTCATTGGGCTTGAAAATAGTATTGATTTACCAGCAGAGCTTGATGGTGGTAAGGGTGACGATTTGCTAATTGGCGGTAGCGGTAATGATTACCTCAGGGGTAGTAGTGGCTGGGACAGACTCTATGGCGGTAACGGCAGCGATACCCTGTCTGGTGGCACTGATGATGACTGGCTCATTGGCGGAGCGGGTGCTGATATCCTCAATGGCGAGGAAGGTTTTGATGTTGCCAGCTATGAGACTGCCACGACTGGTGTTCTGATCAATCTAACCACGGGTGAGGCGACGGGCGATGCAACGGGAGATGTATTCCAGTCGATTGAACAACTGGCTGGATCTTCTTATGGAGACACACTAATAGGTAGTCCCCAGAATGATGTCATCTATGGTCTGGGCGGTAACGATTACATCAACGGTGAAGATGGACAGGACATCCTCTTGGGGGGAGCAGGCAATGACACTCTGATGAGTGGTGCTGGGGATAATCTAGTCTATGGGGATGCAGGAGACGATAGCCTGATTGGTGGAGCAGGCAATGACACTATTGAGGGGGGAACGGATAATGACACCATCAATGCAGCAGAAGGCAACGATAGCATTGATGGCGGTGCCGGAAGTGACATCATCAATGGTGAAGATGGAGACGACAGCATCAATTCAGGTGCGGGTTACGACACAATAGATGGTGGCAGTGGTATAGACAAACTGGTAGTAGATTACTCCTCAGCCACGAGCGGCATTTACTGGAACTTTTATGACTCCTATGGTCGCAGTAGTGGATATGTGAACGGTTATGGAGTCGGTCAGGTTACTTTCTACAACATCGAGCAGTTCCAGATCACGGGAGGTGCCTATGATGACAGGCTTTATGGTGCGGCTCTTGACGACACCCTCAACGGCGGTGCTGGCAATGAC
>DATNPH010000245.1:0-9251 GCA_036703315.1 Coleofasciculaceae cyanobacterium
ATCGCATTTCATCCTGATTTCATTCGGCTGTGTCAATTATGTAAAAGGGAGTTCTCAGCACTGACACCTAATAAATGTTCAGCACCATTCTCAGATGGGTAATCGATCGCAGATGGCTGGTTGTTATCGCTACCGTCATCATTACCCTTTGGACGATTTACATCATTCCCCAGATGCAGCTGGATGTCTTCCCGCCGTTTGCACCTCCTCAAGTCGAAATTCAGACGGAAGCACCCGGACTCGCACCCGAAGAAGTTGAATCTCTGGTGACATTACCCATTGAGAGTGCCATCAACGGAACGCCTGGGGTAACGGCAGTACGCTCCTCCTCAGCTGTAGGGCTTTCGGTTGTCAAAGTCATCTTTGATTGGGGAACTGAAATCTATCAAGCTCGCCAATTGGTGACAGAACGATTGCAGCAAGCGGCTAGCAAACTGCCTGAAGCCGCAGAAACCCCGCAACTTTCTCCGACAACCTCTCCCGTTGGCACTATCCTTACCTATGCTTTTACCTCCGAAACCACTCCCTTAATGGAAGTGCGGCGCATCGTGGACTGGCAAGTAACCAACCGCCTCTTAGCTGTTCCCGGTGTCGCTCAAGTCGTGGCGTATGGCGGCGATGTGCGGCAGTATCAAGTCTTAGTCGATCCTGCTAAATTGAAAGCCTTTGATGTCTCCTTGCAGGATGTCACCGAAGCCGTACAAGCAGCTAACGTTAACGCTCCCGGTGGCTATTTAATCACCCCTGATAAAGAAACCTTAATCCGGGGAGTGGGGCGAATTGAAGGGCTGGAAGACTTGAAGTACTCTGCCATTACTTCGCGCAAGGGAACGCCCGTCCGAATTGCTGATGTTGCAGATGTGCAGATTGGTGCAGCTATCAAGCGGGGTGATGGTAGCTTAAACGGTCAAAAAGCCGTTGTCGTGTTGGTGAACAGACAACCCAGTGCTGACACTCCCACCGTGACGAGGGCGGTAGAAGCGGCGATGAAAGAGGTTCAAAAAGCGCTTCCCAAAGATATTAAAGTTACTGTCACGTTTCGTCAGGAAGAATATATTGAATCTTCTGTTGCAAATGTCAGGTCAGCGTTAATTGAAGGCAGCATTATTGTTGCTGTTATCCTCATCCCTTTTTTGATGAATTGGCGAACTCTTGCTGTAGTTTTGCTGGATTTCTTTCTAACTTTGCTATTTGCACTGTTATTCATGCATTGGATGGGACTGGGGCTAAATACAATGACGTTGGGTGGGCTATCCGTGGCAATTGGTACAGCCATTGATGATGCCATTGTCTATGCCGAAAACACCTACCGCAACTTGAGAGAAAATAAACTATCTCCTCACCCTCGTCCGATAATGGACGTAATTTTTGATGGCAGTAATGAAGTACGCGACTCGCTAATTGGAGCGACAGTAATTGGCATCGTTGTCTTCTCGCCAATTTTTACATTGCCGGGAGTGGAAGGTCGGATTTTTTCGCCGATGGGGATTACTTATCTCGTGGTTGTTGTGATTTCTAGCCTAGAATCACTGCTCGTATCTCCGGCGTTGTGTGCCATCTTACTGCCTAGCAAACGCATGAGGGCAAGAGAACCTTGGTTGCCGAGGTATGCCAAGCGTATTTATGGCTTCTTTTTAGAGTTTTCGATGCGTCATTCGGCAATTATCTTGGGTCTAGCCAGTGCGGCAATGGTGGCGGCATTAATTATTCTTCCCTCTTTCGGACGAGCATTTCTACCTGAGTTTCAGGAGCAAACGTTGGTCAATACCATACTCCTCTATCCGGGCGTATCTCTTGATGCCACAAATAGCGCGGGTTTTGCTATTGAAGATGCTCTAAAAAAAGACCCTAGATTTGAATACGTTCAGGTGCGTTCTGGACGCGCTCCAGGAGACGCTGATGCGGCGGGAGTTAACCTCGCGCACATCGATATGGGTATTAGTGAAAGGGGAATGGAAGACCGAGCAAAAACGATGGAAGCGCTTCGAGAAGAATTTGCCAAATTACCCGGAGTAGCACCTAATATTGGCGGTTTTATTTCTCACCGAATGGATGAGGTTTTATCTGGGGTTAGGAGTCAAATTGCTGTCAAAATATTTGGCTCTGACTTAGAGCAACTCCGCCAAATCGGTGCCAAAGTTGAGGAGCAGATGAAAACGGTTGAAGGAGTTGTGGACTTGCAACTCGAACCTCAAGTACCCATTCAACAGATTCAAATCAAGTTTAATCGTCAAGCTGCGGGTCGATACGGTCTTAATGCAGGAGAATTATCGGAAATTATTGAAACGTCTCTAAACGGGCAAGTGGTGTCCCAAGTTTTGGAAGGACAACAAACATTTGACCTCGTTGTGTGGCTGAAGCCGGAAGCCCGGAATAATTTGGAAACAATTCAGAACTTGTTAGTTGATACTCCCGCTGGTAATAAAATTCCTCTGGCTCAAGTTGCTACCGTTCAATACGGTACGGGACCAAATACGATTAATCGCGAGAATGTTTCTCGTTTGATTGTGGTGTCCGCTAATGCTAAAGGGAGAGATTTGCGCTCGGTTGTGAATGACATTCAAGCCAAAGTCAAGCAAAATGTTCAGGTGCCTTTTGGTTACTTTATCCAGTATGGGGGTCAATTTGAAGCCGAGCAACGAGCGTCACAGAATATCCTGGTATTTAGCGCGATCGCATTTATTGTCATTACAGTTTTGATGTACCTCTCTGTCAAGTCCATCCCTTCAACAGCGATGATTATGATTAACTTACCAATCGGATTGGTAGGGGGAGTAATTTCTGTAGCTTTGACGGGTGGGGTAATTTCTGTGGCTTCCTTAGTTGGCTTTGTCACCTTATTTGGTGTGGCGACTCGTAATGGATTGCTATTAGTGGATAACTACAATACTAAATTTGCCGAAGGGATGCCTTTTAAAGAAGTTATTGTTAAAGGCTCGATGGAACGGATCAATGCCATTTTAATGACCGCTTTAACTTCAGCTTTGGGTTTGGCACCTTTAGTAGTAGAGGGGGGACCAGGAAAGGAAATTCTACAACCTCTTTCAATCGTTGTATTGGGTGGGTTGTTTACTTCTACGGCATTAACGCTAATGGTGTTACCCGCATTGTATGCCAAGTTCGGTAAATTCTTAGTACCCAAGAAAACACCACTAGTTTCTGACAACGGGAGGGCAGTCGAGGCTCTATTTGAGAAGTGATTTTATCACGATTATTAGTGCGAAATTTGTTTTTAGTTGATGTTTTTAACCTTGGTTTTGTAGAGCAAGCAATTGTTTCATGTCAGGAGCTAAAAGTATGAAATCTATCAAGTCTCTGTTAATGGTTTTAGGCAGTGTAAGCCTGTTTTTCTTAGGAGCCTGTGGGAACAACAACCAAGCCACAAACTCAGAGAGCAGTCCGATAACACCCAAACCAGCTGAATCAACAGCACAACCAACTGATGCCGCTAAAACTGAGTCATCCGGTCATGCCGCAAAACCTCTAAAAGGCGGTCAGGTTGTCGAGTCTGGTTCCTACCACTTAGAGTTTGTCCCAGTGAAGGAAAATAACGGAACTCATTTAGATTTTTACTTACAAAAAGGGGACAATCACGAAGCCATACCGAACGCTAAAGTGACCGCTCAAGTTCAGCTGCCCAATGGAACACAGAAATCTTTAGACCTTCCCTATGATGCGGAGGGGAAACACTACGCTGCTCTGTTACCAGAAAAAGTAACGGGTCAGTATCAGGTGAAAGTTACTTCGGATATTGATGGTAAAAAGGTAGACGGTCGTTTTAGTTTCAGTCAATAAATTATCTTGGTTGGAGAAGACAAGGGATGTTAATGAGGAAAAAGTGAACACCTGTTAATGGATTGGCTCCATGAGAGTTCTTTTAGTCGAAGATGAACCTGATTTAGGTGCTGCTATCAAGCGAATCTTGAACCAGGAAAAGTATGTGGTTGACTGGGTTCAAGATGGTACTGAAGCTTGGAATTATCTGGAAGATCCACAAACGCAATATACACTGGCTATCTTCGACTGGTTATTACCAGGACTGTCAGGATTAGAGCTGTGCAAGCGACTGCGATCGCAACAAAGTCCTCTACCCGTTTTGATGCTCACAGCCAAAGACCAAATGGAAGATAAGGTAGCTGGGTTAGATGCTGGCGCGGATGACTATCTGGTAAAGCCGTTTGGTATGGAGGAGTTGCTGGCACGATTGAGGGCATTGCAGAGGCGATCGCCCCAACTCCAGCCCCAACAATTGACGGTTGGCAGCCTCACCTTAGATTACAGCACCCGCACCGTTTGTTTTCAAAACACTTTGGGTGAACCGCAAGTGATTGCCCTAACTACTAAGGAATTCCAGCTGCTGGAGTACTTTATGAAACACCCCAACTACATTCTTAGCAGTGACCAGATTCGGAATCAGCTATGGGAAGTGAGTGCAGAACCGATTAGTAATGTAGTGGCGGCTCAAGTGCGTCTGTTGCGTCGCAAGCTGGCTTCTAGTGGTTGCCCTGATTTGATTGAAACGTTGCATGGCATGGGGTATCGCTTCAACCCAACTCATGAATCAAAATAAACTGTTTAACCGAACTCGCTGGCGATTGGCTCTGTGGTATGCAGGAGTCATGGGTTTAATTTTGAGCTTGTCTGGACTCGGTGTCTATGAAGCGATCGCTCATGCCCATCGAGTAGCCGTAGATCGCGAGTTGGAGTCTGTAGCGGGGACGCTGCATGACAGTATCGAACTGAAATTGAACCAACCCGGACGCTTGGAGCCGATTTTAGAGGAGCTTGTACCAAATCTTTGTCATCCAGAAGCTAGCTGTATGACAGAGAACTTGAGTTCCTCTCGCCACGTTCTCAGTGCAGTTAACCAAGACAACTACTATGTCCGTTTCTTCGATACTTCAGGACGGTTGGTTGCCATAGGAGGTGTTTATCCAGAGGGACTGCCCCAAGTGTTAAACAAAGAACGCTGGCAAACCCTAAAAGATAGCAAAGGCAACGTTTATCACCAAATTTCTCTGTCGCTGCATACCCGAAACAATCGCGATTGGGGGTACTTTCAAGTAGGACGGAGTCTCAAAGACTTCAACGACTACCTCAATAATGTGAAATGGATTTTGATGTTGGGATTGCCAACTACATTGATTCTGGTAGGCGTCTCCAGTTGGTGGTTAGCCCTTTTAGCGATGCAACCCATTTACCAATCCTACAAGCAGATCCAACAGTTTACAGCGGATGCTGCTCACGAGTTGCGGACACCTTTAGCGGCGACACAGGCGACGCTGGAATCAGCACGTTCGATGCCTCAGTTGGATGAAAAAGAGGTGCAGGACATACTAGACACGATAGGGCGTCAGAATCGGCGGCTGATTCAGCTAGTTGCCGATTTGTTGCTCTTGGCTCGTCTGGAACAACAAGCTTTGCCACGGCAACGCCAGCTTTGTTGTCTGAATGATATTGTCAGCGATTTAGAAGAGGAATTTGCAGCGTTGGCACTCTCCAAATCAGTGAGGCTGACATCTTCGGTATCGGTACATAATCCACTGAACGTTATAGGTGATGAGGAACAGCTTTATCGCCTGGTTTCTAACTTAATTATCAATGCCATCCAATACACGCCTGCCAGGGGTCAGGTAACAGTTGTCTTAGATCGCACCGATGATCGAGCTTTGATTCACATCCAGGATACAGGTATTGGCATTGCACCTGAAGAGCAAATACACATTTTTGATCGCTTCTACCGAGTGAATAGCGATCGCTCTCGTCACACTGGTGGATCGGGATTGGGGTTAGCGATCGCAAAAGCAATTGTTCAAGCACACCAGGGTAGTCTACAAGTACAAAGCGTCATGGGCAAAGGTAGCACGTTCACTATTCGATTACCTTTGGAAGTCGCCCCGCCTAAGAGCGATCGCCTAGCCCCCACAATCCCTGTCTAAAGTTGAGCAACGGTTTGCAGATCACGGAGAAATACAAGAACAATTCGCTACTCGGTACAGCAAGCAGTAGAGTATTTGGAAACGTTGAGTAGAGCGTTTCTTTGTCATTCTTTTAGCCTTGTCCTTCGTGAAACGGGATATCCAATTGAGAGACTATGACAACTGCTAGACATCTTAGCTGGGGCGTCCGCTGGCGCATTCCAGTTATCCTTGCTGTGACACTATTCGTTAACTACCTAGACCGCAATAACCTTGCCTTAGCCCTGCCACGCATTGCCCAAGAATTTGGCTGGAGCGATCGCGAGGTTGGGTCAAAGGGTGAATTGCTCTTAGCTGCGTTCTTTCTCTCCTATGCACTCTCAAACATGCTGCTTAGCCCACTGGCTGAGCGGTTTGGTCCCAAGCGCAGTATCATCGCTGCTATTGCGGCGTTCTCACTATTCACTATCCTGAGTGCGCCACTCGGACAGTCGCTCACCGCACTGATTGTGCTGCGTCTGCTTCTGGGTTTCGGAGAAGGTGTCCATATCCCAATGCTGAGCGTAATTTCCAGCCGATGGTTCCCAGTCGGTGAGCGATCGCGAGCCAATGCAATTTGGGGAGCAGGTATCCTGCTGGCTACCGCCACTGCGCCCCTAATCGTCATCCCATTAATCAACGCCTTCGGTTGGCGTCCCATGTTTGCCGTACTGGGTGCAGTTGGCATGCTGCTCTCAATTCCGCTGGTTTGGTTTGGAGTGCAGGATGAACCCCGCCGTGACAGAGGAGTGAGCGATGCGGAGTTGACGTATATCTGTACCGGACGTGGAACGTCTGATGTTGCAGCAGTGAGAACGCCTAGAGCAAGCTATGTACGCGATCGCCGATTCTGGCTCGCCGTCGCAGGCGGTACGCTCAACGCCTTCTGTGCCTTCGGCATACTCAACTGGTTACCGACTTACTTCAACCGCGCTAAAGGGATTGACTTTGAGATATTGGGTTGGCCCCTCGCGCTAATCTTTGCCACTGGCATCGTGGGCATTATCCTGATGGCTTATTTGGGCGATCGCCTTCAGCGCCGAACCCTGCTTGCGAGTGTGGGTTTCCTGGTGGCAGGCGTGATGGTCTACATTGCATCGCTCGTCAACACACTGGGACTGTTGGTGCTATTCTTTGCCAGCGCAGTATTTTTCCAAAGTGCCTATGGTGCCCAGGAATACGCGATCGTTCAACGTCTCTTGCCTGCCGAGAAAGTTGGTGCTGGCACGGGATTGTACAACGGGCTGTCGATACTGTTTGGTGGTGTCGGTGGTTCGCTTATCCCGGGCACAATCGTTGCTACAACTGGCAGTTTCGATGCTGGCATTTTGAGTATTGTTGTCGGTGCTTTGGTTGCAGCCTTCATCCTGTTTGTGTTGGCAAGGACGATTCAGTACTGAACAATACTGTGAAATGCTGATTCTATGGCAAGGGTCAGCCGTGTCAGATTGACCCTTGTTTTTTGGTAAGCACTATTTCATGGAGCCCTACACAGAGGCAGTTTCGAGGTACGCGCAAGCGGTTCGTAACAACTTTGCTATTAAGCAAAAAGCGATGGCAATGCTTTCTTTATCTTCTAGATACAAATATTTTCTTAAGAAAGATGCGAGTAATGCATAGCTTACAAGGGGGGAGAATCCATTGAAGAAGGCAGAAGGCTCTTATGTAACCAATTGGAAGGGGATTCTAACCCCTCGCAATTGGAAGCCACCAAATCTTTGATTTGGAAGGGGTTTGATACCCTTACTCCCTTCATTCGTGGGCAGAAGACGAAGGCATTCCTTCTTCCTCCTGCATAAGAGCCCTCTGCCTTTCTTGGTCAAACTCCCCCTTTTTAACTCTGATGCGAGGGGGATTTTCGAGGAGTTCGTGCAATAACGAGAGGTTTTAAAAGGCGCTACAAAGTCTAGCGATCGCGTACATGTGTTTGCTGTCTACAGATAACGACTTAATAGTGGGTATTGTTAGGTATCCAGACCAGCCAAAAACTCAATGAGCAATTGATTAACCTCGGTTGGACGCTCCTGTTGAATCCAGTGTCCGGCACCTGGCAACAAAACCTTCTTCTTCAAGTTCGGCACTGTTTCCCCCATTGCATCGAAAGCGTTTCGGTTCATCGCAATTACCCCGTCTTCCTCCCCTGCCACAAACAGTGCAGGCTGCTGTAGCTTTGCGCCACTCAGAAAAGCCGTCAGTTCCCAGTTCCGGTCAGAGTTCCGGTACCAATTCAGTCCGCCTCGAAAACCTGTCCGTTGAAACTCGCCTGTGAAAAAGTCGATGTCTTGTTCGGTTAACCAAGCAGGAAGCATCTCTGGCAGCGTGCCAGTGTCAAGAAACTTCTCGGATTTACTGAACAGGAGGCGCAATCGCTTCTGGGGTGGTGCGTCTCCCGAGCCGGAGTAGAGCAACATGCTTATCGTCTTGCGGACATCCGCTTCGAGTTCCGCCTCGGCTAACCCTTGCTCCTGAAAGTACAGCTGGTAAAACTGCTGGTTCTCACCCGCCATGCGTTTCAGCGCCTGTGTAGGACGGATGGAAGTCCAAGCTCTTGGCTTGTAAGGGACACTGAGCAAAACGGTGGCAGAGAAAATATCTGGTCTTAACAGGGAGCAATATCGGGCAACGACAGCCCCCCAGTCATGACCAACGATGACCGCATGTTCTTCGTTGAGGGCATCAACAAGACCAACAATATCCGCTGTTAATTCGAGAATGTTGTAGGCTTCAATCGCTTCAGGTCGATCGGTTTTACCATAACCCCGTTGGTCTGGTGCTACGACATGGTAACCTGCCTCCGAGAGCGCTTTTAGTTGGTGCCGCCAGGAATACCAACATTCTGGGAAGCCGTGGCACAAGACGACTAACGGACCCTCACCTTGTTCAGCAATGTGCATCTTGATGCCATTTGTATTGATGAATCGATGCGTTGCCATAGTTCATCGGAGCCGGTTACAGAAAAGCGATGTTGAAAGCCCACGTCTTTTAAGCGTGGGATGAAGACAAGCGAGTCGTTCAGATGGCGGAATAAATTCCGCCAGTACATCTACGAATGATACAATAACTAACAACAAGGAGGTGATTATATTGTTTGGTTGCCAGCAAGTATTGATTCCCGCAAATAAGGATACTCAATCGATTATTGAGTACATCTGTAGCGAATCAAACAAAGTGTTTAACTGTGCCGTCTATTATGCCCGGCAAGTCTATTTCAAGGCTCGTCGATATATCACAAAAGCCGAACTAGACGAGGAGCTAAAAACGAACAGGCACTTTCAGGCTATGCACTCTCAAGCG
>DATNPH010000252.1:0-10983 GCA_036703315.1 Coleofasciculaceae cyanobacterium
TGACGGATAATATTTCGATTACTCCGGGTGTTATCTACCTGATTGCTCCGGGTCAGGATGCTGATAACCAAGATGCTGTGATTGGTACTCTCAGAACTACTTTCACTTTCTAGAACTGTTAGCTGCAAAGCTACATAACAAAAATTACAACTGAGTATCAAGCTCCGCCAAAAGCGGGGCTTTTTATCTAAGGAGGATTCTTAGATGCGCCCCATTACCCATTCCCCCTCCCTATTCCCCCTTCTCAATCCACTGCCAGGACGCGAAATGAAAAGATCCCATGAAATTTCTGACTAGATTGGATAAAGCGCCTGCAATACAAGGGTTCTGTCGAATTGAATAGAGATAGGTACTTAGGTTACCACTTTACTCAGTAGACTTTTGTGCTTCTACGACGCTTCGCATTCTCAATGACATATGTTTACCAAAGAAAAAATTCTGACTTCGGAGCTAAAAGGACAACGCACACTCGCCGCGATCGTTTTCACAGATGTCGTTGGCTATAGTGCCCTTATGGCAGCCAATGAAGAGTACACCCTGGATTTGCTCCGCCGGGACTTCCAACTCATGAAACAACTGTGTCAACGATTTGAAGGCAGAGTGCTCAAAACTATTGGTGATGCCCTATTACTGTACTTCCCCAGTGCTGTTAAGGCTGTCAATTGTGCCCAAGAAATGCAATTAAACTTGGCGGAGATAGCCGCTAAACTTGCTCCGGAGGATGTCCTCACCCATCGCATTGGCATTCATTTGGGAGATGTGTTTTTTAATGGCACCGATGTCATGGGAGATGGTGTCAACGTTGCAGCGCGACTGCAAGCTGAAGCACAACCAGGAGGTATTTGCCTTTCACAGACAGTCTACGAGGTGGTCAAAACTCCCCTATCGTTAAAAGCAACTGATTTGGTGCCAAAGAAGTTAAAGAACATCCCAGAGTCAGTGTTAGTCTACCAAATTCCTCCAATCTACCCAACGCCCTTTACAACTCAATGGGAGAATCAAGATTCTATTAGCAATGAGTCTGAATCACTGATCTACTCATCTGGGCAATGGGTTTTGTTGGATGAGCACTTCTTTCAAATTGAAACCTATAGTCACAATCCAGATGGTAAACTGACAATACAGATTCTTTCTAAGAGTGTTCAAGACGATGCTACACTCCAATCACTTCGACCATACCTAGAACAGTCACAGCTGATAAAATTTGCCTATCAAAATGATGGTCTGCTTGTCAAAATCAAGAGTATTGAAGCGGTATCAAGACAAGACTACCAAATCTGGACACTTACCCTTGAACCAAAACACCTCAAGACCGATGCTAATGCTCTTGAGCAAACTTACAAAGGTCGCAAGCAATTCTATTCTGTAGATGACATTGCTCAGTTGAAAGCAAGAAGGCTTTTACTCAATGACCCACCAAAGCTGCTGATGCTTCAGGATGCTCAGATGTTCTCTCCAGCCTTAGCAGAACGTGAAATGCTTGAGAACTTAATTAGAACCAGCAGTACCTCAGTTAGTGTTGAAGATTGTGTAATTCACTCTTTATATCCTATTGACAAAGATAAACCTAAGACGTTCTTAGAATTGGCGCGACTCAAAGCAATTTTCTTTTTGAAAGCGGCGGGTATTGTTGAACAAGTGCTGGAATTATCTCTGGGACCAATTTACGCCGATAAGGTGCATGTGCGGTTTCGCGGGAGAAGACGGCAGGTTTATTTGGATATTGAGCCAACGGTTATTGAAATAGAAGGCGATTGTCCTCTTGTCAGTGAAGTTTGATGCAAATTTATTTATAAGTTTAATAGTTTTTAGCTAACCTCTTTCTTGAGATAGGGACGGAGCAATTTGTTCCATGACCTAACTAGCTGAGCATACTCTCCTCTACATCTTTTGAGTCTTGCACTGTCAAGACCTATTTTCTTAGCTAAATCGGGAAATCTTTGCGGCTCATCACCATATAGCAGACACACAATAGAATAGAACCGTTGTTGATCTAACGAAGGCTCATCCATAAACTGCCTTGTACCTGGAGAGGCTTTCCTAAGAATCCTCAAACCGCTCCATTAAATGGTTAGCAATACGCTTGGCTGCTCCTGGCGAACCCATGCGCTGAAAACCATTTTCTGCAATTAACTGTAACCAGTCTGGATCACGTAACAACTGTTGCACCACACTAGCAAGTTTGTCGGGTTGCTCCACTAAAATTACAGATGGTCCTAGTAAACGAGTTTGAGCTTCTGCAAAGGCAGGGGTAAATTGGGGACCTTTTCCGGGAATTATGAGCGCAGGTTTTCCCAATCCTATAAACTGTTCTGTCGCTGTTCCTGCCATCGCAATGCAGCAGTCGCCTTTGAGCAGGCAGAGGTTATAGTCGTCCTGCGTTAAAATCAGCGTGGCATTTTTTTGAGTAAATGTTAGAGCAGTTGGGTCATTGAGCTGAAGATTAGACCCAGTCGATTCAATCGGTTGCAGACGCCAGCCCCATGTTTCCAGAGTTTGGCGTAAAGGGTCAAGTTTTAATCCTGGAGCGATCGCACTTAAAAATAACAGCGATCGGTCAGGAAAAGTATTAAGTAATCCATTCACTGCCCGCACAATTAACTGCCAGTTATCATAAGCTTCCGGTGCTCTAGAACCCGGCAAAAGCGTAACCACAAGCGATCGCTGCATTTCTTTCAATTCAGCGTCTGCTTCAAAAAAAATCGGTGCTGGGTGCTCTGGCGCAATCCCGTCCATCATGGGATTGCCCATATCAAACGCTGGAATTGACCATTGCTGTAATAACTCTGTTGTCAGCTTATCTCTTGGAAAAACTGCCTTACAGCGTGGACGACTCATCAACCAGCGTTCCCAAGGATAATAAACCGATCCAGGCCAAGTTTCTCCGATTGGTCGATTTGGCAAAGATCCAGCTTCATCCCGCAAATAGTACTCAGATTTAGCGGTGCCGACAAAGGCATAGGGTGCCCCACTCAACCAAGCAAATAACAGTGGGATAATATCTCCCACCGCTAGAATGACACCTCCTTTTTTGCTCCAGCGGCGGACAGCTTTAAATTGCGCCAAAGTCAGTTGCAGTAAGCCACCTCGCAAATCTCGCAATAACTGACGCCCTTCCATATAGATAAAGCCACCAGAAGGCATCGTCTGTACTGGGCCAATAATCGGGACATCCAGTTGGGTATACGCTCGTCCTTCACCTACTAACGGCAAAGCTACCAGTTCTGGTGCAGCGGGGTGATGCTGTAATTCCTGGAAAATTCGGACGGCAATAACATCCTCTCCATGACCATTGCTGAGGCAGAGCAGCTTCATATATGGGTGATTAATTAACTTCAGTAGGGACGAATGAACTACAGTAACCCCCCTCCTTGTAATAAGGAAAGAGAGTTTACTTAATTCAGAAAACTTTAATACAAATTAACTGAATATGTGGAAGTTTCTGGGATTTTCCAAAGCTTAGAGTCGCTGAGTGTGGCAGATACAGATGTGGCACAGCCTGTGGAACTTGACCCTGGTAGCAACGGTCTCGTTAAACAAAAGCCAACAATTTTTAACAAAGCTGACTAGCGATGAGGCTACTTTTATGCTGAACAGAGCTATTGCAATTTCCACATTAGCAGTCCTCGTGGCTGGGGAGTTAACCCACCAAGCCCTCGCCAGTCCCGATCTCACGACTTCCACGCCGAAACCTGCTGCTAACAACTATGTAGTTCCTGTTGGGGCATCCTCGGTACCCCAGTCAACAGGCGCAATCACTCCACCCCAAGTTGTTGTAACACCACAGTCTGTCCAGACCACTCAAAAGCCTGTAACTGCAAGTACTTCTACCTCATCAGCGCAGTCAAGCCAAACACCTACTCAAGCGACCAGCACGACCAATGTGGTGGTTCCCACAGCGTCACAGTCTCCACAGCCAGCGAGAACCCCTGTTACCTCAACAAACCAATCCCCTGTAACTCCTGCCCAATCTACCAATACCAATGATTTAGCGGTCACCGCCACAGGTGTTCAGGTCACAGGTGTCACGGAGGAATTGCAACAAATTGTCTTGAAAACCATTCGTACTCGTCCTGGCAGTGCCACCAATCAAAGCCAGCTGAATGACGATATCGCGGCAATTTTAAACACAGGTTTCTTTTCCGACGCCCGTGTGACGAGTTCCAAAAACCAAGATGGGGTAAACGTCGTCTTCCAAGTGCAACCGACAGTGGTGCGATCGTTCCAACTTTCCGGTAACAAAGTTCTCCCCCCAGCCATTGCCAATGACTTCTTCCAATCCCAAATAGGACAACCAATTAGCCTGACAGCCCTTCGCCAAGGTGCCGAACAGGTGAGCAAATGGTATAAGGATAACGGTTATACACTGGCACAAGTGATAGCCGCACGACCCGATCGCAATGGTGTTGTCACGATTGATGTGGCAGAGGGTGTCATCGGCGACATCAATGTCCGCTTCCTTGATAAAGAAGGTAAGCCAACTCAGGGGCGTACCAAGGAAGACTTCATCAAGCGTGAGTTAAAACTGAAACCCGGTCAAGTATTCCGTGTGGATGTAGCGCAGCAGGACTTGCAACAGCTGTATCAACTGGGGCTATTTGACAACGCGAATATCGCCCTAAATGGCGACTCTAGAAAAGTAAATCTTACCTACGAACTCATCGAACGACCTGCCCGTGCCGTCAATGCGGGGGGTGGCTACAGTACTGATTCCGGTCTTTTCGGCACAATTAGCTACAAAGACGTCAATTTAGGCGGCACTAATCAGCAAGTTGGACTCAATCTCCAGGTTGGTACCCGTGACTTCCTGTTTGACGGCAATTACACTAACCCTTATCGTGAGAGCGACCCAAATCGACCGGGTTACAGCGTTGACGTGTTTCGGCGGCGATCGCTATCTCAAACCTTCAACAATGATATTGGCTTAGCCAATGGTGACCAACCCCGCGAAGCACAGATTGGTGCTGGTGTCACGTTGAGCAAACCAGTGGGAGATTGGGATGGCTCAGTAGGTGTAAACTACACTCGCACCAGCATCCGCGATAGCAACGGTAATATTACTCCAACCGATAAACAGGGTAATCCCCTCTCCTTAAGCGGCACGGGTGTTGACGACTTATTTGCCGTTACCGCTGGAGTCAGCAAAGATCGGCGCGACAATCCCATCAATCCCACCCAAGGTTCCATTGTCAGTCTCACTACATCACAGTCGATACCAATAGGTAACGGCAGTATTTTGATGAACCAGGTGAAGGCAAACTACTCTGAGTACACACCCGTCAATTTGTTCGGCGGTAAAAACCCAGAAGTGCTGGCGTTTAATGTCCAGGGTGGCACAACAATTGGCGACTTACCGCCTTACATGGCGTTCAACCTGGGCGGTATTAATTCTGTGCGGGGGTATGGGACGGGTGATGTGGCTAGTGGTCGCAGCTATGTGTTGGCATCCGCTGAGTATCGCATCCCCATCTTCAAGCCAGTAGGCGCTGTCCTATTTGCTGACTTTGGTTCTGACTTAGGGACTGGCAACAGTGTACCGGGAGAACCAGGAGTCGTGCGCGGTAAGCCAGGAACTGGATTAGGTTACGGTGCTGGCTTACGGATAAACTCACCCATTGGAATCATTCGTGCTGACTACGGTTTCAATGACCAAGGTGGTAGCCAACTCCAGTTTGGTCTGGGTCAACGGTTCTAAGCGCTTGGTGGAGTGCGGTTTGACACTCCCATGTCTCAAAACATGGGATTCTTAGGTCTATTACCCAACTTCTGAAAGAAGTTGGGTGTTCACTAAGTTAAGGGGACAGACAAGAGACCCCACTCTCTAAAACAGATTCAGTCATTACAACTGAATCTTCTTTTAAGCTCTAGAGAGCATGTTCTACCCACCCATATACCAATATTTATGGATGCATTCCAGTCGGAATGACATTGGAAGCCGCATCTTGGACAAGAGAATTGATGTTTGTGTCTCTTGCCAATGGCACCACAATTGCAACACGTTTTACTGGTGTATGCTGCTGAGACTTTTTGTACCGGAATGCCCTTGAGTGCTGCTGAAGTGCGTGGGCTTTCACCATCGCTTATCTGTAAGGAGGAGAGTAAGTTGTAGGGTGGGCATTGCTAGCCTTGTGTCTTGGTGTCAGGTCGTAGGTGGTAGGTTTTAGGGAAAAGCCAGACCGAGATGCGTGAAAAATTAGGGTTCTAAGTTCCTGGCAAAGCTTTCTGGCTCCCTATCACCTAAAACCTAAAACCTTGGAGTTAAGTTTGGGGTTGTGGCAAGGGAGTTTTTGAGGTATTGATCGCCTGTGGTTGCGATGGATGACAACACACAGAGAGTTGATTCCTATCCCCAGTGAGGAAGCGACTGTGGCTGAGCAACGAGCGATCACAGCTGAGCAAGAAGCAGCCGAAGCTAGGCAACGAGCAGAACGATTGGCGGGCTTTCTTCCCTTCTGCCTCCTGCCTTCTGCCTTCTTGCACTAGCGTATCGCTATACCGTTTTACTAATTCCAGTCAATTGTGAGTTAAAGTGGGGAGTTGATTGCGATGGGCAAAGCCTTCATATACGAAACCGGGAGCTTAATCGCAACTTTGGTACGATCACTGCGTCCATATAGTAGGTGTTAGATTCTCCCCTTAAAACTAACAACCAAAAACAAAAAGCTGTGTCGGAGTTATGAACTCGTTAGTTGGCAAGACCTTACAGGGTGGCAAATATACCTTAGAACAAGAACTGGGACGGGGTGGCTTCGGCGTCACGTTTAAAGCCACTCATCAATACTTAGGTCAGGTGGTGGTCATCAAAACCCTTAGCGAGTCCCTGCATCTGCACCCAGATTTTGCCAAATTCCAGCGCCAGTTCCAAGATGAAGCGCGGCGGCTGGCTTTGTGTATCCATCCTAATATTGTCCGGGTCAGTGACTTCTTTATAGAAGCTGATTGGCCCTACATGGTCATGGATTATGTTCCTGGGCCGACTTTGCAAGCTGTGGTGTTTCCCGCAAAACCCTTGAGTGAAGCGACAGCGATTAATTACATCCGACAAGTTGGAGAAGCATTAAAGGTTGTCCATCAAAAAGGCTTACTCCATCGGGATATCAAACCAGAAAATATCATTTTGCGTCAAGGCACTCAGGAAGTGGTTTTGATTGACTTTGGGATTGCACGAGAGTTTACACCCAACTCGACTCAGACCCACACACGTATAGTGTCTGATGGTTATGCCCCGATTGAACAGTATTTAGAAAAGGAAAAGCGTTCCCCAGCATCGGATGTTTATGGTTTGGCGGCAACGCTCTATGCTTTGTTAACAGCACAACTACCGGTACCTGCGATACTTCGCGATCGCCAACCGATGCCTGCACCGCGTGACTTGCAACCCCAACTGAGGGCAGCCGTTAACCAAGCCGTCATGCGGGGTATGGCAGTAGAGGCGCGTTACCGTCCAGCGAGTGTGGATGAGTGGCTGTTGCTATTACCTGACCCTGAAGTTGAACCGCTCAATGGTATCGCAACGCATCCAAGTCCTATCCATCCAGCAGCAACTGTCCCTTTAAATGTTCAGAATTTAAATGTTCAGAATGCCCAACAACTGCCTCAACTTCAGAAACAGTCGCCGCCTGTTCCTCCTGTCCTAGCGCGTCGGTGGTTGGGTGTGCCTGTTTGGTTAATTGGGGGAGTGGTCGCGATCGCCACAATTTTAGTCGCCTTCGGTACTGTCCGGAATCAGTCTAAACCTCAGCAACCCTCCACCTCACCCACTGTTGAGCCTTCAATATCACCCACCATTGAACCCTCCGCCTCACCCACTACTCAGCCTAGTAATGATAATCAGTCTGTCCCGAAGCCGCGTACTGAACCTGTAGAACCGCGCCGTTCCTCTGCCCCAGCTGAAGAACCAGTTCGCCGATCTTCCCGCAGGAGATCTTCTCCGCCAGTAGATACGGCACCCGTACCTGCTCCCCTCCCGCCGTCACCAAAGTCACCAAAGTCAGTGGAGACGCCGCCCTCACCTGCCAGTGAACCCCATTCTCCGGTTCCCACCCAGACACCAGCCTCTCCATCTAATGAACCTCAGCCATCTGTATCAACACCAGCGCCTTCAGCTTCACCTGTGACCCCATCGCCGTCCGAATCAATCAATAAACCAATTGAACCACCTAGAACGGTACCTCCACCAGAAGCCGCACAGCCAAAGAAGCCCGAATCTGATAAAGCTGAGAGTGAGAAAAATTGATCAAGGCTTCTGCCTTCGTCAACAAGAGTGTGCAGGATGAACAAAGAAAGGCAGAAGGCAGAGGGCTTTTATGGATTTATCCCGATGCTAGAGATGCCAAGCAATCTTAAGGGCCCAATTGTGCAAGGGTCAACGGGTCCCCTACTGAACATAGTTCAGTGGCTCCCGTTCAGGCGGGGTCAAGGGTTCCCGTCTGAACGGAACCTTCTACCTTCTGCCCTCTCTTGAAGTTTCAACCTTTATCCTTTACGCTTCAATTTTTATTTGACACTCTCGATCTCTTGACTATAATAGAAATATATGGCATGGGGCCTTAATGGTTTCGACGTGTTGGCGAAAGCCGCCCCGTGATTCAGGTCGAGAGTGAGTCTCCTCTCGCAAATCAAAGGCTCAAAAAAAAGTAACTGCGAACAACATCGTTCCTTTTGCTCGTAAGGCTGCTCCTGTAGCCGCCTAATAACCTCTAACAGGTTCGAGCGTCTATAGTTTGACTCCGTTAAGGACTATAGACAAACCCCAACGGATGCTCTAGTAAGCTGTCTTTGGTCGGCTTGCTAGCTAAGATACTACCAAAGAATCCTGTCATCCGGGATAATGGATGGTTCCCGCCCAGAGGATCAGATGGGCTAAACCTGTGAATGAGCGGTAGGTAAATACCCAGGGCGGACACGGGTTCAATTCCCGTAGGCTCCACTCTTATTGATCAATCCCATCTCCTAGGAGGTGGGATTGACTTTTTTGGTGCGATTCTAACGATGTTAATAAGCAACCAAGTATTAAAAGCTAAAAAACCCTGCCTGATTCATAAGAGCAGGGTTGACTAAAATACAACTAAATCTATCACACCCTACTATCATCAGGGTTGTGTTCTGTGTACTTAAAGAGAGAGATTTTTTATAAGATTCTTTGTATACATGAATACACTTATAAATGGGCGGAACGTTCAGACAGTGCGATCGCGAATTTTTTCCGCCCATAATATCTGATAGGTTGGTGCAAGCCAGACCCAAATCAGTATTCCCCTCGCATACTAAGGACTACTTAAAAATGGTCAAGCTTTGGACTAATGACTAATGACTAATGACTAATGACTAATGACTCCGCGAAGCGGTTTGACTACAAGCGGTCTAGCAAAGAAACTTCAAAAATTGTTAGTGATCGCCTCAAAGAGTTACACATCTTGTGCATTGTCCTTGACAAAAGTCGTCAAGTCACTCTATCCGTGGGGTGCCTCTATAATTTGGGGAAGCGTGTAATAATAGTCCGACTGTCACTCGCCGATCGCTCCCCATGGTTCAAGTCCCTCAATCTACTGCTGACCTAGCTGCTGTCCTTGAGCAACCCGTTGACCTAAATTTTGAGCTGCCTGATCCAGAGGATGAGGAGATTCTGGAGTATGACTTTCAGACGCAGGTCGATAACGCTTGGCTGGTGTGCGATCGCTTCGACTTGCAGACCGAAATCTGGCGAGGGCGAATTCTTCGCGTCGTGCGAGACAGAGAGAAAAAAGGGGGCGACGGACGGGGTACAGGATTTTTAAATTGGCTCAAAAGTCGAGATATCAGCAAGAGTCAAGCTTACTCCTTAATTGAGCTAGCCAACAGTGCTGATACGCTGTTAGCCGAAGGAAAACTCAGCCCTGATGCGATTAGAAACTTCAGCAAGCGGGCTTTTGTGGAAACGGCAAAGTCAGCCCCAGAAGTGCAACAGTTGGTATCAGATGCAGCGCAAAAAGGCGATCGCATCACCCGCCGTGAGGTGAAGCAACTCTCCGATGAATGGACAGCGATGTCCTCAGAATTGCTGCCAGATGAAGTCAAGGAAAAAGCGGCTTCAGGTACCATGCCTGCACGTTACCTGGCACCCCTAGTCAAAGAAATGGAGAAGTTGCCAGAAATCCACCTGAAACCTTTACAAGAGGAAGTTGCAACCAATCCCGATGTCGATACGGTTAAACAGGTGACATCAGACGCCCGCTTCTTAGCCAAGTATCTGGACGGTGCTGCTCAAGTGCAAGCGATTCAGGAGTCGTCCCTTGATATGGAAATGGCACTAGAAGAAGCTCTACGACTAGACTGTTTAAACACTGCGGCTGATTTGGTTAAACAAGCATCTGTCCTAGAACAAACTGTCGGCAAACTCTACACGACTTGGAAGCGTCTGGGTAGTTTGTCAGATCGCTTGTATGTGGATACGGGCGCAAGTACTCCTCATTTGCGATCGCTCCTCAACTGCCTAGACCGCCTCGCTGGTGAGGTCATCGAAGTACCACTAGATGATACAGGCGACCAGATCATTCGCCTGAAAATCATCACAGATTCCGATTCCTAGCCCGCGCTTTTAATAGGTAGATGGACAACGGCGGGCGAGGCTACCGTCAGTCCACTCAGCTATTAAGCATGAACCATCAAATATTGCCCGTTACCATTATATTCACCATTACAACTGGCGAAATTGGCAACAAACCACATCAAATAAAACCGCCATATCCGGCGAAACTTTGCATAATCCATGCCATAATTTAAATCTTTGACGATTGCCTGATGGTCGTCAAAATTCTTTAGCCAGCTGGCAAATGTTTGAGAGTAATTAGTGCCATTCATATACCATCTTTCAATGGTTTTGAGGTCTTTGTTATGGCTGGGTACTGCATCGTGATTCCAGAATCGACCGTGAGGAAAAATGTATTTGTGGGTGTAAGCGCTGGATATATGGTTAGGGGTACGAACTGTGATAATGTGAATAAA
>DATNPH010000259.1:0-15621 GCA_036703315.1 Coleofasciculaceae cyanobacterium
GGCAAAGCCTGACGCGTATCTAGAGGGACTTTCCACAAGACTAGATTTTCCCGCGTTAACGGAGCATCTGGGCGAAATAGCATTGCTGTACTATCGCCAGTCAGGGGACTAGGAATTAATCCCACTTCTGCCAATGCCTGAATGTTCTGGAAATCTGGATCACTGCGAGGGACATCGTTGAAAGCTGGTTGAGATGTTTCTGATGGCAAACGAATTTGCTGTCCCGGACGATTAACGTAAATCTGGTTGTTAGCCGCAACCAACCAACGCGCAAACTCGCGGCGCGTTATGGTTTTATTGGGTTCAAACTGGGTGCTAGTAGAATTTTGGTTACTTTTAGCGCCAGATGGATTAATCGTTAAGACTCCTAAAGCTTCCAAATCTTGAATTTGCTGACGCAACTGTTCGGGGACTTTATCAAGGTCAGTAAAGTTTTGCTGTTGTGCTGGCGATGGTTCATCGGGTTGTTTAGCAACAGTTGGTTGCACCGTTGGCGAAGCCAACTCTTGTTTACTAGATGGCTGGGACGCTGTAGTAGCGCTATTGCGAATGTATTGAATGTCAAAATTTGTGGAGCTTGAGGAAGTCTGAGGTGTGGTTGGCTGTGTTGATGAAGGTGTTGTATCATTGGCAGTCGCAACACCCGAAGGAATAGACACGGTGACTTGCAAGTCATTCCAACGTGCGACAAAAGTACCGCCAGCGTCTGACTCTGGCTTTGAGACAAGCTGCCATTTACCGGACGCAAAAGCCCTTTGGTAAAAACTCATCATCGCATTAATGGGGTCAGAGGATGACCAACGTGTCAGCTTACCTTGAGTAGCTGGCGCGGCTAGCGGATCAACTTTATTTAACTGAGCCTGTGGATAAAGCGGGATTTCACCAGGAAAATCCTCTGGCAATTGCACTGTTGTCTGAGTCTGAGGATTTCTCTGAGATGAACCACCAAAAATAGTTGAATTATTCTTCAGATTGGGATCTGCCGCCAAGGATTTTTCAAGCGCTTTGCCGGTCGGACTGTTAGCACAGGAGGTCAATAAACCTAGTAGGCAAGCGGCAAAAGCGGTAATTATAACAGGACGTTTATCAAATAGCACGGGTATTTCGGACAAATAGTCTTCTTTCCCTACGCTAACGCAAATCCAGAAGCGGCTAGTTACCCTTTTATGCGTCTGGATATCGTACAACAATATCTTCCACACTGCTGTTGTTACTCTTATCATTGGCTACCAACCCTATCAAGCGTGGTATCTTGGCGGAGAGCCAAAACTGGCAAAGACTTTTGGATGCTGGTGAGGTGAAAAGCTCAGCTATTTTCAGTTCAAACTTGTTTCTATGGCTTCCGAGAAAAAAAATTTAGCATCAGCAAATCCGTCTCCAAAAGTGTCTAATTCGACGCAAGAGGATATCAAAGGTATTGAATCAACGGTTGCTGAGCAGGATAAACAACAGGCGACTGCTGAGTCAAACTTCTGGCACCGCATACGAGAAAATCTTCAAATCCTGGCGATCGCTCTGGCTTTGGCGCTTTTGATTCGGACGTTTGTGGCAGAACCTCGCTTTATTCCCTCAGATTCAATGCTGCCGACTTTGGAAGTAGGCGATCGCCTAGTTGTTGAAAAACTTTCCTATCATTTCCGACCCCCTACAACCGGTGAAATAGTCGTCTTTGATCCACCTCAACAACTACGAATTCAGGGTTACACCAAAGACCAAGCTTTTATCAAACGGGTGATTGGCACACCCGGTCAAACCGTTCAAATTCAAGACGGCAACGTTTACCTGAATGGTACCCTACTAGCAGAAAACTACATTGCCGAACCCCCAGCCTACAATATGGAACCTGTACAAGTGCCTGACAATCAGCTATTTGTGATGGGAGATAACCGTAATAACAGCAATGACTCCCACGTTTGGGGCTTTTTGCCTCAACAGAACATCATTGGTCACGCTTGTTTCCGCTTCTGGCCCTTCAGTCGGATTGGTCGAGTGTAAAGGGGTTATAGTTGGAGGTTTTACTGACATCTTGCACCATTCTCAATAAGCCTCAAAATCCGCCCGGAACATGAGTTCCGGGCTCATAGCATAAGTCCATTAAAATGGACTGAAATTCTTGCCCTATGGACTTTTAGTCCTCTTGAGAGGACTTTAGCTATGAGCCAGGGACTTAAGTCCCTGGCGGGTGATGTAATCGGTGCAAGATCTAAGTTTAAAAAAACCCTAGAGCGTCAACTAACTAGGGACTAAGGACTAATGAGAGGACTCTTCAGTTGGCTCTAACCTGGAAAGCGCTTTACCAAATCGTCGGCTGGAATCACTGTTGTATGAAAGGTGTAGTTATTATTTAGCTGGTAGCGCAGATCCTGCTTGACCAGTCTCATGAATTCCCGATGTCCCTGCCGGGTACGACCCACTAAGCAGCCAGCACTAGCCATATCAATGTCGTTATAAGGCATGTCATACCCCCAGTGTTGATTGATGGCAAACAGGCCTGTATCCAGCTTGTCACCTGTGCGCGTTAAATCCTGATTAAAGTCCCGGTGAACGGTGATTGGAGCAACCTGTACTAAAGCTTCGTGGGTGTCATAAATACCGTGTAGACCAACCTGCCAAGCTTTATATTGTCCAAACTTGATTCTGGCGGCTCCGTTGTCGTTCATCGGGTTGTAAGTGTAATAGTATCCAGGCTCTGTAGTTCCTTCCCAGTTGCCGATAATGTACGGGACGCCCTCTAAAATTTGGATGATCATTCTGCGATCGTTGAAGTAATTGGGTGCATCTGAGTTGACATTCCCATTAGCATCCATTCCCTCAAAGTAAACAATGTTGTACTGCTTTGCTCCTTGGGAAATTTGATAGTTCATAGCCTGCATATACTTAATAATGCGGCTAGCAAGGTTATTCCCAAGTTTCAGCGGTTGTTGCGGTATATCCTCAAGCTTCGCTTCGATCAGCCGTTTTGCAGTTACAGCTCCAAGGTATTCAATCTCATTGCATCTCATGAGGTTCTGAAATTTCTTAAGAGCCGCCGTGGTAATTGGACCAAACTGACCATCAGCAGGTGGCTCTAGAAGCCCTAACATGATGAGCCGGATCTGGATTTGGGTAGCTAGCTCTTTGTCAATAGCTATGGCTTGAAAACTATATTTCAAACCAGTTCCGATGAAGTCTTGTAGCTTCATGATTGTTCGTGGTAGAGATTTTCGTACAATGTTGTATTCGAAATTGCGGTTTTAGATGAAAACAACTGAGTACAGAGTTATTCCACACAAATTTTGACACATCCATTGTTTACAAACATAGGAAATGTTCTGCTAATCTGATTGTAGAGTTTGAGCCTTTTCGAGCCAGTGAAATTATTGAAATAGACTAGCTTTTAGCAGTAAGATAGCCAGGGCTAGTAGTAACGACGCAATAATAGAAAAGTCTAGACTTCTATCCAATACCTATGAAACCTCATCCACGCGTTTAGCACAGACGGTTTAGTTTGTATAGAAAGCAACAGATGATTTAATTGATTACCAAAAACCGCGCTTGCCACTGGGTAATATTGTCGCCCAGTTAGTCTTGGCTTGTGCCAGCTGTTCCTCTGTGATTTTGGCATTGGAGAGATTAGCACCACACAGATTTGCCCCTTTTAGATTGGCATGGTTTAGATAGGCAAAGCTGAGATCCGCACCTCGTAGGTCTGCCCCTTCCAAATCAGCATAGCTCAAGTAAGCGCGACCCAAATTCGCATCTCGCAAGATTGCTCGGATTAAACTGGCTCGACCAAAATCAGCATTCGATAAATCCGTTCCCTGTAAGTTTGCTCTTCCCAACTTTGCCTGGTGGAAAATTCCCCCAGATAAATCAACTTTTTGAAGAATCAGTCCGCTCAAATCCTGAGAAGCAAAGTCCCTCCGACCCTTCATATAAGCTGTTAAAAGACCGTTGGCATCTAATTTAGCGGGAACCTTCGGCTTTCCTGTTGTAAACCCCTCGCTTCGCAGCGAAGTCGTAGAAGCCCGTCGTTCAGGAGTGGCTGGATTGCCTTGTCCACCAGAGGTATAGGAAGAACCGCTTTGTTCCTTGCGGGCGCGCCGCGCTCGGATCGCCATTGCCAGCTTCGTTGTGGCGGATGAGGGAGATGAAGCTGTACTCTGAGGGTCTATATCGCCAGAGTATAATAAGTTGCCGCTTAAGTTGGTAGATGAATTATTGGGTTTAGTCGCTAAGCCCTGAGCTAAGCTATCGAGATAAGGCTCCAGGTCAAGCGCTCTTAGGATATCCCCAGCTGACTGATAGCGATGACGGACAGAAGCCTCCAGCATTTTTTTCAAAACTTCAGCAAAATGGTCACTGACATGAACGTATTTCTGCCAAACCATTTCACCCGTTGACGGATTGTAATCTAAGTCTTTGGGTGACTTACCAGTTAATAAAAAGATACAAGTGACACCCACAGCGTAGATGTCACTTGCATAAACTGGCCGCAAAGCCATTTGCTCTGGAGGTGCAAAGCCAGGGGTACCTATGGCAAAATTTGTTAAAGCTGTTTGCTCGGAGTTGTTCGGATTGACTGGGTTGACGTGGGTTTTCACAGCACCGAAGTCAATTAGAACCAGTTTGTGGTCTTGTTCACGACGAATTATATTGGCTGGTTTAATATCTCGGTGAATTACCCGTTGGCTGTGGATGTATTGAAGCAGTGGTAGAATTTCACTCAAGAATTGTTTCACCGACGCTTCACTCATCGAACCGGAGCGTTTGATTATCTGTTGTAGGGTGGAGCCACTGATATACTCTTGCACCAAGTAAAATTGCTCGGTGTCTTCAAAGTAGTCCAACAGACGTGGCACTTGGGGATGATTACCAATCCGTCCAAGTGTTTTTGCTTCTCGCTCAAACAGCTCTCGTGCCATTGGGATAATGTGAGAACCAGTCGATGCTGGACGGAGTTGCTTGATTACACAACTTGGATCGCCAGGGAGAGATTCGTCATGGGCTAAGAATGTGGCTCCAAATCCACCTTGACCTAGTGCTTTGACCACTCGGTAGCGAGCATGCAGTAGTAATACAGAGCCACACGCCTGACAGATCTCGACGTGCAATGGATTTTTGGGCTGAGGACAGGCAGGATTTAGGCAGTAGCTCATTCAGCGTCACCGATGGGCATCGTCTGTGCTGGGAGTAAAGCTTTTGTATCGAAGCACCGGGCTTAACACACTCGCTCTGGTAGGAAACGCACCGCCGAATGCACCCTTACTTTGGCAAGCCTTTAGTAGAAATCTGATTTAAAACCAGGATATCCTACTTTTCATCTCTACCTGGGTGTGGATAAGGCAATATTGAGTTAAATCCACCCAAATTCTTGTGAAGAGTTGCTAAAGTTATCTCTATTTTGCCTAAAGCACTGAGGAACGTCAGCAGGAGACACAGACTTTCCCACCATACTCATTTACCCCTCCAATGTAAACTCTATCCAAACAGTCATTAAACTGAGCTAATCCAGGCAAGCGCTAAAATAATCAAACTAAGGTAGGTAAAAGCTAGGAGTCAATGCGTATCTCTTTGAATTGGCTGCGAGAACTTGTGGATGTGACCTTGGCTCCAGAAGAGCTAGCCCAAACCCTAACCATTGCTGGGTTTGAGGTAGAAGATATCGAAGATCGCCGGATGTTGGCAGATGGCGTTGTCGTCGGGAAGGTTCTGGATGTGCAGCCCCACCCAAACGCAGATAAGCTAAGGGTTTGTCAAGTTGATATTGGTAAGGCAGATGGTTTATTAAATATCGTCTGTGGTGCGGCTAATGTTCGGGCAGGCGTACATGTGCCCGTGGCAACTGTGGGAACTTACCTGCCGACGATAGATGTAAAAATTCGCGCATCAAAGCTGCGTGGCGTCCGTTCAGAAGGAATGATTTGCTCCTTGGCGGAAGTCGGTTTGGAAAAAGAATCAGCAGGCATTCACATCTTTGAGGAGGAGACTCTTCAGTTAGGGAGTGATGCTCGTCCACTCCTCGGTCTGACAGATGTCATTCTCGATCTGACGGCTACCGCAAATCGTGCTGACGCCCTGAGTATGGTAGGGGTGGCAAGAGAGGTGGCAGCACTGACCGGAGCCGCCTTAAGATTGCCAAACGTTTCTGAGGTGTCTATTCCATCTGGGTCAGGTGGGTTGAGCTTGAAAATATCTGAATCTAGTGCTTGCCCTGCCTATATCGGCACGGTGATTGAAGGAGTTAAGATTGCTCCTTCCCCAGACTGGTTGCAACAACGTTTGCAAGCGGCTGGGGTGCGACCGATTAACAACGTGGTTGATGTCACGAACTACGTGTTGTTGGAATGGGGTCAGCCACTTCATGCGTTTGATCGCGATCGCCTTCACGCCTTAGCGGGTGGAGAGTCCCTCACAATTGGTGTCCGCTTCGCTAGAACTGGGGAATCCCTTAAAACACTGGATGGTCAAACCCGAAATCTTCACCCCCAAACCTTGTTAATTACAGCTAATGATCGACCCGTAGCTCTCGCTGGGGTCATGGGTGGTGAAGAAACTGAAGTTTACGAAGGTACTCAGAATATAGTTTTGGAGGCAGCGCTGTTCGAGTCGGTGGCAATTCGCCGATCAGCTCGCACTCAAGGCTTACGGACAGAAGCGTCTACGCGCTACGAACGCAGCGTAAATCAGGCTGAGTTGAGTCGGGCTTGCGATCGAGCGATCGCTCTACTCACACAATTAGCCGCTGGAACCCCAACTTCACAGGAAATTGCCGACGCACGATCTCACCCTTCGACTTGGGCACCCTCAATCAAGTTACGTCTGGAGCGGATCAATCAGGTTTTGGGACCCGTTGATTTGGGAGAAGACACAGGCGAAATCCTTGCAGAAGACGTCGAACGCATCCTCACCGCCCTCGGATGTCAACTGAAGCTCGACGATTCAGCCTCTTCCGCACAATGGACGGTGACAGTACCACCCTACCGCTATCGGGACTTAGAACGTGAAATAGACCTGATTGAGGAAGTTGCTCGTCTTTACGGTTATGACAACTTTTGCGACGAACTACCCGAACAAGCTGAACCCGGTTATCTTTCCCTAGAACAGCTATTGACGCGGCAGCTACGGGAAGCCTTCCGGGCAGCAGGACTGACAGAATTAGTACAGTACTCTTTAGTCAAGCCAGAGAACGATAACCAAATCAGCCTTGCTAATCCACTGTTGACAGAATATTCAGCCCTGCGAACTGATTTACTATCTGGGTTGATTGATGCATTCCAGTACAACTTGGAGCAAGGCAACGGACCGTTAAACGGCTTTGAAATTGGTCGAGTTTTCTGGCGAGAAGAAGAAGGTTTGGAAGAAGCCGACTCGATCGCCGGAATTTTTGGCGGTGACCCCACTCAAGGTCGCTGGGTCAGAGGAGGACGTGAGTCACCTCTAAGCTGGTACGAGGCAAAGGGGCTACTAGAGAGTGTATTTCAACGCTTGGGTTTAAGCGTTGAGTATCAACCCAATCGACAAGATGAACGCTTCCACCCTGGACGCACAGCATCCTTGTGGTTGCAAGGTGAACGATTGGGAGACTTTGGGCAGTTGCATCCCCAACTACGTACTGAACGGAGCTTTCCAGATGCGATCTATGCCTTTGAGTTGGACTTAGATGTTCTGTTGGATGCTTTGGATCAGGATGAAATCTTGACTCCTCGGTTCCACCTTTATTCCACATACCCTGCCTCTGACCGGGATATCGCTTTCTTTGCCCCTCAGAAAGTTTCTGTGGCGGAAATAGAACGAGCAACGCAGAAAGCGGCTGGGTCGTTATTGGAGTCGGTACTATTGTTTGACGAATATCAAGGTGAAGCTGTCCCAAAGGGTCAACGGAGTTTGGCGTTTAGGCTAACCTATCGAGCAGGCGATCGCACCCTCACCGATGAAGAAGTTGAGCCAGTTCATCAAAAAGTTCGAGAAGCCCTGGTTGAAAAATTCGGTGTCAGCCTTAGAAGTTAAATGGCTAATGGCTAATAGCTAATGATCCGTAAGGAACTTCAATGAATTATTAGCAATTATCTATTAGCTATTAGCTATCAACAACAGACAATGAACAACTATGCCTAAATATGTAATGTGGGGAAGCTACTGTGAGGACGTTTTGGAAAAACGTGCTCCTTATCGGCAAGCTCATCTGGATGGTCTTGCTGGTCAAAAAGAAAAAGGTGTATTAATTACCATTGGTCCTACTAAGGATATTACTAAAGTCTTCGGCATCTACGAAGCTGAAGATGAAGCTATAGTGCGCCAGTTAATTGAATCAGACCCTTACTGGCAAAACGGTATTTGGACTGAATACGATGTCCGTGAGTGGATTCAAGCCATTTAAACAACCTGAGAACTAAACAATAAGCTGATTCAGATTGATGGATGTGTTCCGTTTATAAAGGACGGAACACATACTATATAGGCATATTTTTTTATAATATTTTTATAGGTGATACGAAATCCGGTTTTATAACCCCACTTTCAATTTTGTGATTTTTCTCCCTCAGCCTCCCCAGCTTCCCTTGCTCCTGCTGCTTTCTTAAAAAGGGGGTATTTAACCCGGATTTGGTATGAGAGGTCAAACCCTTGTTAATTGACCAACGGTATCTTATAAATTGCGGCTACACAAACGAAGTCTATCTGGTTTTACGAAGCCTTACCCAATCGCTCATGACCAATGACTAACTACGAAATTGAAAGCCCTGAATGGTGGGTGCAACGGTGGAATGATTTGCTCAACTCCTATCGCTTCAAAAAGCGTTTAGAAAGAGCACGCAACTATGCACGAGAAGGCAATGTTCTCAGCATTGAATTTAAAGGACCAAAGGTGTTGGCAAGGGTACAAGGCACAGCACCAGAACCCTATGAAGTTTCCCTCTCTATCGACCCATTCAGTGAGGAAGACTGGAATTTTGTAGTGGAAACCATGGGTGAGCAAGCGATTTACTCGGCGCAGTTGTTGGCAGGAGAAATGCCACACAATATTGAAAAAGTTTTTGCCTCTAATGGTTTAAGCTTGTTTCCCTTTACACTATCGGATATCCATTCACGCTGTAGCTGTCCTGATCCCCAGAATCCCTGTAAACACATTGGGGCAGTTTACTATCAACTCGGCGATCGCTTCAGTGAAGACCCTTTCGTATTGTTCCAGCTACGAGGACGCACGAAAGGACAAATCCTCGATGATCTGCGTCGTCTGCGGAGTAGGGAAGCAGGAGAGTACAGGAGCAAAGAAGCAGAGGAGCAGCACACTAGAGAAGCAATCCCAAATCCAACTCCTCCTCTTGCTAAGGAAGAGATTGGGGAAGCCATACTCCAAAATTCCCAAACTCCGCTCGACATTGAACAATTTTGGCAATACTACGAGCCACTAGATTCTTCCTTGGTTGTGATTGCACCACCACTAGACAACCGTACAGTTCTCGATGTCTTAGGGGCAATTCCCCTAGCCTCCGTTGATTCCCGTGTTATGCAGTATCTAGATGGAGTCTACAAGGCAATCAGTCAGCAGGCTGTGATATCGGCGCTGAATCGAGAAGATTGAAGGCTGCCAATTGACTCACAATGAGGTTAAGGACTAGGAATTAGGGGAAGGAGAAGACCAACCCCTAACCCCCAATCAAGCGGATACTTAAGCTCCTCCCTTGGAAAAGGAGGAGCTTGCTTTGTATAAGGGAGTTCCAAATAAAAAAGTATCCAATAGACCTCCTGCATGAATCATGAAATGCCCCCTGCCATTCCCAATCATGGCGGACTTTATATTCTTCTTCCCCCCAAAATTGGGGGGGCAAGGGGTCCCCTCTGGGGAACTCGGGGTTTCCTTTGGGGATTAGGGGCAGGGGGAGTAGGGGGGCGAAAATTCTATTCGTGCAGGAGGTCTAATGTAGAGGTGAGTCGCTGCGATCAAGTGAATCCGATGACCGATTAACTTTGCTGACTTGCCCTAAAGATGGATGATTTATTTTCTGAAAATCCCTAAACAATTTTAAAGATTAGATGAAGCTCTGTTGACTGTGTTGCTGATACTTAGCTGATTGCTTATTATCCTGACCATGTATTACACTTTCTAATAGCGTCATACAAAAACTTTCGATTAGTTCTAAGGGCTTAACAACAGGATAGCTCGCAAGAGCTTTGGATAAGTGATTATCTGATTATTTTAGGAGCTATTACGGTTGGCAAGTGCGTAATACAGCATCCTAAGCAAATCATACGAGTTGTTAAAGGGGTTGAATAATTACAGCAGTGATGCAGGGTAATCAATAGCACAGGACATTATAAATGGCTGGATTATCTGCCCTTAAGTTTGGAGTTAGTGGGTCAGTACTTGTCAGAACATCCAGAGTTATCTATTGCACAGATGTTAAAGCGGCTAAAAGCCCAGCAGAAAGATGAGGTAACCGCGCCTTCAGAGCAGCAAAGGCAGAAAATCTATAGTACAGCAGAACAAGATTTGAAAGCCGCTTTTGAATTAAGCTGGCAACAACTTGATCCACTCACACAGAAAGTTGGTCAGTTGTTGAGTTTGTTTGCATCAACTGTAATTCCTTGGGTACTTGTAGAGAGGTTGATTACAAAGTCTCTACAGGTGAATTGGTCACAAGCAGACATCAACTGGGCGAAAAAGCAACTCCACCAACAACATTTTATTGAACAGGTTGAGCAACAAGAGAATTTCTACAAAATTTCTCCATCGATTCGGACGCTTCTGCAATTCAAGTTAGCAGCATCAGCCCAAGCAGAGGATTTGACAAAAATCTTTGCTCAGGCAATGGTGGAAATTGCTTATCAAATTCCTGACAACCCTAGTCCTAAAGCAATTGAGTTAGTAAAGGATGCTATCCCACATCTAGAAGAAGTGGCTCAAACTCTAAGTAGTGCTTTGAGTGATGAAAATTTACTCTGGCTTTTTGACAGATTGGGCAGATTTTATAAAAGTCAAGGTTTATATGCGTTAGCCGAGTCTTGGTTTGTGCAATGTTTATTAGTAGCGCAATACCGATTGGGTCATAACCATCCTGATGTTGCTGCAACGCTGAACAATTTAGCTGGGTTCTATTATTCTCTAGGATGTTACAGTAAAGCTGGAGCCCTGTATGAGCAAGCTTTATCACTGAGGAAAAACATTTTAGGAGATGAGCATCCTGATGTGGCTACAACACTGAATAATTTAGCCGCCTTGTACTATTCTCAAGGTCGCTATAGTGAAGCAAAACCCCTGTATGAGCAAGCTTTAGCACTGAGGAAACACGTCTTGGGAGATGAGCATCTTGATGTGGCTACAACGCTCAATGATTTGGCATTACTTTACTATTCCCAGCGTCGGTATAATGAAGCAAAATCCCTGTATAAGCAAGCTTTATCACTGAGAAAACATCTTCTCGGAGATAGGCATCCTGATGTGGCTACGACACTGAACAACCTAGCAGCACTCTACAAATCTCAAGGACAGTACCGTAAAGCTGAATTTCTGTTATTGAAAGCTTTAGAAATAAATGAGCAAGTATTTGGAGTCACTCATCCTAATACAGTCATCTTCCGTAAAAATCTAGCCATTGTTCGGATGAAGAGAAACACTAGCAAGTCTTTGTTGCAGAAGTTATTTCTATTTAGGAAGTAAATTCATTTTTGTCGCCAACTTCCTTGGTACAGGAGTAAAGAAATAAAAGATTAAGGACTGCTTATTGATCAGTGCTAATGGTTAATTGCTCAGGACTTACGCAAAGCCCCTGTATGTAGGATGGGCGTTGCTAACCAGAACTTTATAAATAGTGTATGAAGTGTCAAGCTTAATACCAAGTTGCTACTAAAGTACTACAAATCAGCTCCCTAACCCCCCTTACTAAGGTAAGGCTGATTCATTCTCGCAAAGCCAGAGTCCGCCAGGGGTTAAAACCCCTGTCTCATAGATAAAGTCCTCTCAAGAGGACTGAAAATCACTATTTGAGTCGTCTTTAGACGACTTTGGCTATTAGCCCGGAGTTTAAACTCCGGGCGGGTTTCGGGAAAACGAATCAGCCCTGCTTACTAAGGGGGGAGCAAAAATCGGATTCGTTGCAGAAAAATAGCAACTGGTATAAGTCCTGTGCTAATTGAATTGAAAAGAAGCCATTAGCTGTTAACCATCAGCTATTAACAAAAGCTATATCGCTGGAATGGCTTGTTTTTGCTGTGCCATTTCCAAAAGACGGCGAATGCGCTCTTCAGTAGGAGGATGAGTCCGAAAAAGAGATTGCAAACCTTCTGTGGAGAGAGGATTGACAATAAGTAGTGGTGACATGGCAGGATTGCCGTTCATCGGGATGCGGTGACCAATGGACTCAAGCTTCTCCAGCGCACTGGCAAGCGCGACTGGGTTTCCTGTAAGTTCAGCAGAACCCAAGTCAGCAGAAAATTCGCGAGTGCGGGAGATGGCTAACTGAATTAGGGTCGCCGCAAGTGGAGCCAGAACAATTAAAAACAGTATACCTACAGGGTTGCCACCTCGACGATCATCGCGAGTAACTGGCCCATAAAGGGCTCCAAAAGTGAGAATCCTTCCCAGGAAGGTGATTGCTCCAGCAATAGTACCTACAACGGCTTGAGTAAGGGTGTCGCGGTTGCGGACATGGGTAAGCTCATGTGCTAAGACACCTTCAAGTTCCTCAGGCGAAAGCAGCTCAACAATGCCTTGAGTTACAGCTACAGCAGCGTGTTCAGGGTCGCGACCTGTGGCGAAAGCGTTGGGGGATTTTGTAGGAACGAAAAATACCTTTGGCATCGGAAGGCCAGCGCGATCGCTCAGACGAGCAATCATATCATAAAGTTCTGGGGCTTCCTGACGAGCCAGAGGCTGAGCATTGTACGCCGCTAAAGCCGCTTTATCGGAGTAATACCAAGAACCAAAACTCGTCAACGCGGCAAAGGCTAAACCCATATAAAGTCCTTGCTCATTGCCAACTAGGTAGTAACCCCCTAAAACTAGAAGACCACTGAGCAGTCCTAGCAAAGCAGCTGTCTTCAATTCATTGATGCCAAACATAATATTGGAAAGCTGGTGTTATAGATTTTTTTGCAATTTCTCCTTAACTTCCCAGATGTTGGCGGGATAAAGTCTCTATCTCATGAAAGAAATTTTCCTATTCCAATTGGTAGGGAAAACCGCGAGGAGGCAAGCTAAACCTTATTTTAGGAAGCCCATCATCACACCCATTACTACTCACCTCTAGATGATTCAAACTTAGCTTTTTTATCATTTCCTTCAATATCAGCAGTAAAGAAGGCTTGTACCAATGACCCGAGTGCCCAGAAAACTCCAAGTCCCAACAGAATGAGCATCAACGGAGCTAGACCAGCAAAGGGAGCAGTTACTAGCAGCAGCAATAAACCAACTAGCACAAGTTTTACTATAGGATTATTCATCTTTACTTTTTCATCCTAAACTAGCTATACTATCTCAGTCTAGTCTTAGAAAAGTCATCTAACGAAAGAAGTAAATATGAAAAAAAATGATTTAGAATTTTATGATTCTAGCGCGGCTAACTGGTGGAATACAGATGAAAAGATATATGCTCTTTCTCATCTTAATCAACCTCGGTTTGAGTTTTTTGATCGATATGTAACTGATTGGAAAGGTTTGAAAGCTCTAGATGTAGGGTGTGGCGGCGGATTCTCCTGCGAATTTATGGCAAAAAGAGGTGTAGTAGTATCAGGCATAGATCAATCTGTCAAATGCATTAAGGCGGCTCAAGAACATGCAGCTCTTAGTGGCTTGAAAATTGACTACAAGCAAGGCTTGGCTGAAAAAATACCCTATAACGATAATACCTTTGATGTCGTAATATGTGTTGATGTTTTGGAACATGTGTCCGACGTTCAAAAAACTATTTTAGAAATTAATAGAGTATTGAAGCCTGAAGGAATATTCTTTTTTGATACTATTAACAGAAATTTTAAGTCTAAATTTGTGATGATTTGGTTAATGGAAAATATTTTGGGTGAAATTAAACGAGGTATTCATGACTGGAAAAAATTTATTAAGCCAGAGGAATTAACTCAATTAATGTATAAAAGTGGATTTAAAAGTTTTGAAATTCAAGGATTTGATATATTTAGTAGTGCATTCAATTTAAATTTTTCTAGTTATGAAGAGTATAAAAGAACAGGAATTGTAAAAGTGAAGATAAATGATGATACTTCAATAATGTATATCGGAAAAGCTGTGAAAGTTATTAAGTGAATATCATCTTAATCATCGTACTAATGTATAAGTTTTTTTACTTTGTGAAAGATATAACTTAAATAGGGACACGCTCAAGTTTTGTCAATGTCCAAGCCGAAGAAAAAAAGTTTTTTGCTCAAAACTCCTACTTAGATCCAACGTTGCACAAAGCCAAGTACTTTCACACTTTAGAAGAAGCTAGGACATGGCTGAGTGCTAATGGTGGCGGAACGATTAAACAGCGTGGCTCAAGCCCTGTGCATTTTTCCGACTTGGGGATGATTGTAGTGGCTGGCGTTTTGTAGAGGTTGTTGAAGCTCATCCTCTTGAGGCTGAGACAATAGGCTCTAAGGGATAACTTGATGCTGGTGCCGCTGACCATTCCCACATTGAACCTGCATAATTTTTCACGTTAGTAAAGCCTAAGTCTACCAGTACAGCAACAAAAAATGCAGAGCGGATGCCCCCTGTACAATAGGCAGTAATAGGAGTATTGGGCTTAATGCCTAGTTGAAGTTGATTTAACTTGGCGATAATTTGTTCGCGGGAAAGCAAGTACCCATTTGTATCTTTCAAATTTTTAAAGTAGAAATGCACCGCACCCGGAATATGTCCTCCCCGTTGTTCACCATAAGGAGTTGCCCCAGCAAATTCCTGTGGTGAACGGGTATCAATCACAATGAAACCTTGGGCTGCTTCTGGAGCTGTAAGATTGGCTTGGAGTTCGTTGCGCTGAATTGACCATGATGCAGTTGGCTTGACAATAAAATCTCCAGGAATAGGGTGAGTCAACTCTAAAGTAATCGGCAAACCAGCTTGGGTAACTGCTGTATATCCTCCATCAACAAAAGCAGCTGATTGATGTCCTAGGGTGCGTAACATCCAAACAATTCGCCCCTCCTCACCAAAATTACAGGGGTTAGCAGGATTACCAACAACAATCACAGGCTTATCATTGAAAACACCCAGACTGCGAAGTTTTTGTTCTAAAATATCTGGGTTTTCAAGCAGTTTACCTTTATGGGGTGCTTGCTGTTGTGAGAATTGCTTCCAACTGACATGAACGGCACCCGGAATATGACCCGTCAGCCACAGTATTATATTGCGAGAATCAAGAATTGTTGCTCCTTGCTCAATCAGCTGCTTAGCTTGTGCTGCACTTACTACCCATTGCTCTCGGAGATTTTGCTGGTTCATCCCTTAACTTCTGAAAGCTCAACACCAGGGATGACTTGTGCGATCGCCTCCTCTTGCACCCGTGGCATTAGTAAAGCGGCAACAATCAGAAAACCACCACCGATGACGACAGCTAGTAGGCGATTATTATCGAGGATATTATTCATCACCCAGCCAAAGCCAACGGACACAAAAATCTGCGGCAGCACGATAAACAAGTTAAAGAT
>DATNPH010000267.1:0-16482 GCA_036703315.1 Coleofasciculaceae cyanobacterium
CCCCATCGGCATTGCTAGTTGTTTTGCCCCTGCCCATAGTTTTGTATGGACTTCCGGTGCGACTTCCATGAAACTGTGAGGGTAGCCTGTGTCAAGATTAAGGGTTGGAGCCGATTCCCACGGTAGCCAACCAATGTCATGTTGTTCAGCCCCCAAGCAAACTGCTTCATAAGGAGCAACCGAGCCAAACACATCATTGCCCCAAACCTGAGCCATTTGTCCAGAAACCCAGGCATGGGTGGGTTGAGTAATACAAATCCGATTTTCACCGATGTTGCGGTACAACATGACTGCCCCTGTTTGCACAATCCTTATGTTCAAACACTAGACCGCAGAAAGGGCAAATGCCTTCATGCTAAGGGTTAGGATTGAGGGTAGGGCGTTGTGATTGAAGTATGGCAAAGCAGGAAAAACCCCTGACGGGAGAAGCACTCATTAAGGAAGTCTGTCGGCGGATTCGGGTTGCCCGTAGTTACTGGGATGCTCATAATAATGCTGCCTGTCGGGGAGAACGCGATCGCGCTTTAGCCCTTTACAACACGCTGACTAAAGAACAAAAAGACAAGATTCCGCAGCAGTTGCGGGTGTGGCTTCGCTACCGCAGTGAAAAATACTTTGGGGCACACCGAACGCCGCCCAAGTCGAAACGAAAGTCGAAGTAGGGTTTTCCTTGCATCTAGCCTTCCATCTCTGGGTTCGCGATGCGACTGCGTCGCCGCTACGCTAACGCTTGGGGATGAACCACTACAATTGCATTGATGCCCCGGAAATCATTTGGGTTAAACGTCAGTAAATGCGTTACACCATGCGCCAACATCACGGCAACCAACCGGGCATCATGTACACGCTTACCCTGAAGTTGATAGCTTGTCACCAGATTGAACCAGTGGGGGAATATTTGTGGCGTTTCCTCAAGCTGCGGAAACTGATTTAGAATCAGCTCGATTTCAGTACGAGTTTGTTCGACACTCCATCCCAATCCATTGACTTGTGCTGGACGAGTTGCAACAACCCAGAACTCAATAATGTTCTGACTGGTGATGAAAACGCGATCTCGTTGCCTTAGAAGAGTAGCTGTTGCTCTACCAGCTAGTAAGGTTCACTGGTGAAGTGCTGTCGCTCATGCGAAGTAAAACATTGGTATCGAGGAGATAGTCGGTCATTAGTCGTAGATGTTTTCCCGACGTAACGCTTCATCAGGTAGGTTGGCACCATTCTGATGGCTTTGTACCCACTGCATTAATCGTTCTGCCCGTTCTTCAGGCGTGGCGGTTGCCCAAAAGGGTTGCTCTGGGGGAACGGGGGACAGGATTAAGCGATCGCTTTCCACCTCTACTACAAAGCGGCTATTGGGCCCAATTACCTGTAAAATCTCGGCAGGTAGCTGTAAGGTACCTGATTCACTCACTTCAACGATCAAAGACATTGCGATCGCCTCCAAGCCATCAATAAGGTGTCTGTTTAGAGCTATTTTACTGATTCTTCAATAAGCTACGATGGTCGCTTCGCGTTCCCCGAAGGGGTTCTCGAAGAGTACCGCCAAAGGCATCGCACCAGTGAGCTTTCATTGCAGTATGGCAAAGCAGGAACATCCCCTCACAGGAGTTGCACTAATTAAGGAAGTCTGTCGGCGGATTCGGGTTGCCCGTAGCTACTGGGATGCTCATAATAACGCTGCTTGTCGGGGAGAGCGAGAGCGTGCCTTAGTGCTTTACAATACGCTGACCAAAGAACAAAAAGACCAGATTCCGCAGCAGTTGCGGGTGTGGCTTCGCTACCGCAGTGAAAAATAATTTGGCGCACACCGAACGCCACCCAAGTCGAAACGAAAGTCGAAGTAGGATTGTGGGGAAAGTGCGATCGCGCTTAGTGCGACATAGTTGTTCACCTGCTTTTGCTATCAAGACGCTTTGTGAGGACGTTTAAAATGGTCAACGAAGAACAGCCCAAATTCAGTGAAGAGCAGGTTAGAGCTGCTGAAGAGCAAATTGTTGAGCAGTCCAAACGAATCGAGTTTTATATTACGGAATATACTATTGAAATTTTAGCTCTAAAGATGAAAAACGGAGATTTTGAAGTTCCGTCCTATCAACGTGAGTTTACATGGGAGGATGAGCGGAAGTCACGATTTATTGAGTCAGTATTGATGGGGCTTCCAATCCCTTTTCTGTTTTTTTGGGAAAGCCCAACAACAGGGAAGCTCGAAATTGTTGACGGTTCGCAACGGCTCCGGACAATTGAAGAGTTTGTTCTCGGTGAATTTGCTTTGGGTGACTTGGAGGAATTATCTTTGCTAGCTGGATTCAGATTTAAGGATCTTCCAGAATCGCGCCAAAGAAAGCTCAAAAATCGTTCAATCAGGGGAATCGTACTCAACGAGCATACTGATGAGCAATCTCGTTTTGATCTGTTCGAGCGAATTAATACGGGCAGTAAGATTGCCAATAAAGCTGAGGTACGTCGAGGAGCATTGGGCGGTCTTTTCCTTGACCTTGTTATCTCTCTTTCAAAGGAGAAAACTTTTGTCGCTCTTGCACCAGTCACAGATAAGCAAAAAAAAGAGCGAGAACGAGAAGAACTTGTTACACGATTTTTCGCTTACGGAGATGGGTTGGAAAACTATAAAGATCGGGTTTCACCATTTCTTTACGACTATACGAAGAGGATGAATGTACACTTTGAGCAAAACCCCGAAGGTATTGAGAATTACCGCCAACGATTTAGCGAAACAATGAATTTTGTGTCACGAAATTTCCCGTGGGGATTTCGTAGAACGCCAAAAGGTAAAGTAACGCCACGCTCTCGTTTTGAAGCTATTGCTATTGGAAGTTATTATGCACTTCAACACAGACCTGAGATAGCTAATCAGTCTTTCCAAGTGGAAGATTGGCTAAATAGTGAGGAATTTGCAGAAGTAACTGGTGCAGATGGTGCTAATGCTATAGGCAGACTGAGAGCACGTATCAACTTTGTTCGCGATCAACTGCTTGGAGAGTGAAGTATGGATGATTTCAGCCAAGCATTTGAAGAGCGATTGCAAGAGATCGAGACTTATTTGGAGCTACTCGAAGCTCTGGAACAACAGGTTCAAGAAGGAACTCCTCAGCTCGGAAACAACGGATCAATAATTACTCCTCAACAGCAAAAAATTCTTTATTCGAGTGTTTATCTTCAACTCTACAACCTTATAGAATCAACTGTAAGCCGATGTGTTGATACTATTTCTAAATTCGTAGTTGAACAGGGTTTGCGACCAGATGATTTATGTACTGAGTTACGACAAGAGTGGGTACGATTTATTGCCCGTACACATACTGATCTCAGTTATGAGAATCGTTTGAAATCTGCACTCATGCTGTTTGAACATGTAGTACAAGCATTGCCAATATCGGATTTTATAGTTGAAAAGGGTGGAGGTGGCAATTGGGATGATGAGGAAATTTATAAATTTAGTAAGCGTTTAGGTTTATCATTAAATGTTAGCTCTCAGGCGCAGCAAGCCGTTAAGCGACCATTCAAAAATGATATGGGTACCCTTGCCCTGATCAGGGATTATCGGAATAAGCTAGCGCACGGAAACTTATCATTCGTAGAGTGTGGCGAGAACACTACAGTTGGCGACCTGCGTCAACTCACAGATCGGGTTGCTCTATATATGAGAGAGGTTGTAGCCTGCTTCAAATCATCTATGGATGCTCACGAGTTTTTGCTGCCTGAGCGCAGACCCTAAGGAATGAAGGTGTAAAAAACAATTGTCTACTGCCAACATTTTAAAAAAAAGGAGAACTCATCCTGAGGATATAAGCGAAGAAATCCACTGCATTGATCTATTTTGTGGTGTAGGGGGACTCACCCACGGACTCATTAAAGGAGGTATTCAAGTTATTGCGGGTATAGATATTGATCAACAATGTCGTTTCCCATATGAGAAGAATAATGATTCCATCTTCATTAGGCGGGATGTTAACCGATTAACAGGTGATGAACTTGTGGATATATTTGGTAATGCAAAACTACGGTTACTAGCAGGTTGTGCGCCCTGCCAGCCATTCTCAACTTATAGCCGCAAAGGTCGCACAGTTCGCAATGACACAAAATGGGGACTTGTTTCTGACTTCGGTCGGTTGGTTAAAGAAACCCAACCTGAGTTCGTAACAATGGAGAATGTACCACAACTTTTAGATCATCAAGTATTTAAGGACTTTCTAGAAGACTTGAAAGGTTATGAAATATGGTATCGCATCATAGAATGCGTTGATTATGGCGTTCCTCAGACTCGCAGGCGGCTTGTGCTAATTGCATCTCGACTCGGCACAATAGAACTTCTGCCTCCAAATTCATCTGAAAATCATAATGCAACTGTGCGTCAAGCTATATCAAATCTACCTGCGTTAGCTGCCGGATGTTCTGATCCGAATGACCCACTTCATACTGCGTCATCACTGAGTGAACTTAACCTACGTAGGATAAAAGCCTCAAAACCTGGAGGTACATGGCGCGACTGGGATGAATCCTTACTTGCACAATGTCATCGTAAGAAATCCGGACAAACCTATCCCAGTGTTTACGGTCGCATGGAGTGGGATGCCCCGTCTCCGACAATCACGACCCAATGTTTTGGATATGGGAATGGTCGTTTTGGACATCCAGAGCAAGATCGCGCTATCTCTCTTAGAGAAGCTGCCATTCTCCAAACTTTTCCAGAGAATTACTGTTTCTTAGCTCCTGGAGAGATTGTGCGTTTCAATAAACTTGGTCGTTTAATCGGTAATGCTGTTCCCGTTCGCATCGGTGAGATTGTAGCTCAGAGCCTACTTGAGCATTTGCAGAAGTACAGTGAAAAATTGGTATCTACCTAAAAGCTTTATACAAGGCAAGATTTGTAAGTAGCTACGCATGATTAAAATCCATCGGCTCCAGGAACAGACTGATGTTAACCAGCAGTACTCTCAAGTTTTTGTGAGAAATAAGATTAATGATGCAGACATTTGTATGAAGATATTTCATTCCAGGGGTTCGCGTTCAGGTTGTTCGTTTTGAGGATGTCTAATAAATGAGTCATCCTGAATGCATCCGTAAAACTGTGAAAGAGGTGCTGCTTCAACACCTTTGGGCAGCGTCGTTTGATAGACAATGACAACCTCGATATCCGTATCTCTTATATCAGGTAAATGAACCTTCAAAAGACCATCGCTACCGATATGGGATTTTAGCGTGATGCTCTGCATAGTTCTCACTCCGTACCTACAAACTGATTTCCTCTCCCAATTCTTGCAAAATTCCCTGCAACTGGGCTATAGCAGCTTCCAGTAGGGAGCATTCCATAGCTGCAAATTACCCACAGACTGGAAGTGCTGGGGCTATACAAACTAAACCCGCCTACGCGGGTTTTAAGACAGTCCGCGCAGGCGGACTTCGGTTTTGTAGCTGCGATTTCCAATCGCCAAGTACTTTTGCAAAAACGGGATGCTTCCGCTTCCAGTTCACCCATCGCCTCCTGTGCAAGGATTGCGGGTTCAGGTAACTCGCCGTTATCATCTTCGCGTTCATCCTTAAGCCAGGAGATGCCTAAATTGTCGCCACGTTCAGCAATCCAGTCACAGGGAAATCTCAAACAGCACATTATGAGTCAGCGGCTTAAACTCTCTTGAGAAGCTCTCAACCCGGCATAGAATAGCGAATAGTGTATTTATTGTGTGACTCTCGCTAATGTTATGGATAGCTGTACCAAGTTGATCAATGACTTGGGCGATAGAGATCGCACAATTTAATCTGTTTTTGTTGTGGCATTACCCCCTCTCCCCCTGCCCCCTCTCCCACTAGGGGAGAGGGGGTAATAGAACTTCTGCCTGGTTCCTCTTCTCCCTTGATGGGAAAAGGGGTTAGCGATCAGGGTGATTCCATATTGAGCGAATTAAAGCTAATACCCCTGCAATATTAGTTTCAACTTGTTCACTGCTAACTCTGAGAAATCGTAATCCTAAAGACTCCAAAAGTTGCTGTCGTTGGTGATCCAGGTTTTTCTGTGATTCATGAATTCCACCATCAATTTCTACAATCAACTGCTCAGAAGCACAAAAAAAATCAACTACAAATCGCCCAATTGGTTGCTGACGACGAAACTTTCGTCCTTCTACCTGCTGTTTCCTGAGTGCCTTCCATAAAATTGCCTCACTCGGCGTTGGTTCTTTCCGAAACTGCCGCGCAATCTCTATCATCTTCACTTCCAACTCTCTAGGAACCTCCCACCGTTCCACATTTCCAGCTTCCTTCATCGTCTTACTCCCCTTCTCCCCACAGTGGGAGAAGGGCCTGGGGGATGAGGGGCAATCATCCCGCTTTTCACCATCATTCTCACTGTGTACCTTCAAACTGATTTCCTCATAGAATAGCCAATAGTGTAGTTATTGCGTGGCTCTCGCTGTAGCAACGATCGCGATCGCAATTCCAGACGACTCAGAACAGCTGACTCAATGTTAGCGATCGCTTGCCAGAATTATTGCAGCAATGTCTTCAGCAGGCTGTCCTTCCGGCTCATGTTTACCGCTACATTCTGGACTTTCTCACGAGTCAGCTAACCCCAGAACAAATAGCCGCCTTTCACCCCACACCTGAAATGCAATAGCGGATCAGTACGTTACTTGCCAAAAATCAAAGTGGCAATATCACACCAACTGAGATTGAAGAACTCAACGAGTACGAGTGAATTGAACATCTAGTACTCATGCTGAAACTTGGTGGAAACAGAATCATTCATTAAGAGTCATTAGTCCCTAGTGAATCACTAGCACCTTTGCCTTGAGTATGAAGAAAGCAACTGCCTTAACAGTGACAGTCCTGGCGATCGCTACATTTGCAGGGACATCCGTGGCACAATCTGCATACTCCTTTGCTCAAGCACCAACCTCTTCCGTGGCTCAAGCTGAACCATCTTGGGAAGTCCCGATAGCCAAGTGTTAGCCAGCCTCGGTTCCAATGAAGATATCAGGGAAGGAACCTATAAACGGCAAGGCTTGATTCAACTTTGGAATCCTAACACGGGTCAACTCCTCCATACCCTAAAAGATGACTTAGTGCCCAATAGCATGGTCTTTAGCCCAGATGGTCAAACGTTAACGAGTCTCTCAAGAGAGGTGTATGAAGCTCACCTCCGCACTTGGACGTGAAAACGGGTGGAACTCGGAGTACTGTTCCGGCTGCGGTAGACAGAACAGATAACCTGTTAGTACTCAGTCCTGATGCTAAAACCTATCTGATTATCGGTGAGGTAGCTGGTTCACGTATCTGGAATAACCAAACTGGCAAAGCATCGAGTCTTCGTGGTTTTGATGTGAGTACTGGTGCTAGTACAGCATTATTTAGCCCAAATGGTCAGATGTTGGCTGTTCCAACGGTAGGAGGAATTCCGATTTGGCAAGCTTCTGGTAATTAGTAATTGGTAATTGCTGACTTACCAGGGCAGCACCTCACCATTAGCGTGCCAAAAAGTGCCTGTATTCTCCAGTGTCAACTCATCAATCCGAGCCAACAATCCCTTTACAGACTCTTCCGGCGTAATCCCACTAGATGTAAAATTCGTCATGCGGGTTTGAACCAAACCAGGATGCAAAATTGCCACGGCAATCCCACGCCCTTTGAGGTCATGAGCCAGGGATTTGCCTGCCATCGACAACGCCACCTTCGACATCCGATAGCCATAGGAACTGCCAGAGGTATTATCTGCAATAGAACCCATCCGACTCGTCATCAGCGCAATCTTAGAACCCGCTTTGAGATTGGGAAGGAGTGCATGGGTTACCCGTAGGGCACCGAGGGCATTGACCTCAAACTGTTCGCGAATACTATCAAAATCAAGGTCTTCCAGCGTTACGCGCTTTGCTATTCCAGCATTATTAATCAGGACATCGATCGCAGTATCACCCAAGCGATCGCGTAAATCTGTAACCGAAGCATCCGAGGTAATCTCAATCCCCTCCTCAACCTGCACGCCCAAATCCCTCAGTTCCGTAGCGGCAGTGCGACAGACGGCAATCACCCTCTCTCCCCGTTCTTTAAGTTGACGGCAGTATTCGTAACCAATACCGCGATTTGCCCCTGTAATCAGATAAGTCGCCATTAGATTGCCTCAGTTCACCATTCGATCTCTTTGGTTACTGTATCTGGATTTATATTAAGTTCAATCCACTTGAGAAGAAAGCGATCGCTACTTTAGACCCTAGAATTGGAAGCATTCAATGAACAACTCCAACTCATACACTTACCAGGAAACCCTATGCCCTGCCAACACCTCAATGAACTGACTCTAGAAAACCTAATTCCTAAAGCCAACTATCCCATGTTTCGCTGTGAAGAGTGCATCCGGATCAATGGTCGCTGGGTACATCTTCGCATTTGTCAAACTTGCGGCAAGATGCTGTGCTGCGACTCCTCAGAACATCAGCATTCTCGCCGTCACTATGAGGAAACCGGACATTCTGTAATCAGTTCAGCAGAATTAGGAGAGCAATGGCTGTGGTGTTTTGTGGATGAGCAGCAGAAAAATTATTGAAGAGGCGATCGATTCCGGTATCTACCCAACTTACAAGCAATTCTAAAGGAAGGCTTACACTAAAGAATTGTCTTCCTGTCAATGCGTAAGTCCTAGGACATTAATTGTTAGTGACTTAATCTCTCCCTTTTTGGTAATGGGTAATCGCGTTCAATTACCCATTACTCATTACCCACAGGAAGGATGAAAATCTCTCTACCTCGTATGAGTTCCGGTACTTCCCCTACTCCCTATTGCTACTACACGGTTGCAGACTCGGATGTTAGGGAGTCGGACTCGGAGGCGGCTAAGCCTGGTGTCACTGCATCCAGCTTGCGACGAACGGCAAGATCTGCAACGAAATCGTTATAGGGGTTGCCATCTGGCTCAAACCCGTAGCGGCGACGAAAATCACGAACAGCGGCGCACGTTTGAGGCCCGTACAAGGGGGGTTGTGGTCGCAGAGGCGGATTCGGTTGCATGATTAAATCTAGTTCGTAGTGAATGACATGCATCTGCTTTTCTGCCTTAGCCATTGTCAGTGGACCAACAATCCCATCCGGATCGAGATTAAAGTACCGCTGAAAGTCGATGATTGCCTGCACAGTTGATTTGTCGCCCATCGGACTGTTATCGCTGGATACAGGAAACTCCCGTTCACTCGGACCTCGGTTTCTGAAGCCTAAACCATTCAGGATGCTGCGGAACTGAGCGTTAGTGTAAGCGTAAGTCATGCTGTTTAACCTCAATTGTGAAATTTAAGGAACCTTGTGGGTAGAGCTGTTACAGAGTTGTCTACTCTTGCGTTCGTCATCTTTGACCCAACTTGATTAATTTCATTGTTCTGTTTTCTACGGATTGGGAACAGGCATGATAAATAAGTTAGTTTGAACTTAAGCGTTGTCAGAGAAATCTTTAAACACGCTTTCAAACAATTCTGTAGGAAACGTCAAGAATTGTTCGGAAGGAGTTTGCTGGGAGAGTGCGAGCTTGATACCCAAGTAATCAACTCTTGTATGCAAGCGAGTTAACTCTTGTACTCTCGGAACGAGCAGCTAGGCTAACACGGACGCTCGTTCCGATGCTACGCACAGTCGCTTTCGCTTCACTATCGCCAGAGCTAACGCCGATGTCGAAGGCAATGGCGTAATCCTAGCTACACCTAAGCTTCATTTGCCAATTAAGCGTCTACAACCCTTAAGTTCAAACTAACTTATTTATCTTGACTGTTCCCATTCTGCCGAAAGCGAAACAATAAAGCTAAGTAAGTTGTTGAAGTGCTATTGGCTCTATAAGTTTAAAGATTGGAGGTAACAACAAGGGCAATTGCACGTTGGGAACCGCTTCGGGCAATGAATCGTTGGGAACCCCTCCAACAAATGGAACACGGGTGCATCCCGATTTTGCAATTGTATCCCCTGAGATTAATGCGAGTACGAGCTTTACAGGCTTGCTTGAACTATGTTCTTGTAATTTTGGGATGCACCCGACTGGAATTACATTGATATCGCTCCATCAACTAGCAGCAACATAGCTTAGTCCACACTCAACCTTACACATTCGTTTAACAGGTTTTCCCAATGAAACTTTACTATCGCGGTGCGAGTTATGAATACGATCCCTCAACAGTTGGAAGTAGGCAGACAAGACAGCCATTTAAGCAAGTTCGTGGTTCTGGAGCAGCATATACTCTGATTTACCGGGGAGTTACTTATCGAGTCGATCCAAATGCGGAGCAGAGTAAAGTTCCTGTATCTCCAGCAACTTATCAGCTAATTTATCGAGGAATCACCTATTTCGTGAATAGAACTGCAAAGGGAGAAGTTACCGCAGTTACTCAATCGGCAAACACTTCAATCCACCTTCCGCACCTTAAAGTGTCATATCCCTATTTGTCCAAGTTGAAGCAAGTTTTAGGAAAAATTAGCTGAGGACTGAAATTGGCTATTCTCAGAACCGACTCGAAATCTTGGATTGGTAACACTTGCGAGAAAATCTCTACAAAGTCGGGGCGTCACTCAATCGTCTATAAATTGTAATCAATAAGGAGAGTTAAAACGATGATAGCTTTGGGGAAGTATCTAGTTCGCCGATTTATCCTACCTGTTCTGGCTGTCATGGCTGTAGTGCTATCACTGGGTTGGCATGCCTCTTCTAGTGGTGCTGAACCATCTCCTCAAATGCAGGCAGTCGCGGGTGGTAAACCTCAGCTAATTGCTGAAGTACCCTTCAAGAAACCCGAATTGTTTGTCCAGCGAAACTCTGATGCAGAACTAACAGTACTGCGAATGCCTACAGATTTTATTGTGGAGGTGCGCTGTTACGGAGCTTATCCGCTAAGATTAACCCGCAATGCTGTAGGGCAAAATCTGCTGGAATGTCAGGTGCCAAGATAGGTTAAATTTACTAGAAATCCACCATTCATGCTCATCCCGCAAGTGGCGAGAGGATGAATGGCGGGAAAAATAGGGGGTTCAATACCCCAGGTGTTGCGGGTGTGGCTTCGCTACCGAGCGTGAAAAATACTTTGGGGCACATCGGTAGTTAATCACTACACTTTTGCCTAGAGTATGAAGAAAACTGCCTTAACAGTGACAGTCCTGGCGATCGCTACAATAGTGAGTGCTTGCTTGATAGTTGTGCTTATAGGATTGCTTGATGGATTAAAGATTCAATTACAGCGATGTTCTTAACCAACTCATCGGAGAGAGAGAACCGCTGTTTTAAGTAATTGGGATCGTTGTAACTCAGCCACACCTTGCTGTCAGCCGCTTCCCATGCCAGTATTTTTATGGGTAAATCCAGGGCTGTTGTCGGTTCTGCCACCATTAGTGGAGTTCCGGCTTTAGGGCTGCCAAAAAGCAACAACTGTGTCGGACGCAGGCTTAGTCCGACTTTTTCGGCTTCAGCCTGATGATCAATGCGGGCAAAAATGGTGATGCCTTTTGCCTGAAGTACAGCTTCTAAGCGATCAATGGTTGCAGTCACTGAATACTGGCTGGGCTGGCTGATGATGCCGTTATTTGCATTCATAGCAATGGACTCCTTAACGGTTTTGGTGATGGGTATAACTAGTGGCTGAAGATACGGGTAATGCAAGGATTGAATTAGACTAAGCCTACCGCTCATGCTCTCTTCTCAATCATCATGTCAATTCCCTTGGGTGGGTGGAACGCTCTGGGGAGTTTGGTCAAAAACTTTGAGAGATCTAAGTCATGCCACTGCAAAACTCAATCTGTATTTCATCCGACTGAGGCTCAAAAGGCAAGGGAATGAATAGATCCCAAATCGGTTCTATACAAGCTATTACTGGACGGCAGCCAACCCTTCTTTCACTTTGCTGAAAAACTGATCGGGTTGTTCAAACCAGTTCTGTTGCTGTATGAAACCCGGTTTGTGTTGTTGATTCATTAGATTGTAGGAATGGTGGGAAAAGCCATTTAGACCTCGTAGACGCAGATGAAGAGATTGTTTCCCACCAAAATGATTTCCTGAGATACCTCTGTTCTCACGCAGAGTTTAATGGCTAGCAGAATCTGGAGGAAGAATGGTCAGACCGTATTGGGGAGCCAGGGCGATCGTTTTTTGGATATCTGCATCCGTGACAGGGGGTGGTGGTGCAGTTGGATCATCAGCCGGAGTGCCAATCTCCATGAAAAACTGCTCCAGTCCAGCGGGTGTTATCCAGCACAACACTGTGGCAGGTTGGTCGCTGACGTTGGCAAACAGATGACGTTGACCTTTGGTTGAGTAGATGAAGGTTCCGGGCGTTGCCACAAGGGTTTGTCCATCAATTTGAAACTGAATTTCTCCCGATTGAACAAAGAAGGACTCATCTTCGCGGCTGTGGACATGGAGGGGTGAGCTAGTCTGGGGATAAACGATCATCTCCATTAGCGAATAAGTTCCATTCGTATCCTTGCTCACGGTCTTAAAGGTATACAGGTCACCCAGCACCCAGTAGGAAGTTCCCTGACCGGGTTGCAACACAAGACCGTTCTGATTCATTTGAGCTGTAAACATGACTATTTCTCCACAATGTAAGGTTTAATGTGAGGTTTACTGGACGAGCGATCGCTTCCTTGACGACTTTTCCACACCATCAGGCGTGCTGATGTCAGACTAAGGTCATAATGTCTCTTGCATCCAGCTTTGCCACTCGGATGGCATACCCTTGTTGCCGTGCTTCGGTTTCGGTCAGACCCACATGAGCCAGTTCTGGGTCGATGAACAGACACGATGGCACCAAGCGATCGCGCGTGCTGCGTTGCCGCCATCAATCAGATTCGCTTTGACAATGTTTTGCTGGGAATGCAGGCAATATTAGGGCACGAGCCACCAATCATGTTTAAGCTGCGTTCCACCAGAGCGGTTTGGCGTCCGTCCGCGACTAGTGCAGGTGCCAGGGTTTTACCCGCTTTACCGCCACCGATAATAATGTCGTCGTAGTATTGGGTGTCCATTTCTATATCTGCATAAACCCGCTAGAAGATTCAATTTTTCGTACAAGCTTGCTGCATCAAGATACGGTTGTTTTTATACACCTCTAAAGTTCCAGCCTGTGGGTTATCCAACGTGCCATCCCATACCCAATATTCATAATTTCCATTCCGAAACTTATACACTCGAACACCTTCTGTCGCTTGGCTAGTTCCTCCATCCAAACTTAAATTACCGTTGGGACTGGTCGCGCGATAGAGCAGTTTACCGGAAGTATGATTCTGCCAAATATTGATGTTGTAGCCACCTCTGCATTTCGTACTCAGGATGATGCCAGCAGTAGAATCAGCAGAGGCTCTTAAGGAAAAACTAGCTAAGACACTGATTGGCAGAGCAAGGAGTAACGCAGATTTTTTCAGTAGTGTTTTCATTGTTTTCAAGAGTGTTGTCAAACTAAATACCCCATCACCAGCAATGATGTAGCGGACTTCAGCGTCAGTGTGGTAGTGAGTTGCGTCAAACTTAGCCAGGAGAGTGCTGAGGTTTGGAATCTCTGGATGCAGCACAATTAAGTCACGAGACTGATAGCCTGCTGTTTGCTTGAGTTCTTCAAAGTAGCTATCAAGCGCTCCCTTGAACCTGTGCTTTCTCCTCATCGCTGAGGGCATCCTTTGCTAGTAGATTTTGAACGTCTGGATTGTCTCCAATCGACCAGCGCTTTAGCTGAACATTTAAGGGAGCCAGTTCTCGGGCAATATCATCTACCTGAGTATAAGTTGTACCATCTTCAAGTTTTAGAATTGCCATAATACATCTCCAGAATGCAATTGATTGGGCTGTAGCTCTACAAGAGCTGTGGACTTTAGGGATAAGGTACAGGCGGTCATGGCGGTTAGGTACCTGAGAGTAGTGTGCATGACGGTTCCTTTGAAAAGGGGAAGAGGCGCAGGGTCATAGCTCCGGAGAAGTCGTCAACGTTTTTTCGATGCGAGTTCCCAGACTGCAGCCGCGAATGCTGTGGGAGCTTCCTGGGGCAGGTTATGTCCGACATTCGGAATGACGCGATGCTGGCGCTGGCCGACGAACTTCGCTGCCGTCGATTTCCCGTCTGTTGCCGGGACGACACCATCCGCGCCCCCGGTCGTCATAGTATTTAGGGTGCATTTACATCTTCTTTGCGTTTGACGTTATGCCATTGCTGCTACAACGTCGTCCGTAGACAGAACTGCATTAGCGAGATACCCAAAGTTGATCAGTGCTGCCTTGTAGCCGTCGCCTAGCTCTGGATGCCGAGGGGCAGCCGTTGCGTCCTTGACGACAAGAACCTCGAATCCTTGCTCGAGCAGTTCCCGCAGGTGACATTCGACACACAGATTTGCCAGCATTCCGAGCAAAATGACTTTGTTGATGTTGCGCTTACGCAGTTGCAAAACAAGGTCGTTGCTCTGCGGTCCATAGACCTTATGGGGACTAGCCACGACGGTCTTACCATCCTCGATAAAGGGCTTGTAGCGATCGAGCCAGTCGGCACCAGAACCCAAGAAACCGTCGAGACTTAATGGTCCACTGCGAACAAACTCCTTAACCTCAAGCATCATTTGCTCCAGAGTTCCGGCAAATTTCCAGCCATAGTCAGTGGGATAGTAATAGTGGGGGGAAATGAAAACCTCATATCCATTCTGCTTTGCGGCTTTGAAGACTCGTTCAATGTTCTCGACGGTCTTGTTCTCCTTGACACTCTCACCCACCAAATCCCAGGAGACACCTTTTTCGCTCAAGACATCGTTCTGCGGATCGATAACGACCACGGCGGTGTCATTCTTATTGATGTTCATGGTTTTTCTCCTTGATTGTTGATGTTCACGGTTCTGTTCGTTAAATACCACCCGTGATGTGCAGCGTTTCCCCAGTGATCCAGGCTGAATTGGAGGAGGCGAAGAAGACAGCGGCAGGTGCGATGTCCTGCGGTTGTCCGATGCGACCCAGTGGGGTTTGCGCTTCAATCTGTTTTTGGTAATCGCTCCCGATCACTCCCGCTGCCTGTATGCCCTCCGTTTCCACCATCCCAGGATTGATGGAGTTGACACGGATCTGGCGTGGACCTAGCTCTTTAGCTAGTGACTTGGTTACAGCATCGACAGCTGCTTTGGTGGCGCTATAGACCGAGGCAGTCGCGGGCGTAGCAGTACTGGCGATCGAACTAATGTTGATAATGCTGCCGCCTGCCGAACCAAAGTGGTTTGCTGCTTGTTGGGAGGTAAGGATTAACCCCAGCACATTGAGATCGAAGTGCTTGTGGAAGTGATCTTCCGTGATGTCTTCAAGCGGCAGATATTCATAAATTCCGGCATTGTTGACCAAGATGTCGAGCCTGCCGAATACGTGCTGGGTCTTTGCAAAAAGCTGTTCGACCTCTGCCTTTTTGGTAACATCTGCCTGGAGTGCGATCGCCTTCCCACCTGTGCTGGTAATTTCATCAACTACGCGATCGGCTCCTTCTTTGCTAGAAGCGTAGTTGACGACTACGGCTGCACCCTCGGCTGCCAGATGTTTGGCAATAGCAGCACCGATTCCTTTGGAGGCACCTGTAACGACTGCGATTTTTCCTTCTAGTTTTTTCATGATGATTCCTGTGATTACCGAGTGACGCTTAGCAATCTTTCGCGACGATTTTAGATATGTTGTCTACTACCGATTGCCGCCGATTGTTCAACTGCATTTATCAGATAGTGCAAAATCACAGCATCTGCAAATGTCGGTGCCGTTTTTGTTCCACTTTTGAGGTCGGCAGCGAGTAGGGCATAGTTATTGGAAACAGTCGTTGCGATTATCCCTATATCTGCATTTGCCGTTACATATTTTTGCGGAACCTCGATATCCCGCACAGCAGCATCTTCACCTTGAGCGCCTTGGACTTTAGTTTCGCCAATTCCAAGATAGCCAAGCGAACTTGTGGCAATCAGATCGCCTTGCATCCCATTAATCTCGAATCTGAAATTGCTGCCGCGTGATAAACCACTTCGAAAATGGGCAGAAACCACGGAGAGCACTCTCTTGTTAGATAAATCGTTGGGATTGATTTGGATGGTTGTCATAAGCCTAAAATCTCCATTAGCGACAACTATGCACGCCTTTCCTCGCGAAACAAACGCAGCACGAATGCTCCCGCCGGAGTTTTCCGTAGCTCCTGATGTACTACAGCCATTTCATCGGGAAATTCATGTAAAGAAAGCGTTTTCCCACCATACTCGGGTGGTATGAGTATGGGAGCAACGAGACAGGCAAAGGTAAGATCTGCTGAGAAGCAATTCCCAACCAAGTAGGAACGTCCATTCGATAGAAGATATAGCAAAAGGCTCCTATGCTGAGGGCAGAGGGCAGAAGTTTATTACTGATACGTGGTCATTTCAGCCGTTAGATCTGTCCTAACCTTTATGGCGACACCTATATCTAAACCATCGATTGCGCTCGTGTGAAATGTAGTCATGGAATGGCTCTTTGTTTATAGAGGCGAA
>DATNPH010000183.1:0-23510 GCA_036703315.1 Coleofasciculaceae cyanobacterium
TGCCAAGAATAAAGACGCTATCAGTGAATCGGCAGCATTGGCTGAATCTGAGGGTATTATCATTCCACCCTGCGATTTGTGGAGTGATGAACCTCCTTTGGAAAGTGACCTTCATCGAGATCAAATAGAGCTTTTACTGGCCTGCCTTAAGTGGTGGTGGCGAGAACGTACCGACTTCTACGCCACTGGTAATCTCACCATTTATTGTCTTTAATCAGGGATCTGGGGTCATCTAGCTGATACTTCCCCAACCGACTTGCTGCTTGCAATCTCACTCCAGCATAGGAGTCTTTCAGCGCTGCTACAATGCCTTTAATTTCCCAAGATTGCGGCTTTGGCTTGGGCGCTTCTTTTGCACTCACCCAAGGGAGGGAGAGGAGAAGGGTAAACGGGAACAGAAAAAAGGGAGATTTGCGGGTTGGGCGGGGAGTTTTGGGCATAGATGCAGGATAGAGTGCAACTTGGGGCGATGCTGCTGAATTCTGATACCGAGTTGACTGATGGGGTTCAGATCCCCGACTTCTTCAAGAAGTCGGGGATCTTGCCGTCACATTAATCTTTAATCGCAATTCTACAAAGCTTTAGTAGAGGATTTCGGACAAGTCTAGCGAACCGCAATACAATACCAATGTGCGATCGCTTGAGTAATTGTCGTTTTTTGTACGTGCGATCGCTTCTATGTCTTCTCTATGAGCTTCCTGAAAATTCTGAAGCGTAGAAGCAGATTGAGTCTTTATATCCATAACATCATTTGATTCCTGCAATCAGAGCGTACTGAAGCGCGATCGCGCCCTATGTCCAAAATCAAAATCTTGCAAGAAGGTTAGTCCTAACGTAGGGGTAGCCACTCCAAGCACTACCCCCAACAGAAATTAGCCCTTGCGATCGCCTAAATCAAACACAACCTTAAACTGAAGATTAGGGACTCGCTGACGCAACAACACAAGATGTCCATCAGCATCCGAAGGACTGCGGTATCGCCCGATAATCGCCCATTTCCCATGAGGCAGTAGACGGGCAACTGCCCAAGGCTTAAAGCATTGTTTTTTCGTCATAATTGAGTTTGACTCCTTTACTTCGTGCATAGGAGCCAGAGCCAGCCTTTGACTTTCCAGGGTTCCAGGCTGGCTTCTGACTCTGTTGCTGTTGCAACAATACTAATTTACCATGTTACTTAAATCATTGCAAGTATCTTTTTTTACATAATTAGACTAAGTACATGAGTGGTAAATTGGCAAAATAAAACTCCCTCAACTGCCAAAAAACAAGCGATACTCTTTCGTTCATCATTGCAGGATAGGGCACGACAATGCCGTGCCTCAAGAAGAAGTATTATTTTATACAGTTAAAGGAGCCAGTAATTAAGATTTTAGGAGCAGTTAAGAGCATGAGTGAGCGATCGCAGCTCGTGCCTCTGTAAAATGGGGCAATGACTCCCAAAGCTCGGAAACAATTTGGTCAACATTGGCTGCGTAGTGAGAAGGCGCTCAACGAAATCGTTGCAGCGGCAAAGTTGCAACAAAGCGATCGCATTTTGGAAATTGGTCCCGGCACCGGTATTCTGACGCGCCAACTATTGCCCAAAGTCCAGTCATTGGTTGCTGTTGAGATTGACCGTGACTTGTGCGAACTCTTAGCAAAAAAGCTCGGCGCGACTGAGAACTTCTTACTCCTGCAAGGCGACTTCCTTTCCCTTGACTTAGGTACACTACTAGCGCCCTTTCCTACCTTCCAGAAGCCAAATAAAGTTGTAGCCAATATCCCCTACAACATCACTGGTCCAATTCTAGAAAAGCTACTGGGTACCATTACTCAGCCAACCACCCAAGCCTTTGATTTAATCGTGCTGTTGGTGCAAAAAGAAGTCGCCGAACGGTTATACGCAACAGCTGGTTCCAGGGCATTCGGTGCCCTATCAGTACGAGTGCAATATCTAGCCGAGTGTGAATTTATCTGCAATGTACCCGCTAAAGCCTTCTCCCCACCACCCAAAGTCGATTCGGCGGTTGTGCGGTTGCATCCCCGACAGATAGAACCACCAGCTAATGATCCGAAGCGGTTGGATACATTGGTGAAATTGGGCTTTTCCAGCAAGCGGAAAATGTTGCGAAATAATTTGAAATCAGCGCTAGATATCGCTCACCTCACCCACTTGCTGGAACAATTAAATGTGAACCCTCAATCTCGCGCCGAAGACCTGAGCGTGCGAGAATGGGTAGCTCTGAGTAATCAGTTAACCGATTTTAGAAGTGGAAGTTCAGACCCAATCTAAAATCCTTGCATCCAAAATCCAAAATCGAGTCATGCGATCCTACTCCCTACTTGCCCCAGCCAAAATCAATCTATATCTGGAAATTTTAGGCGATCGCCCCGATGGTTATCACGAGCTAGTGATGATCCTCCAAAGCATCGAACTAGCTGATCAAATTGACTTGCATGGGATTAGCACTGACACCATCCGCATCCACTGCGACCATCCCCAAGTGCCTCAGGACGAAAGTAACCTCGCCTACCGGGCGGCAGAATTGATGACTAAAGTGTTTCCTGATGTCTTTGCCCGGTTGGGTGGTGTTGAAATTACCATCAAAAAGCGGATTCCTGTAGCAGCGGGATTGGCTGGTGGCTCGACAGATGCCGCGGCTGTCTTGGTAGGAGTAGATATGATGTGGCAGTTGGGACTAACGCAGCCGGAATTACAAGACTTGGCGGCACAGCTTGGCTCAGATGTTCCGTTTTGTCTGGCTGGTGGCACGGCACTTGCTACAGGTCGCGGTGAGCAACTGAGTTCCCTATCAGGTCTAGATTCTCTCTATGTGGTGTTAGCCAAAGACCGCAGCTTAATGATTTCCACACCTTGGGCTTATCAGGCTTACCGTGCTGAGTTTGGTCATTCCTATGTGCGCGATGCAAAAAGCTTAGAATCCCGCACGGCTAACGTTCATTCTGGACCAATGGTAAAAGCCATCCTTCACAAGGATGGGTCGCAGATTGGTCAACTGCTGCACAATGATTTAGAAAAAGTGGTGTTGCCAACCACACCTCAAGTACTGCAACTCCGGGAAGCGTTTGAGAAAAGCGGTGCTTTAGGAACGATGATGTCTGGGTCAGGACCGACGGTGTTTGCACTGTGCGAGTCGGAGGCTCACGCTCACGAGATTCAGCAGAAAGTGAGGGAAATAATTTCTGCTCCAGATGTGGAGTTCTGGGTAACACGGCTCTCGAATCGGGGCATTCAGGTTGTCTCGCCTGTCAGTTGAGGGGTTGCAGGCTAACAGGTTGAAGATTATCTGCTCAACTTTCAGCCGTCTGTTGAATTCACTGTTAATCAGAGAGGTTTATCAGCAGTAATGGTTCGGCGTAACTATTATTTCTCAGTCACGGCTCATATCAAATCTGTCACTCTATAAATCTATGACTAATCCGACTCCCACACCTAACCAAGACACCCAGAAAGCTCAAACGCAACAGACGTTGCCGAATCTATTAAACTGCTTGGGTGGAGCGGTGATTTCTGGAGGATGTGCGATCGCATTCTACTTTCTCACCTCCTCGATCGCCCAAACCTTCGCTAATAAACCGATTCCCTCCACCAACACGACAGCCGTCAGGATTTCAATTGCTATTCGCACTCTAGTTGTGGGGGGCAGCACTCTCGCAACTACTATCTTTGGTGTAATCGCTTTTGGTTTGCTTATCGTAACTATCTACGTCTCAATTCAACAGCTGAAAAATCGCAAAAGCTCACCGTCTGACGCCCAGTAGTTCCTATAAGCTCACCCTAACTCAACGCTTTTATAAAAAAAATCCATATTACCAAAATTCCCTGTAGGAGTGCAATTCATCCCATATTTACAGGGAATAGGTACGTGTTTTGGAAAGTTGGCTATTGATTATTCATCATTTTTTTGCTATCTTAGCTTATTTTCTATGGAACAAACTAGATTTATAAACGTACAATCAACATGAATATACTATTTATCAACCGTGCTCAAGCTATCAGGTTTCTGAAAACATTTCTCGTTATTAGGTTTCTGAAAAAATCCCTGTATAATCAGAAACTTTACAAGTTGATATTTAATATTTTAACAAGAAAATTATTTAATTTAAAAATAGTTAGTAGAAAAGAGCTAGCCAGTAATTCTGTAGAATATTGTAGTCTTCTCTTTGGAGTGCAAGAAACAATTATAACTAAAAACCTAATTAACATAGATTTACTTAATATAGATTATATTCCAGAAGCATTACAACCAAGTATTAATCAAGTTATCAAATTAAAGCAACCCTTCGTATCGGAATTAAAGAATGCTCAACTTGTAGGGCCTACAGCAGCTGTCTTTGATAAAGATAGACAAATTATTGAGGAATCACTTCCTAGTATCCACGATTTACCTTTGAGAGCCTTTATTGCTCAAAAACTATTGTCACGAAACACGCCTCATTTGGATACCGTATGCTCGTTAGTCAATGCGGCTAACCACGTTTATGGGCATTGGATAACAGACTGCTTAATGCGATTAGAGGGGCTAGAACACTATCAAAATATAACGGGTCGCAAACCAATTTTAATTATCAACCATAATCTTAGATCATGGCAAATAGACTCTCTTAAGATTCTCGGATATGAGCCAAATGATTATATACAGTGGACTTATAACCTGAATGGATTGAATGCTGCAAGATTAGTAGTTCCGTCTTTTCGCCGACAAGGAACATGGATAGAACCTAGCGCTTGTCACTGGCTGAGGCAGCGTATGTTGAGTAATCTTCCTACTATCGAAAAGCAAGAATTTCCCTTTTCGAGAAGGATATATATTTCAAGAAAGAAAGAGTTAGGTCGTAGTGTCATTAATGAAGATGAGGTAATGGAGGTACTCCACCCCTTGGGATTTGTTAGTTATACGCTAGAAACTATGAATTTTGCAGAAGAAATGAGATTATTTTCACAGGCAGAAATTATTATTGGTACTCATGGTTCTGGTTTGACAAATATGATTTTTTCACAGAACCGACCGACGATTATTGATTTTTTCGGAGCTTGGTATACAAATTGGTTTTTTAATCTATCAGCATCACTAGGCTTTCACTACACCTCTTTTAAATGCCAACCCTCAGGTGAAACTTTCAAACTAACGAGAGGTAATATGGTAGTAGACGCCGTCCAATTGAAGCAACTAGTTGGCAAACTTATATCATAGAACCTCTGATAAGAGACATTAGCCTGAACGAGGTTTAACATCGCCTTAATTAAGCTGATACTAGAGCAGTTTTTCAGCTTTGCAGTAGATTTTATCGGGCGCTTCATAGAAGTATTTGAATAAGGCAGGACATAGCCAACCTTCCATATTTTGAAGCGACCATTGATACCAGTTTCCTCCATACTCTTCTCTCACCCAAATCAGTTCTACCTGATACCCTGGAAACGGATTCCCCGAAAACAGAAGCTTGAAACCTTTCTCAGCATTAGGGATATCTTGTACAAGGGTGTCAATCATCTCAGGAATGCCACTAACAAAAGGCTCGTGGACAAGCCCGACCCTCTCATCATCAAAAACCCAAGTATGCTGATATCGATAGGGAAAAATTACCATCATTGCATTTGACATTCCTTTCCTCCTCTCAAACTTCTAAGACCGAAGTAAAATACTCTGTCTTTCAGATAGGCTACTTGTGATTCCTCCCGGCGCAGCAGTAGCAGCAGTAGCTCTTAAACATTTAAGGATGTATCCGTTAGGCAGTAGACCTCTTGCAAAAGTCAAATTGACCCAATCCCCCGATACGGAGGAAATATTGCTGCCTCTCCGTTTCGGGGAAGACTGGGGAGGGGTTTCTAGCATTTATGCAAGAGGTCTAGTCACTCCCATCAGGAGCATTAGACTTTAGAAGGATTGAATCTGAATAGAGGGAAGAGCTTTACTTGGCCAGTGCTGGGTTGGCGGGAATACATAGTGGTTCTCAGTTAAATACAATAACCGAATCTATTTCTCCCTTGTCCTGCTTGTCTCGCTTGTCCTAAACCGAGATTCCTCTATCTTATCGAAGTGAAAACCGCTATGTGCAGAGCGTCTACCACTACATGGATGCCAACTATACACAGCAGAATCGGTTCAACCACACTCAGTCATTGCCCACATTTTATTGGGATGCTGAAAAGACAGACATGAACTGTCTGCGCTCAGTTCCTAGGCAGATGCAGTATGTGATTTTAGACTCATTCCATTGTGCGGTTGATCAGGCTCAAAAATTTTGCTGAAATTGCCGGAACTTCGCTCTAAGAACTAGAAGATTGGTTTTATGCAACATTTTCTTGATGCTTATGACTGGATAACGCAAATGAATGTAATTTGGTATGAGTCAATTTGCAGATAGGGGAATTCCGGTATCAAAGCGCTATGCGGTGCCAGTAAACTCTATCAACAAGATAAGCGACTATTGTGGTAGTTGTGCCTACAACTCTCACCACTGCACCGGAGAAAAAGCCTGTCTTTTTAATTTCTTCTAGTAGGATTTTCTCGCTCGTCACCATAACCCAGTCAAATCTCAAGGTTACATGAGTTTAAGTGTCGCTAAGATTGAGCTGATTTCCACTGAAAAACTAAAAAAGATGTGTCAATAAGTTAATGTCTGTTACGCTAAAATTACTTCAAGTGTGTAAAGTATTAACTAAGTTTTTCAAGCCTAAGATCTCAGCGTCACATAAAAGTTAACAATAATAGTGTGGCTGATTACTTCCCTAACTTGGGTGCAGAGAATTCGGAATTGGTGAGCGACATAACTAGGTTTGAAAGCCGGATAAACTAGGCGCTCACAGAATGGGTCATTCAGGGCTATCATCTGATGCGGCTACAAGCAGCCAAAAGTCTACATAAGTGTGATTTAACCCTAAAACATTCATGACAGTCTCCTATTCCCCAAGCCTGACCCTTGAGAGTCAAGAACTTTTACAAGAAGCATCTCCTGAAAAGGTTGAACTAATCGAACAGCTGTTGGCAATCGGCACAGCACTTTCAAGTAGTAACGATTTAGGTGAATTACTAAATCTGATTTTATTCAAGAGTCGGGAAATTACTCGTAGTGACGCTGGTAGCCTTTATCTCATAGACCGTAGCGACGTGGCTCCCAAGCTGGTATTTAAGGTAGCCCAGAATGATTCTATAGTTAGCAATTCCTTCAAGGAATTTGCTGTGCCCCTGACTCACAAGAGTCTGGCAGGGTATGTCGCGCTGACAGGTGAAAGCTTAAATTTACCGGATGCTTATGACTTGCCAACAAATGTTCCCTACCAGCTAGACCGCAGTTTTGACACCAATATGCCTTATCGCACTTGCTCAGTGTTGGTGCTGCCAATGCAAGATCAGGATAGGGAAGTCATTGGTGTCTTACAGCTGATTAATCGTAAGGTGAAACCCAATATTGTTCTCACAACTGAGAACGCGAAGGATGTCACTCAGCCTTATTCAGGCTGGGAAGAACGAATTGTGCGATCGCTCGCGTCTCAGGCAGCTATTTCCATTGAACGTAATCAGCTGCAAGAAAGTATTGAGAATCTCTTTGAAGGGTTTGTAAGAGCGTCTGTTCAGATCATTGAGGCGCGAGATCCAACAACATCAGGTCACTCGGAACGTGTCGCTGAACTTACAGTAAGACTAACTCAAGAGGCAAGTGACGTTAGTTCAGGTCCACTACGATCAATTCAGTTTAAGGATCGCCAAATTCAAGAAGTTCGCTATGCCGCCTTGTTGCATGACTTTGGCAAAGTTGGTATTCCGGAAGCCCTTTTAGGCAAGCGGAAAAAACTCTACCCTGAACAACTAGAGTCAATTCGGAATCGTTTTGCTCTAGCACAACGCACGTTTGAAATGGAATGCGCTCAAACCAAATTCAAGTACTTACTTGAAAATCCCAGCCACAACCATCAGGAGGACGCTTCTAGCTCTGGTTGTTCCCACTGCGAGGCGATAAAACGATTCGATAGCCGACTAAGTCAAACTATTGAGACGCTCCAGCATTACTTGGAACTCCTGCAAGAACTCAATGAACCTGATGTCGTGCTAACCAGAGAGTTTCAAGCTTTTTCTGAAGAGACTTCAGCTCAACTGTCAGCCCTGTCTCAATATACCTATCGAGATGTTGATGGTGTAACCAAACCCCTGATCTCTGAGGCAGAGATGCAACAGTTACTCGTTCCCAGAGGTACTCTGACAGCCCAAGAGCGTTTAGGCATTGAAGCACACGTTACTCACACCTACCACTTCCTCAGGCGCATTCCCTGGACGAAGCATCTTAAAGGTGTCCCTGCCATTGCTTATGGACATCACGAAAAGCTTGATGGCACCGGCTATCCTCAAGGCTTAACACACCAAGAAATTCCTGTCCAAACCCAGATTCTCACGATCGCGGATATCTACGACGCACTTACCGCTAGCGATCGCCCCTACAAGCGTCGCCTCCCAGTGGACACGGCGATAAAAATCCTGCGACATGAAGCCGCCAAAAACAAAATCAACAGCGACTTGGTCGAATTATTTGAGCAACGCCAAGTTTTTTCCATCTTAGGTCACACTCTGGCAGTCAATGCTCACTCAGTAGCCTAAAGTCTAGCGTCATTACAAACTTCCCCATCTCAATCCCCTAGATTTATCTAGGGGATTTTATTTTTGCAGACATTGGGCACCCTTTACTGGCACAAGACGCTCACAAAGCACAGCGTGCCGCAGACAAGACTTGAACAGAGCTAGCGCTAAGGGTTTAAAGGTAATTGGTAATTGGTAATTGATTATACATACATGACCTAGCATGTCTTCCCATTCTCCATTCTCCATTCCCTATTCTCCCTTGTACAAGTAGTGTGACACTTGACTAGTGCGGAATTGGGGATACCGTTTTTCCCCAGTTCCTCGTCTCCAGCGACAGTCCACACCCGACCTCTGACACCTGACAAAACTATTTGCAATTCTTATTTTTCAGACCAATTTTCCCCCAATGATTCCCCAGCGTTTCCACATAGTTGTTCAACATTTTCCACAGTTTTCCACTAGTTTTCCACAGGTAGAAACGGCAAAGTCGGGTCTTCCCGTCTTACTGGGGATTGCATTGAGGGAGGATTTGAACAGAAGAAGGGACTGAGTTCATGTAAAGATAAGTAACGGGGATCAACCTCAAAAGCTGATTGTTTCGTAAAGATTTTTGGGGTTTAGGTGGTGTTGTAATATTTCGCAGCATTGACAACCCCACCCCATCTCAGCCGAAAATAGTGCGACCAACCCTTAAAAGTTTTGAGTTGAGGAAAACCCAACAGCATGTAGAAGTGGGTGCTTTTTCCCAGTTAATTGGTCGTGAGCTTTCAGCAGTAACGCCGATTTCTAGAGGCGCTGAAACTAAGGCGGCTTTGTCCCTACCCCCATGAAACGAGAGGTCAATATGAACGCAACAATTAGTATCTTGGCAGAAATCCCCGAAGACCTGCATGAGTCACTCAAACGATACCTAGAAACCCACCCCAGTTGGGATCAAGACCGGGTGTTTGCAGCAGCCCTGTCGCTGTTTTTGCTCCAAAATGGGAATGGTAAAACACCAGAAGCTTCACAAAGCTATCGGGCCTGTGCTCGTGTTTATCTAGAATCCCTATTTCAATATCCTGCCTGAATCAGGGACTAGGGTAGCCTTCCGGTGATAGTGGCTTCAACGGCAGCCTGTCTTCAAATTGTTGCCTAGCTGCTTAGTTGTTAGCTAACTCATCTAACATGCTAAATACGTTGATCGTTGGAGCTGGTATCAGTGGTCTTAGCTTGGCTCATGCTTTGCACCAAAACCGTTCGCGGCAGATTTTAGTTACAGAACGTCAGGGACAAGTTGGGGGGAACATCAAAACCAGCAAAGTTGCTGAGTTTCTGTGGGAGGAAGATCCCAACAGTTTTTCTCCTAGACCAGCGCTACTGAAACTGGCGGTCGATGTCGGGCTGAAGCAGGAGTTGGTGCTGGCTGAGCGACATCTACCCCGCTATATCTACTGGGAAGGTCATGTTGCACCCTTTGGGTGAGTGACTCAGCTTGCTGACACAGGTGGGGGGCTATTAGCGGGGATGATTGTGTCACGCCGTCAACACAATAAGTCAATAACACCCACTGATCCCGATATCCCCATAAGCAAGCTTGGGGAATTAGGGCCATTTAAGCACGCATTAACAGCACTACCAGAAGCAAAGTAGTTCCCTTTGCGTTACTCTGCGTTTAGGGAACGATTTGTCAGTTTTAGTTACTTGGAATCTATGACCGAAGCCACCTCACCATCTACTTTGGTGATTCCTCAACTGATTGTAGGTTTGGGGAATCCAGAACCGAAGTACGATAAAACACGGCACAACATTGGTTTTGATGCCGTTGACGCTTTAGCACGAACCTGGCAGATTTCTTGGAGTAACAATCGTCGGTTCCAGGCACTGTTTGGGGAAGGGCAAGCAAACAAGGGAAATAAGGTGCGTTTGCTAAAGCCGCTTACTTATATGAATCGTTCTGGAGAAGCCATTCGTGCTGTGGTGGATTGGTATAAGCTGCCGCCTGAGTCGGTGCTGATAATTTATGACGATATGGATTTACCTGTGGGGCGTCTGCGGCTACGCCTTTCAGGTTCAGCTGGAGGACACAATGGGATGAAGTCCGCGATCGCGCATTTGGGTACACAAAATTTCCCTCGCCTGCGGATTGGCATCGGCAAGTCTGGCACCGATAAGGATGCCGTTTCCCACGTCCTAGGAAAATTCTCACCTCAGGAAATCCAATTAATGCCTGAAGTTCTCCAACTCGTTGTTGACGCTGTAGAACTTAGTCTCAAGCAAGGGGTCGAAAAAGCAATGAGTCTTTACAATAGCCGCCAAGTAGAGATTAGTTCGTAGTCAGTGGTCAGTGGTCAATTGCTAATAACTAATGACTAATGGCTAATGACTAATGACTAATGACTCACATAATCTGATTCAGGCAGGAAACATCCGCTGAGCCAAAATGAACGCTTAAAGCGACATTCAAGTTTTCTAGAGATTGAATTAACCAGGGTACACCGTCTCTGGTTGCCGACTCGTAATGGTTGAACAAAATGGAAAATCGTTTTTCCAAATAGGGTTTAACTTTACGGCACAGCAGCACAATCTTGAGCAACAAGCCAGTGGTGAAGATTGCTCCCAAGTTAGTAATCAGATCGACAAAAATAAAGTGGTTAGGTCGTTGAGGACTTTCCACCACTAGGAAATTCAACAATTGACTACAGGTTCGTACCAGCAGAAATTCGCTGGGTCTTTGGAAATTGCATTGAGGCAGTATGTTGTGGAGATGAGTATACAGTCGGTCATTAAATTGACGTTTTCCATAAGCTGGGTCAATCGAAGCCGTTAGGTACTCATACAAATCGTCCTTAAACTCTTTGTAAGAAGATGTTTGGCTACTGTGAGTCAGGAAGCTCTGGGCAACATCCCGGTATGTATCGCAACCTTGCACTTTGCCGACATACTGCTTGAGGGCAGCCGCCAACTCGCGATCGGTCAACAGTGTAGGATTTTCTACCGGATGGATAATTCTTCCCTGCCCTTCTTTCGACGGTGTGCGCATCGCTTGAGCACGTCGCACCTGATACGTTACGTATTGAGACAGATCCAGCTCAAAGCGTCGCTGAACCCGCGATTGAATCTGCCGTACAGTCTGCTGGTGCTCATAACTGCTGTCTTCACTCAGAAGGCAATGCTCATATAAATAGGGATACCGCTGAATTAGGGATCCCACTACCCTGGAACCATTAGCTTCTGCCGTTTCACTCATCACCTGAGACAAGCGTCGCAATGTTAGATATTGCTCTGTCTCTGTGAAAAGCTGCACCAGCTGCCGCAGACGCCTTGCCCCACGAGAGTGAACCTTTTTAGGATCTGGTGGATTATCAAATAAAGCTACCAGCTCGGGGATCGCTCCTTGTAGTTGCGGTTGCATCTGCCAGCGATTGATCAGAATGTGGCAGCATCGGTTGAGTACAAACTTGAATTCTTGGTCAGCCCGCTTGTCCATTGCCAGCTTTTCCAAAGCCAACCAGACTTGCGGATCTACATATCTCGCTCCATCCAAAAAGAGGCCTTTGAAGCGCTCAATCAATTCAGTCGGCAGCTCAACCTGTACGCAATACAGGAGATGATCATAGAGCTGCTGCTCTTCTAAGCTAGTTTGTCGAATGTCAGAGTTTGTCCAAGTAGTCACTTTAGTGAGCCCTCCTACGTGAGACGCTAGGGCTAGTTAATAGGGTTTTGTTGAAACGATTTCATGTTGAATTTAACCTACGCTTCAGCCTGGACACCAAAATCTTCGATTACATGATGAATTACCCTGCTGATGAGGGTAGACAAAAAGACATCCCACACTTATAACAAGGTATCCCAAGTTAAGCATATCTTGATTCGATCCCTATCGATATCGGCAGATATACGTCAAAATTGTAAAGATTCAATGAAGTAACCGTTTATTCCTCCTCTCACTATGTATTACAAAACATTACTCCAGCAAAGCATAATTTTGTCAATTGTGAGTATATAGACTTATGCCTTGTCAGGTTTCTGTGACTCAACTTGTTGAGGTTATCGCCGCCACGCCAGTGAATCTATCGGATGAAGCAGCCGTGGCACTTGCTTGCCGTATTACGACCGATACTCGTTGCCTCAAACCAGGCGACATATTCTTGGCACTGTGTGGCGAAAAGTTTGATGGGCACGACTTTGCAGGAGTGGCTGTAGAAAAAGGAGCGATCGCCGTCATTACTGAGCGTCGCACTGGTAGCCAGCTCAAGGATGTTCCGCAACTGCAAGTAGAAGACACCCTAGTTGCCTACCAGCAAATTGCCAGATGGTGGCGTGACCAGTTCAATATCCCAATAATTGCCGTAACTGGCTCCGTGGGCAAAACCACGACAAAAGAGTTAATCGCGGCAGTTTTGTCAACCCAAGGGAACGTGCTCAAAACCCAGGCAAATTACAACAATGAAATTGGTGTACCCAAAACACTGCTGGAATTGGGGTCAGAGCATGACTATGCCGTGATAGAAATGGCGATGCGTGGACCCGGACAGATTGCGCTGTTGAGTCAGATAGCGCGTCCAACGGTTAGTCTGATTACGAATGTGGGTACGGCTCATATTGGTCTTTTGGGTTCCGAGGAGGCGATCGCAAAAGCTAAGTGTGAGTTATTAGCCGAAATGCCTACCACAGGTGTTGCTGTTCTCAATCACGACAACCAACGATTGATCGAAACAGCGGCGACGGTTTGGCAGGGACAGACCTTAACCTATGGGTTGGAAGGTGGTGATTTACGAGGGCAGCTGCTTGACTCTGAAACACTCGAAGTTGAGGGAATGCGGCTTCCTCTCCCTCTAGCAGGTCAGCACAACGCCCTGAACTATCTGGCAGCGCTTGGTGTGGCTAAAGTCCTTGAGGTTGACTGGACACCTCTTACTCAGGGTTTGGCGGTTACGCTGCCTTCTGGGCGATCGCAGCGCTACGAGTTGCCGAACGACATTGTGATTCTTGATGAAACCTACAATGCTGGGTTGGAATCCATGATAGCGGCACTACAGCTGTTAGCTCAGACTCCAGGAAAGCGGCATATTGCCGTGCTAGGGGCAATGAAGGAATTGGGAGAGCGATCGCCTCAATTCCATCGGCAAGTCGGAACGGAGGCGGAGCAGCTGAATCTTGATGCCTTGCTGGTTGTGGTAGACGACCCAGAAGCGGAAGCGATCGCGCAGGGCGCTGCTTCTTTGCCAGCCCAGTGCTTTTCCAGCCATGATGCTGTAGTCAAGCGTCTCAAGGAATTGGTGCAACCTGGCGATCGCCTACTGTTCAAAGCCTCGCGTTCAGTTGGTCTAGATCGGGTTGTAAATCAATTTCGTGCGACAATTTCGGGCTGAAGTTAGAGGGCAATTAAGGATTAGACTTCTTGCAAAAGTCCTTGGAACCTCAGCCCCTCATCCCCTGCCCACAAGCAGCAGGGGGAAAATCTTGCTCCCTGCCTCCTTTCCCCTTGCTTCTTTTGGTCAATGTTCTATTAGTTGTTTAATTCTTGCTTTTTAAAAAGCTGCCAGTTAGAGAATACATTTTAGCTGAGAAGCCTCTCTAATATCATTCGGTCTGCTGTAGTCTTTAAGAGCAAATTCTATTTGTAGCGTCAAGCGTTCTTTACTGCCAGGAGGAGTTTCAGTATGGAAACAACGTGTATCTTCCACGAATCCAGAACCCGCTTTTCCGCAAATCGGTACTAAATTCTTATAACCGTAATATTTAATAAGTTCTTGGTATGAGTCTCCTCTACCCAGAAATCGATATGAAAACTTTTTATTAACGTGGCTCCTCTGTACACAGACATGAGGGCTACTGCACAAATCTACATCCGTTATATAAAATACAAACTTCAGCAAACGATAGTTATTTGAGCCATAGTAGAACATCTGAGAAGCTCGCTGTCGCTCAGAGATAGTTGAATCTACTGGAAAATTCCACCAAAGTTGATTTCCTTGGTGTATGGGTTCAGCTTGTAGATACTGACGCGCAATTTCTAATAAGGTTGGATCTGTTTCAAGTTTTCTGATGGCTGAGCAAAGTAAAGCTGTATTGTAATAATTTCCAAAAAAAAACGGTTTTCCATGCTTCATTTGTGCTTGTTCTTTGTCAGCATGATAGAAGCCTAGACTTGTATTCCCATTAGCATAATAAGGCGTATACTTTGCAAATTCAAGGATTTCTTTGACAACACATGGAGGTAAGTTTATTCCTAAAGAAAATCCATTGTTTCTTAAGAAATTAACTATTTCATCTATATTGATGTTTTCAAATAGAGAATCACAGCCAATACTTGGCTTGTTTAGTTGATGTGGACTTTTTAATGAATCTAATAAACAGACTTCCTCCTCTTGAGCTTTACCATGATTGCTCTTGAGGCTTTCTTGAGGATTTAGAGTTAAACCTTTAGTGGATTCAGACAAGATTGTCTGGAACCCTTGAAAATACTTTACCAGTGCATTCATTACTAGACTTGTTCCTAGGTTTCATTTCAATCTGCTACGTTCTTGATACAAAAATGACTTTATACAGCTTTCTCCAAGATAAGCTGCAAGTTGAAGAGCGATTGATGCAGGAAAAGTATCAATGCTAATTTTAAAAATTTTGAGCTATTTCTTTTGGCTAAAGTTTTATAAAAAATTAAGCGATTGAAGAAATATTTAATTGTATGACTTTATAATAGCCAAGTCCTATAAATTGAAAAGACGCTATAGGGAAGATTTCAAGGGTTTTTCATATTCTTTAAAATCTTCGATGAAATAATAAAGCCTTGATGAATTTAATCTGAAAAAAGCTGATGACACTCTAGGGCGTGTTTTCAAACTCGGAGATCCCCCCAGCTCCTCATCCTCACCTTCGGCTCCGGTCGCTCCGGCCTTAAGAAGGGGGGAGAATTCAGTCAAAGTCCCCCTTTTCAAGCCGGAGATGAAAGTGAGGAGATGCAAGGGGGATCTGAATCTGGCGGGGAAGGCGAGAAAACACGCCCTAGGGCACGATATTATCGTGCCTGCACAATAGAAGACCTGAAAGCTTGTGATGTAGAAATTGTGGAAGGTCTGGTAAGGCAAATTGGAGCAATGGGGGAGATGAGGGAGATAACTACTCTGTCTTTCCTATCTTCCCCACCTTCCCCATCCTGCCTACCTTCCTAATTTGTCTACCAACTTATTTGCCTTTAGCACTACCAAATCCTTTTGCCTTGGTCTTCTTCTTGCTTTGGGACTTGGCAGACTTAGAAGTGCTATCTGAGACAGCTGTGTCCGACTGAGAACCTGTGACTTTTGAGGTTTCAACCTTAGTGTCTGACAATTGTTCATCCACTGCTGGTACTGGTTCTACGGCTACCTCTGAATTCTTTTTATCGACATCTGAGTCTTTAAGAGTGGTGGTAACCGCTTCAACTACTGAGGAAATTCGCTCTAGTAAGCTGGGTGCTTGAACGTCTTCTGCTTCCGCAACTGGGGCATCAGGCGTCAATGGTTCAAGGGTATCGTTGGTAGGACTTTCAGTTGCTGCTGAGCCTAAAGGGGAAGGCTCTTCAACAGGTTCTGAATCTGTCTGGTCAGCATCTTGGTTTTTGAAAGCCGTTGAAACTGCCTCAATCACTGAAGATACCCTCTGTAAGAGCGTTGGCGATTTCTCGTCTTCTGCTTCAGCTACTGAGGTATTAGCGTCGGGGATATCTTCAGATGTTGTATCTGTGACTGCAACGGCTTCAGTAGCAACATCTGCTGGAGTGTTGTTATCTGAAGAGTTATTGGGCTTCTCTTCGACTTCAACCGATTCAGCAACAACTGTAGCAGCCGCTTGGTGGTCAGTAGTGTCTTCCAATTCAACCGATTCAGTGACAACCGCAGCTGGTTCGTCACTAGGTTCCTTTGCGACTTCAATCGGTTCAGAAACAACCGTGGCCGCCTTGTCATCGATTGTTTCTTTGACGGCAGCGGATTCGACGGCATCCATTACTGAAGTCTCGTTGGCTTTTTCTTCGACTTCCAAGGGTTCGACGACGCCCACAGCGGAGTCGTCGCTGTGTACCTCTTCGACTATAGGTGCTTCGGCGACAACCGTTGCTGAGGTAGAGGCTTCTGGATGGGCATCGTCTATCGACTTTTTTGTTTCACCCTCCATAGGCTGAGGCTCAATTGTAGGAGCAGGTATACTTACCGACTCAGGTTGAGGAATTTGAGGCGGGATAGCATCGGTATCTACAGGCGCAGGAGTGGTCAAGCGGCTAATGCGATCGCCTATATCCTCCAGAATCGTATAGCTATTGGGAAGCACAGTGGGTTTTGATACAGCCTCATGCACCAAGGCAGCCGTATGTTCAGAAAGGTCAATTGCTGACTCGGCTGGACTTCCTTGGGCTGATGTCCAATTCGGATCAGGTTGGGGCATTTTGGGCTGGATGAGCGGCAATTCTACAGGCTTGGGCGTGGTCAATCGACTGATGCGATCGCCTATATTCTCCAGAAATGCATGGCTGATGGGAAGCACAGTTGGCTTGGAAACCGCTTCATGTACTAACGCCGCTATATGTTCAGAAGGGTCAATCGGTGGCCCCTCCTCTGAAATTTCCTGGGTCTGAGCCAGGGATTTGCTGGACGATACACTAATTGGCAGTGGTGTTACTGGCTCAACCACTGACTCTTGAGACGGCTGGGTCAAGGAAAGTGGGGGAAAAAATTTAATTGAACGAGCCATGCGTCGATAAGGCTCTAGGTGGTCTGTCACATTACCCCCCCTGTGATTATGTACATTATAAAACTGATATAAAGCATGCTTTCAGTGTGGTGTAATATACCAAATTCGGCTTTTGAATCTGAGATACCAGCGAGTTAAATTTAGTTTTCTTAACGTTTTGCTATCTTTTGTTGTTAAGAGTCGCCAATAGAGATTGGTGCAATTGGATAGGATGCGATACTTTGTCAACTATGTATGATGATGACGATCTGAGCGTACTCGATGCGGCTGATCTAGAAAGCCCTCTAGATGACATAGAGCCTATTGATTCCGAATCAGAAGCTCAAAAGCCTGATCCAGAAGCGATGCTGGCACTGTTAACGGCACGGGAGACGCCGCAACGGATGCTGGCAGCAAGAGCTTTTTGTGAAATTCAGGATGAGCGGGCGATTCCCTATTTGATTAATTTATTGAAAGATGTTTGCCCCTTGGTGCGAGTGAGTGCTGCCTATGCGCTCGGACGCAATCCTAGTTCAACAGCGGTTGAACCGTTGATTGAGCAGCTGAATCGGGATTGGAATGGATATGTACGCAAAGGAGTGGTCTGGGCATTGGGAAATTGCCACGATCGCCGTGCTTTACCTTCACTGACTGACGCCCTGAAAACTGAGATTTCAGCCGTGCGTTTGTGGGCAGCTAGTGCTCTAGCGCAAATGGCTGAGTTGGAGTATGAAGACATTGTGGTGTCAATTCCGCCCCTAATTAGAGCTTTAAAGCGAGACCCTATTGCTGCCGTGCGAAGTAACTGTGCCTGGTCATTAGGACAGTTATGTCGGGAACTCCCCTCAAACGCAGTCTACGCAGGTGCGATCGATGCCTTGCTCGAAGCCTTTGCGGAAGATGAAGATATGGGGGTTCGCGAAGATGCTAAGGCTGCACTGTTGAAAGTGGGTGAGCCTCGGGGTCTTCAGATGATTGAGGCGATCGAGTCGTTTGAGATGGAAGGATTGTTGTAATCAATTCCAGTTACGATTAGTCTCCCCCAAGCTGCACTTGTACTCTTTCAACGTTGGGCAATGGCTCATGCTGTCGCCCAGGATAACGACTAAGTGGAGAAGAAAGTGAGTCGTTGGTAATTACTTGCACATTATCACTTAGCTGCAAGATGCCTGTCTGTTGCGCGTTCACAGTGTTAGCAGGCCCAGCACTATTAATTACAGTAGTTGGAGAATTGCTAATTGTAGGAATCGAATCATTAGTTAAAAAGAATCGATTAAAATCATCTTGCACTGTTCTATCTCTAATACCCATTAGAGAGTTACCAGACAAGGTAAGTCCTCCAGTTCTGGAGTTCGATGCTGCTGTTGATTGTGCCTGAACTGAGCTAGCTAATCCTGTGACAGCTGCCAGAACTCCCAAAGCGGTAATAATTCTGTATCTCATAGGTTTTCTGTATTAAGTTCTTTACTTTTTATGGTTGTGCAACCGAATCACTTTTTCCTCTATCGGAGGTGCGTGTGATCAGCAATCAGCCATCTTCACTTGGATAGATTTTTGTAAAGAAATAATAAGTAGTAGATAGAGGTTCTTTGCCAGATACTCAAGGGCTTTGGCTCACGCAATTCTCTCCAAGAAAATGGCGATCGCGTTTTGAACAGATGAGATAGGAGGCAAAATCGTAGAATCCCTAAAATTGCAGAACCCAACGACGAAACAGTTCAACAATAATACGCCAGTGCCCCTCCCTCTCTCGAATAACATCGTGGCGCGTCAGAGTCTTCAGGGCTTCCTGCAATGTTTCCTTTTGTAAGGGCACAAGGCCTTGCGCCCCTACCAATTCGTCTAATTGTGTCCTTAATTCGTCAAGAGTTAACCCCTCCGGATGAGGTGCCAATGCCCTTAGTATCGCCTGCTGCCCAGAAGCCCCTCGTGCTGCTTGACCCCAAACACCATCGAAGTAGTAGCGTCCCCGCTTGAAGAATTCGGGGTCGTTGATAACGGCTTCCACGTCTTCCACGGTGAAGACTGGGTTGCGGGAACGTCCTTGCTCGAAAACAAAGTCATTGTAGCGGCGAACGAGCTGGAATCCCACTAGCTGAACTAAATAGGGCTGACCTGCTGTGAGGGTGTAGATTTGGTCTAGCGCTTCGGGGGTGTAGTCGAGGGGGAAGTCTTCATCCGGGTTGGCGAGAATCTGGCGGGTAGCCCCAGGTTGCAGGAAGCCAACGTGGATGGGGATGACGCTGGCGAAGAAAGGTTGGAAGTAATCGGCTGTCATCTCTTCCAAGGTGTGCAAACCTGCAAAGGCGAAGGCAACTTTGGAACTCATTTGCACCAGCCCCCGCAGATACCCCATAAAGTCTTTAGGGATTTTCTCAGCTTCTATCAGTTCCTCGATTTTCTCGAATTCGTCTAGGGCGACGATTAACCCACTGCTAAGATGTGCTTCGACCTGTTTTAAATAGCGTTCAAAGGTACGGTAGGGAAGGTTCAGCAAATCTGCATCATCTGGGGGTGTGCAGCCTACCGCATCGGAAATGGCATCACTAATCGCCATCAGTACTTCCCCGACTCCTTGAGGGCTATCTCCCAAACGCAGCAGGTTGACATAGGCAACTTTTACCCCTGACCCTGAACAGTTAGCGGCGTTAAGGAGGATGGATGTTTTGCCCATGCGTCGGTGTCCGTAGAGAACGACAGATTGCAGCCGATGACTCATCACCCAGAGTTCTTCTAGCTGTCTCAGCACGTCTTCCCGTCCGACAAAGAGATGTCCTTCAACTGGGTCACCGACTACATAAGGATTATGTATCCGCTCGGTAATGGAAGCTTTGCCTACCTCACTAGCTACATCCAGTAGGGCTACTGTCCAATTCCAAACTATCGTTTTGATTAGCTCTCGCTCTAGTTCAGGAAAAGCGTAGGGTTTGTCTCGCAGTTTTTTGAGTTCCCCAATCGCACGAGTAAGAGCAAAAGCTCTAGCAGAACGAGACAAACTATGCTGAATGACTTGAATATCTTCTGCAATGCGACGCAAACTAGTAAGAGCTTCCCACGTTGCTGGACGCAGCAAAGGTTCTTTGGGAAAAGCAGGAAGCTCAAGGGTAGCAATATCTCTCACATTTCTAGCACTATCAAAAGTAGAGAGAGTTAGAGTAATTAGGAACAGCTCTTCTCCATAAGGAAGAGAACGCACTACGGCGAAAGCTTCTACTGCGCTGCGTAGCATCTTCTCATGTAGAAACCAGAAACCAGCAGCAGCAGCACGAGCAGGAGTGTCCTTGCGAAAGGAAATTGAAAACAGAGGAACTGACACACAACGAAGCAGTTCCCAATTGTAAGGAGGTTCAGCTAACTGTGCTACACGATATATGACTTGATCCAAGGGTATTTCAGAAAGCACTTGATTCAAAGTGCTAATGACAGGAATAAACTGAAGGGTGTAAGTAAAAATTTGCTTAGTATTTATTAGACCTTCTTCCCAATCATATAGTAGCCAATATCTTAAATTAGAAGATAGGTACGGTACAGGAATTAGAGTTACACGGGGTAGCGATCTGACTAGATTAATCTTAATTTCTTTTCGCAAAAAAAAACAAACTAAAAAACCAGTTATCAAGACGTATAAATGCCAAACAGGTGCCAATTATAGATGCTGTAACTGAAACAAGAAAGACTAAAATAGTTGTGGTTATGCCTAAGTCTGTTGGAATCTTTTGAACAGGCATCATTAGCCCCATGAATGTTGCTAATATCAACACAAAGATGCCCATAATGAAAAGAAAAAAAACACTCACATCAGTTAAGACACCTAAGACTAAAACACTTGCTACACCTATCCAAAATCCTCCTAATAGGGATAAAAATGCGATAGATGCAAAGTTTGCAAATACCTCTTTTGAAGGTGCGCTAAAAGTGGAAACTACAAGATTTAGAGTAACATCTAAACCTATACCTAAACCTATAGATAATTGAAAAATATTTTCTGTATTATTTTTACTCTCTGTTTTATAAACAATAAAAGCAAACACAATTATTATACTAAACAAAGCAATTAAAATATAATTTCCTAATATAGATTTGTAATCTAATAAAAGACCTATTCTATTAAGAATTACGCCTTGAATTAATGGTGTGATAATTGCCAATATGATTCCTTGGAAAACCAATTGACGCAACTTAGGATTAGGCAATAATCCCCAAAGATTTTTTCGACTCGGATTTTCATTAGGAATCAAACCTCTGTAATAAACATACAAATACTGCCGTAAAGCTTGAGGAAAGAAAAAGACCCAGTACAACAACCGCAGGTAATCCAGTGGATTCCACAACGATAGGGGTCGCCTCAGGTTGGGGGCTAAGTCTAAGCGAGGAACAGGGCGGTGTTGACTCATTGCACACCTTCCAGGTAATAGACTTCTGGTAAAAATACCTGGCGAATGAATTCGCGGCTATACAAACGAAGTCCGCCTACGCGGACTAAGAGCAAATTGTGCTTGAAACCTGCGTAGGCAGGTTTTGTTTGTGTAGCCCCAGACTTCAGCCTGTGGGCGCAGATTGACGGTTGCAAGAGGTTCATTCTCCACCCTCCACATACCGGGAATAAGTTTGATAGCACAACTGCATCAGTTGCCGAGGATGTCCGCCACTTTCCTGCACTAGCTGGATTATTTCCTCCTCAGTAAAACGCACCGAAGTCATAGCAAGACGAGCATCAATAAAAGCACGGGCAATAGTTTCATCCCAAGGTTTTAGGTTCTCCTCTTGGCAAATACCTGCAAGCGGAGATGTCTTGCCTTCATTCTGACTATCGTTAAAAAGACGCTCCAGAGGTTCACTAGCCGCTAAAATCAGCTTTAACGGAGCATTGCTGCCCTCTGCTAAACCACGCAAGCGATCGCGTACTCCACGAGTAAACCCAACCCAGGTCATCTTCCCCACATTATCTATAGCTAATAAGATTCTGCGATCGCGCAAATTGCGAGTTAGGCTATAGTCTTTGCTTTCAGGGATACCAACCTCGTGACATAAAGCACTGTAGAAGTCATTTTCATCATTAACCCAATTCAAATCTAGGAAAACTGACTGACGCGGTGAGTGGAGGCAACTTTCCGCCTGTTGGCAAATTTTCCACAGCAGAGAGGATTTGCCGATACCTTCCTCTCCAATTAGAGCAACGCTACTACCGCTATTGAGAACCTCGAATACTCGCCGGATTTCGCGATCGCGGTTGAAGAGCGGATTTTCAAACCAACCATTTAGAGAATACTTATCCCTACAACAACCTACGTCTCCCTACAAAAGACAGAACTGCTAAGCTTCCTACTTAAGCCAACCTCAACTGTATAAGCCGAAAGTCATCATAGTCTTATCAAGAAAGACAAAAGGCTTCAGGCAATGATTAACCAAAATTTGGAAACTCAACAACATCAGCAACAGCAAGAAAATCAATTATTGCACTGTCAAAAAGCAGTAGGCAAACCACAACAATTGATTTGTACGATTCAACCCATGACGCCTACAGCACCCAAACCATTAGATCCATCGACGTTTCTGCAATATGCAGATGCTTTAAGCACAATCATTCATGGGAGTACTCTTTTTGTTGTTGCTTTAACTCAATTTAGCAAGGTTTTTGTGCCTTGGATAGGTCAAAAGCCAGACAAAAAGAGAAACCAGCGCATTCGACGAAGCCTAAGCGTAAAAAATAACATTAGTTAGGTTTTAGCTGAGATTTGGTACTCGTCCTCCACCCGCCAGGGAATCAATTCCCTGGCTAATAGCTCAAGTCCTCTGAAGAGGACTAAATGTTGATTTCACAAAGGCAAATGTTTCAGTCCATTTGAATGGACTTTATCTGTTAGCCCGGAAATTAATTTCCGGGCTGGTTTTGCCATTTACCCGTATTTTTGCCGTTATTTAAATCCGCAATTTTTCCTAAATTATTTTTTATTTCGTAACAAAAAACACTTGCTTAGATGTGAGCAAGTTGCTACAATTATACTGTTGCAACAGCAACGGGTCAGAAGCCAACCCCTAGCCCTGGAAAGTCAAGGGTTGGCTCTGGCTCCAACAACCGAGGTGAGTAGGGGAGTGCTATCGCTAACCTTCCCCCCTCTCAAAACCGGACGTGCGACTTTCACCGCATCCGGCTTCCAAAAATCACTGAGCTGCCAGGTTGTGAGTTTGCTGGTGACAGTAGAGATGGAGGTATTCTAGGTTTTTATACGTGTCTTTGCCTCCTTGTGACCG
>DATNPH010000116.1:0-4877 GCA_036703315.1 Coleofasciculaceae cyanobacterium
CCCCTAGCGCATCGAAAAAGCCCATGACGCTGTTAGATTTGGGAGCATTGGCAAGATACAGCGTAGCTTGAGCCAAGTGATAGCGTCCTTCTGGCATCCCCACCCACTCAAAGGCTTGCGCGCAGCCATTAACAACCACTACGGCATTGGGGTCAGCCAGTCCCACATCTTCACTAGCCAGAATCAACATTCGCCGGAACATGAAGCGGGGGTCTTCCCCGGCATAAACCATTTTGGCTAGCCAGTATAAAGCCGCATCGGGATCGGAACCTCGCAAACTTTTGATAAAGGCACTGATGGTATCGAAGTGGGCGTCTCCTTCCTTGTCATAGAGTACTGCCCTCTGCTGAATCGATTCCTCTGCTACAGCGAGCGTAACGCGAATGACACCATCGGCATCCTGTGGTGTTGTCTCGACTGCCAGTTCCAAGGCATTGAGCAATGAACGGGCATCGCCGTTGGCGACATTGACTAGATGTGCGATCGCATCCGGCTCTACTGTTACAGATAGCTGACCATAACCGCGTTCTGAGTCATTTAGTGCCTGTTGGAGGACACCGCGCAAGTCAGCTTCATCGAGGGGCTTGAGCTGAAAGATGCGCGAACGACTCACTAAAGCTTTGTTAACTTCAAAGTAGGGATTTTCTGTGGTTGCGCCAATCAGAGTAACTGTTCCGTTTTCCACCCAAGGAAGAAGGGCGTCCTGTTGGGATTTATTGAAGCGGTGAACCTCGTCAACAAAAAGGATAGTGCGCTGAGTATGTTCCTTTTGGCGTTTTTGAGCGGTAGAAATTGCCTCCCGAATCTCTTTTACCCCAGAGAGGACAGCATTAATCGCAATGAAGTGAGCGCGGGTGGTATTGGCAATAATCCGAGCGAGGGTTGTTTTCCCCGTACCCGGTGGACCAAAAAAGATAAGAGAAGAAAGTTGGTCAGCTTGAATCGCACGGCGCAACAGGCGTCCAGGTCCGATGATGTGGTCTTGCCCGATAAATTCATCAAGGGTGCGGGGACGCATCCTAGCTGCGAGGGGTGTCTCGTTTTCCACGGATTGTTGGCGCGGCTGGTCGAACCAGTCTATTCCTACTGAGATTAGCTAATAGTATTTTAGTCGATTTAGGGAGCTTATACCTCACTTAATTAAGACTGAATTAGGAGTATTAAAAAGAGGTTGGTTTTATGTTATTGAGGTACGGCGTTAATGAAAACAATGCCTTGGTTGGCATTGAAGAAGTGTCGAGCGGTAAGACAGGTCTTAGCTGCCCTTACTGTGAAGATAAATTGATAGCCAAGAAGGGCAAAATTAAGGAACACCATTTTGCTCATCAAGGGCAAACTTGCCTTACCGTAACGCGAGGGAAAATCCCCAATTTACCGCTCTATGACAACTTCAACATCCAGCTATCGGTTAAAGAGCTAGACGAATTAAAAGTGTTCTGGAACAACTATGGAATTAGCAACTATGACATTTGCGTCAAACCGTCTTGGAGATTAGTTTCCTCTAAGTTGCTAGCTTTTAACGAGGAGCGGGGTGGATTTTACGAGTTCACGTCTTTGGGGAAGATTCCTGTCGGGGCGCTGTCGTTAACGCTGTTCAATGAAGTCCAAGAACCTCTGCTTTGTGAGAAGTTAGTCCAATTAGAACAGAAAGCCGAACGCGCTCAACTCGCTTCCTTATCTACCTTACCTGAACGGCTGGCTGACCTCCAGATTTATCGCGCTCTCTTCAAGCGGGTTCTGACTAATACCTTGTACTTTTTAGAAATTCTGGTGGATGGAAAAACCTTCCACAAAATTGGTGTAACTTGTCGTGAGATTGAACAACGAGTTAAAGAGGTGCAGCGAGATATGAAATTACACTTTAATACGGTGGCGATCGAGGTGCTTGGAACTTGGGAACATCGGGGCAATGTCGAGCTGTACTTCAAACATCGATACAAGGATTTTAATTATAAAATTGGGACTCTGACTGAATACTTTAAGTTTGATAATGTCAACTCCGTGCTGCTCGATTTGCGCCAAATGAAGCCAAAAGTTTTAAATCAATCTGAAGTAGATATTCTAGAAGAAAAGCCTGCACCAGTGATCACAAATCGCTCTCCCCATTGAAAACTTCTTGGTTTGTCTTATGAATAAGCGGCGAAATTCGGAATAACTTTAGTATTACCATTTTTATCAGAACGCAACTTCTGGGCAGATACATTCAACTTAACTTCATACTTACCATCAGGGCGTTTTGTTGCGGTTGCTGATAAAGCACGGTTGTTGTAAAGGGTGATAGTTTCAAATAAGTCAGTAATTAAGTATCGCTGATGCAGCGGCGGGGCTTTTCGTAGATAATTGACCAAATCAACAACGGTGGGATAAGGCGGTACTTTTTTGGAGTATTTGGAACGCTATTGCAAATACTTTGCTAGTGTTTTGGTCAGGGCTTCTTCACCGATGTAATCTTTCAAAGTATAGATTGCCATTGCTCCTTTGCGGTAGTACACATGATCCGCATCCGAACTAATTAGAGGTTCCTTTTCTTGGGCTTGGCACAAATAAACCACCAACCATTTAAGCTCACCAAGCTTTTCACCCAATCGGGTGAACTGATGGGGTGAAGTCTACTCCCTACCGTGCAACGTACTTTAGTCTTAGTGATGTGTGCCTAGTTGAGTGAATACAAGATTTTACCGCCAAAGGAATTGTCGAATTCTCTGATGTAGTATATCCTGTAATATGGATTTTCTTGATTTCAAATCCAGACATGAGCTAACGACGCTACAACGAAAGCTAATCTGAATCGTTTACAGGATGGCAGCGGTGACGCACCGAACACAAGATAACGTTCTGCTGCAAGTAATTCCTGTCTGAGCATTTTCTAACATTTACATAACTTGGAGGTGGTCAATATGCCACAGCAGCCCTATTTGTTGGCTGACGGCTTGACGTATGAACTTCCGCCAGAGCGCAGGCTATTCAAAAACGTGCAATTAAGCCTTGCTGCTGGCGATCGCGTAGCGCTTGTCGGTGCTAATGGAGTTGGGAAATCGACGCTGCTGCAAATCCTGGCAGGGCAGATTGAGCCTAGTGTCGGTTCTGTTTGGCGCAATGCATCGATCTACTATTTGCCCCAAATCAGCACTATTCGACAGCAAATCAAAGCGGATACAGTGCAAAATTTCCTTTTTTCCATCTCGGATGAGTGGTGGAAGATTAGCAACATTCTGGAGACGCAGTTCAACACAACGCCAGATTTGTCTCTATCGATCGCTTCTTTAAGCGGTGGCGAACTGACGAAGCTGTTTCTGGCAATCGGTTTGTCCCAACAACCCAATGTTCTGCTGCTGGATGAACCGACTAATCACATGGATTATCTGGCACTGGAGGAACTGTCGCAATTCCTCAAGCAGTTCGATGGTGCGTTTGTGATTGTTTCTCACAAGCCTTTCTTTCTCGATCGCGTTGTTGATACAACTTGGGAACTAACACCTAATGGGGTGAGTGTATACGGTGGGAATTTCTCCTTGTATCGAGAGCAGAAGCAGACAGAATTGTCGGCAAGATTGCGAGCGCACGAAGTTGCCAAAAAAGAAGTCAAACGTGCCCAAGCTGCTGCTATGCAAGAGCAGCAACGCGCCGCCCAATCTCGGAGAAATGGTCGCCAAAAATTTTTGAGTGGCAGCATTGACAAGGTGGCAGCCGGAGCATTAAAGCGAAAAGCTGAAGTGACGGCTGCAAAACTGAAGCAGAAACATGAAGCCGCCATTACAGATGCCGCTCAAAAAGTGGGTGAAACGAAAGTTAGAACGAATAAAGCAACAAGTATTCAGCTTGAACAAACGAGTCAAAAGCACAAAAATCTAATTGAAATTCAGGGGGCGAATCTCTGGGTTGCTAATCGCCTGTTGATCGAGAACATTCAGTTTCATATGGCTTCTGGAGAGCGAGTCGCGATCGCCGGAGCAAATGGTTCCGGTAAATCTAGCTTGGCAAAAGCAATTCTCAACAGGGAAGGCACACACGCCTTTCTGGAATCTGGTGAGATATTACTTTCTCCAACGATGAATGTCGTCTATCTCGATCAAACCTATGAATTGGTGAATCGAGATTTCACAATTGTAGAGAATATACAAGCCGCAAATCCGGAGCTAGAGTATCAACTTATCCGACAGCAGCTTGGACATTTTCTCTTCTTCAATGATGATGTTTATAAATCGGCATCGGTGTTGAGTGGAGGGGAATTAGCGAGATTGGCACTGGCAATGCTCGGTATATCCAAAATCGATTTGCTGATTCTGGATGAACCGACGAACAATCTGGATATTCCTACCGTGGAGCAGATGGTGGAAGCGGTGAATGAATATCACGGTGCACTTTGGGTGATTTCCCACGACCTAGATTTTCTCAGCCGTATTCATATTACGGATTCGTATTGGTTGCGCGATCGAAGGTTGCAAAGAACAAATTATTTACCGGATGAGACCCAGGAATATTATGAGGAGTTAGTTGCTCGCCTGCGTTAGGCGTGTTATCTAGCAATCCGATCGCAGTTGTGATAATAACCCTGTGGTGCGGCATACAAATAAGATATCCGCGCCACAATTGAAGAGGGCAGGAGGCAGGAGGCAGGAGGCAGAAGGCAGAAGGTAGAAGGCAGAAGGTAGAAGGCAGAAGGTAGAAGGCAGAAGGCAGAAGGTAGAAGGCAGAAGGTAGAAGGCAGAAGGTAGAAGGAAACAATTGTGACCCCGACTTCTTGACTCGGATTCAACATCTGCCTTGGAAAGCAGCAATGGGAGTACAGGGTTATGGCGCGACAATGGGAGTAGATGGCACTCTTGAGCAACGTTACTGTCGCTCAAAGACAAAAATGATGGAGATAGGTTTTAAGG
>DATNPH010000128.1:0-5080 GCA_036703315.1 Coleofasciculaceae cyanobacterium
AAAGAATCCAGCCATTCGCGAACTTGAGTAGCAGCGATATCGCGAGCACCTAAACCAAAGGCAAGAGCGATCGCTACTGCAATGGCTCCTAAGAGCAGTCCAAAAGCTAAATTCACAATTTGGCTGGCAATACCCATTTGTTGCAGCGCCATCGCTGAAACTAAGGCAATAATTGCAATCCGAGCCGTCTGTCCCAGGATTCTTGATTGGCGAGAGCCAGAACTGGTAATTAAGCTGAAGGCAAGATTTGCTAGGTACAAACCAATCGCAAATATAACTAACCCTCCCAGAATCTGACCCGCGATGACAAGAATACCAGTCACAATGGTTGTCAAGGCTGCAATCTCTAAGATGTTAGTTGCCGCGACGGTGGCAAACAACATGATGCCAACTAGGACAATAATTCCCACTAGTTCTGAGGGTGTCCGAGTGGGAACTGGTGAAGATTGCATCGAGGGTGGTGGTGCCCCTGGCAATCCTACTTCATCGGCTAGGGTAACTGGAGTTCTGCGGGGCGCACGGGGTGAGGGTACACCTAGCCACTGAAAAATATTGTTGAAGCCTATGCTAGTTAGGATGTTCGTGACTAGCTCACTGACAAACCGACCGATTACATAAGCAACGACCAGAATCAAAGCCGCTGTAAAGATTTTGGGGATAGCGTTAAGGATCTGGTTTAGCATCGAGATCGCAGGCGTTGAGATTGCCTCAATCCTTAGAGCCTGGAGAGCCGCGATCGCTGTGGGAATCAATATCAGGACATAGACAATTGTTCCGAGAATCCAGGAGAGGGACTGACCGCCAGCTACTGCCTGGAGTCCAAACCGTCTCCCTAACTGGTCAGTGCCTGCTGCTGCTAGCAAGTTAGTAACAATACGACGCACCACTTGAGCAACTAGCCAACCCGCCGCGCCAATCAAGATAGCTGCCAAAATATTCGGCAGAATCCCCAAAATTTGATTGAGCAACTGCTGCACTGGTAGCAGCGGACCCTGCAAATCTAGGGTGCTTAAAATTGCTGGCAGAAACAGAAGGAAAATAAACCAGTACAGCGCATTACCAATCGTTTCCGCAAGCGAGAAGTCAGTAGTTCTGCGGGGAGGAGTTTCCCCCACTGGTCTGTCTGGAGGGGTTTCTACTTGCTGACCTAAACGCTCATCTAAACGAAATAAGCGTAGCGCCCGTGTTGTCACTACCTTGACGAGCGTTGCTAGCAACCAGGCAACACCCAACAGAATCGCGGCACCAAACAGCTTAGGCAAGAAGCCAAGGATTTGGTTGAGAAAATTATTCAGGGGTTGAGAAACGGTTTGGAGGTTTAGGCTGTTTAGAACCGCCACCACCGTGAAGGCAATAATGATCCAGTAAACTGCACTGGATATCCATTGCTCGACGGGTGGAGACTCCGTTCCTGCCTGACGACCAGTAATCCAGTCTGCAATTTTGTTGTCGAGATTGGTTCGCTGGAGCAAACCTTTTGTAATAGCAGCAGCAACCAAGGCGATGAGCAAGCCAATCACCAGGATGGCAAGTGCTCCTAGCAAGTTAGGAACAAAGGCGCTGAGATTCCGAATAATTCCGCCACCGTAGTCTGTCCAGGCTTCGACTCCTCCTGGTTGACCCGGTACCACGGTTGGAGCGGGTGCCTGCGCCAAAACTGGATGCACCTGGATCGGCACACCCACTCCTACAATTTGGACAATACCTACCCAAGTTTCGTTCATGGTCTTCCTTAGTTGCGTTATTCTCAATGTTCACAGACAACACGAACCTTGCGACTACCGTGCTGGGCGTGATTAATGATACTTATCTTCTCAATCAATCAGTACCTTCGTCATCGGGATGCAGCGAATTAAGATAGGGCTGAGCTGTTCAGCGACAACCTTAAACTCAAAATAGCGGCTTTACCTCTACCGATATGGATAATTAAGCCATAAAAATCAAGAATTTGGTTGTTTTTAGCGCTCAAACCTCTTTTTTTTTATGATGTTGCTAGCTGGCAAAGTACCAACAACGCAACAATACCAGATAGACACTCTGTTGAATTTTTAAATGTCTAACGCTCAAGTCTTTGAACAATCGATCCAGATCAATGCCAGTGCTATTGTTGTCGAGCGCTGTATCACCGACCAGACTTTGATGCACCGTTGGCTCAACCCGGTTCTACGTTGTAAACCTGTAGGGAAGTGGAGCACAGATGTCGGGAGTCGCAGTCGGTTTATCATTCAAATTCCCCTGTTGCAGCCTACCCTAAACAGCGTTGTCGTCGAACGGGAACCGGGTTTAGTAGTCTGGGACTTCACAGGATTTTTCCAAGGACGCGATCGCTGGGAGTGTTACCCAGCACAGAAAGGGACACGTCTTCTCAACCGTTTTGAGTTTGAAATTCCTAATCCCTTGATTAGCTGGGGTTTCAACACCTTTGCCGTCAACTGGACCCAAAAAGACATGAAAGCCCAGCTCAGACGGCTCAAACGAGTTGCAGAAGAGACGTACCAGAGGATGCAGTAACGACTCAGGAGTCAGGAAGGAGAACAAAAACTTAGACGTGACAGTGATTTCAACTGTATCTATGTTCTGTTTTGACGCCAAATTGCATTCATGTTATGTCATGGGGTCTTATTTTTGAGTTTTGACTTCTAAGCCTCACGATGAAGTTGCTCAAGCAATCGACGAATTACATCAGCATCTTCCGCATTGGGAAGCATGGCTAAATAAATTTCTAGATCCTGGGAGGCTTTAGAGCTATATCCCATTTGGTAGTAAAGAAGTCCGCGATCGCGTAATTCTAGAGGAGAATCGGGAAACAACATTAAAATCCGTTCAACCATGGCTAGCACTCTAGGCAAGTCTTTGCGATTAAGGTAAATCAATTTCAGATTCGTCAGCATCCGTGTCAACAGCTGTCGAGAACTCACTGGTGCTGTGAAACTTGATTGCAACGGCATCGCACGCCCGTAAATCTGGGCGAGTCGTGTTTCACAATCCTGCTCAAACAAAATCTCACCCTGATTGAAAGTATCGACAAAAATCCCAGCCTCTTCAAACTCTGGGCGAATTAGAAAATGCCCTGGCATGTTGACGCCAACCATCGGAAAATCAAGGCGTCGAGCAACTTCTAGGTAGACGAGGGAAAGGGTAATAGGAATGCCACTACGCCGATCAATAACCTCATTGAGGAAGCTATTGCGGGGATCGTAGTAATCACTGGTATTGCCGATGTAACCTAAGTCATCATACAGGTATTGGTTGAGGCTTTTGATGATTCGTAAGGGATACCGCTCAGCTGGCAATCGCTCCTCTACCTCGGCTGCCATAACATCGAGGGCATTGAGGTACTCAGCGATATCAAGGTTGGGATATTCTTCTTGAGCAATATAAAGTGCTGAGGCAGCCAAGTCAATTTGGGTGTCTGGTTGCTGTATTTCTTGGTAGAAGTTTTGACGCCCCAAGGGAAAGTCCATAGGAAAGGCTCATTTGGCGAAAGCTTTCCTCTTGATTGTAGGTGAGTTATCACTTCCCCTTTCTCAGCCTTTCAGAGGGTTTTGGACAACATCACAAATCCGTCAATAATCTTGCTTTTCTGAGAATAAACGTAAGTAGTGTTTCTTCTCTAGAAATAATGTCTGCTGTGATGTCCATGCCCGGTTGGATGGGATAGGATTGATTGGCTTTGTGTAAATAAAGTCGTTCTGACTCGATTGTTACTTCATAGTAGGATGCAACAGGTGCAGTAGCTGGGTTATTTTGAGGTATGACGGCATCAGCAGCGATCGCTCTTACCGCACCTTTGAGTGTGCCGTAATCTGGATAAGGATAGGCAGAAACCCGCAAAAGCACTTTGCCCTCTTGGCAGTCTCTTACTTGTGTTGCTTGACACAGCCGCACTTTGCCAATATCTTGAGCGGCAACACGGGCTTTTACTACCAAAGGAGCTTGACTGGGAGCAATTTGAGCTATACCATCCCCAGGACGTACAACTTGTCCCAGGTTTCTTAGTTCCAGTTTCAGAATAGTGCCTGCCTCGGAAGCTCGAATTACAGTTTTTTGCAGTTCCGTTTCAACTTGCTTGAGGTCTTTTTGTCCGGTGTTGAGTTGATTTTGGATTTCAATTTGACGCTGATGCAGGCTTTCTCGTTCTTGCTGCAAGCGAGCGAGCGTCGCTCCACCTATAGCACGTTCTTGGGCAATTTTTTCATTTGCCATTGATACCACTGCATTACTTGGATTAAGCGCAGCTAGAGCACGGTTTTTTCGGGATATCGCCGCTTCTACAGCTTGCCGTTGCCGCGAAATCACTTGTTTTTGACTTTCCACAGTGGCTTTTTGCGACTCTAAGGCTTGTTGTTGTTGAGTAACCGCCAGTTGTGCTTCGTCTAGTTGATTCTGAGAAATCGAGCCGGATTGAGCTATGGTTTGATAGCGATCGCGCTTGACGCTTGCTGCTTTTAATGCAGCTTCACTGGCTCTGACATTCGCTTGGGCTGCTTTTAATTCAGCGTGAGCTTTTTGCAATTCATCTTGGGCGATTTTTATGTTCGCCTCGGCTTCTTGAACTTCGCTATTGGCGATGACGTTTTTGTCTTGATAGTCACGTTGGGTACGGTTGAGTTCTGCTTCGGCGGAAGCAACAGTGCGATTCTTGCGGTCAATTTCCGCCGCAATTTGCCCATCTAAGGCACGTTGTTGGGCTGCGATTTGTACCAGTTGCTGTTGATTCTGCTGGATATTTCCTTGCAGTTGACTTTTTTTAGTTTGCAGTTGTGAGTCATCAATGGTGGCTATTGCATCCCCCTGTTTTACCACCTGATTTTCTTTAATTGAGATATTTTTGATAGTTCCTTCCAATGCTGCTTGCACTAGTCGTATTTCCCCAGCCGGGCGAACCGTTGCAGCCGCTTTCACCGTTATGTTGTATTTTGTGACAGCAGCGAGGGTAAAAGCTACGCCAACAGTGCCGACTAAAAACAGTCCGCCTAGAGTCGTCCAGCGACTTATGGGGGGGAGAAATTCGTCGCTTTCAACGGGGTGTAGCAGCTCAGGGTCAAGTTCGCTAACCATAATGCTGGAAGCTAGGACA
>DATNPH010000153.1:0-13455 GCA_036703315.1 Coleofasciculaceae cyanobacterium
GTCCGCCAGGGGTTAAAACCCCTGTCTCATAGAATCAAGTCCTCTCAAGAGGACTGAAAATCACTATTTGAGTCGTCTAAAGACGACTTTGGCTATTAGCCCGGAGTTTAAACTCCGGGCGGGTTTCGGGAAAACGAATCAACCCTGCTTATCAAGGGGGGTTAGGGGGGTAAGGGGAAGGAGCAAGAGAGTTCTGATTCTCCTGAGAATAAAAGTTTCTCCTTGTGTTCCCCCCTTAATAAGCCGGAGCTTTAGTGAGGAGGTCATTCCGGGGACTTTGGCACGCAGGTTTCTACCTCATCTGGCATTACGTCAAAAACAACTTCAAAGGGAACGCTAGGCATCATTTGCTTGAGAATTCGCAGATGTCCTTCGGCATCAATGCGGCGGCGAAAGCGTCCGACAATGATGGTACGCATATCGGGGAAGGGGCGAATGATGCACCAGGGATGCAGCCGTTGTAAGTAAGTCATTATGCTGTCCTAGTCAGGTTTGCGGGTTGCTTTTTTAGGGCGCTTTCAATGATGGTTTCAATGGTTTGGCGATCGCGATCGTTGTTTTGTGGATGGAGTACCCAGGCGCTGATTGGGGCAGGTTGATAGGTGAGTAGGTAGTATTCCCCTGCTTCCTGCCTTGCCCTCCCGGTTCCCCTTGCTGAGGAAATTACCCCCCCAGCCTCCCTTGGTAAGGGGAGAGCATCAACAGAAGCTTTTGTTGTTGGGGGACTTTGGGGGGTGATGACTTTCCAGACTGGCTGTTTGGGTTGTTTGCGAAGTCGGTAGCCGCGTTTGTGGAGTGCTGCTTTTATGGCAGCAATGTCTTTTGCGACTCCGAGTGCTTCGGTCGCTTTGGATTTTTTCATTGGTATTCTATTAGTGGAAACTACAGCGATTGCCCAGCAAGCGGTTTATGCTCTAGGCAATTGCTTTTTTTGTTCGGGTCAAACAACAATCAGACAGGTGACGACTCAGAAAGTGGTTTTCTGAGCAGCCTGCCTATGAAGTGTGTCTGTAGTAAACGGGTTATATGCACGTACCGTGTACACGTATCTATAATATGGTAAAAAATAAAGATGATCAATCAAAAAATAAGCATGAGCAATTGACGCTGGCACAGCTAAGACAGCGTGCTAATCTAACACAGCGTAAGCTCGCTGATATTCTTGACGTAACGGTGAAGACTGTTAGTGCTTGGGAGAGAGGAGAACACGAGCCATATTTGACTTTGATTCAGACTAAAAGGCTGGTGGATGGGTTGCAATGCTCTCTCGATGAGCTGATTGCCGCAACGGGAAGGCAATCTTCAACAGGAGAAGATGAACCACGCCTAAGCTTTACTCAAACTCAGCGTCTGATGGAAATTCTTCAATGCAGTCTTGATGAACTGGTTGCTGCTATGGAGAAGAATGCTACTCAAGAGGAGAATTAATGTGGCGATCATTTAGCTGTCATATGCCAAATGGGTACTGTTATCTCGACTTAAGCAGACCCTTTAGCTGCTCAATAGAAAGCCAAGGACGTTTCCTGTGTAGCATCCTATGGCAGTTAGCGCACACAAGCGCTATGTCTTTTAACTGGGTTTTATTGCTATCTTCAAGCTCTGATACAGGCTTTGTGTGATGACACTCTATGTAATCAGCACCTATATCACCATATTTCTCAAAAAAGTTAAATTGGCATACCTCACACTTAAGTACCCCTGCCTCTTTCTTTCGTTTATCCTTTGCTTTTTTAACTAACTCCCTATTCCTCTCCCGTGTACGATGTAGGCGATAGAGAACTTTGCCTTCAGGGAAATCTTCTTCTTCTGGCGATATATTACTATTTTCTATCTTTGTAGTTGAAACAGAGTTAGTAATTACATTAGCCAACTTTCTCAATTCTGCTCTATTTGAAGAAAACTCTCTCCATATATCTTCCTCTAGTTTTCCTCCACTAACTAGTCCAATTCCTTGATAAGCTGGATCGAATCTCAAGAAGTTGCACAGCTTCATATATACACCGTTTGGGTTTCTAAATTTATCCTTATCAAAACGGTTAATATGTATTGGTAAGCTGTTAAGTACTTCACTCAGCTTTACTATTTCAGAATGCGTTTGGCTAATGGTATTTGGATGATAACGGAAGTAAAGGTCTAAGGCGAGAATTAGCTCATCGCGTTGCCAAGGTGGGTTACGTTTTACAGTTGCCTTCACGACTGGCTCACTTACAGCATCTTTATAATACTTTTTCACGTCAAGTTCCTATTTCAGAAGTCTTCCTCTAGCTTTGCTTAAAGGCTGCTAGTTAGGGTAAAAATCTGATGAAGGCAGATGAAGAGTTTGTAAGCAGCAGCACTACCATGATCGCCAAACCGTATTTCGCACCGCACAACCGGACAACCACCAGTTAGGGAGATTGAGAAGAGCGATAGCGTGAAGCGAAGCTATAGCGAGGAACGAGCGTCAGCGCTGCTGCTTGCAGCAGATCGCAGGTAATACAGCTCCAACAGGCGAATCAACCAGAATCGTCTGGAGGTGAGTAGCACTATTCATTCGTCTTCCAGCATTCTAGTTTCAGATTCCTTACTTGATTCATCACTTGGAAATCTCGATCTTCTGAAACAATTATTAGATCGTGTTGTATCGCTGTGCAGGCTATCCACAAATCGTTGATTCGTACACCTGCCTCTTTAATGTCAAAATTCCTGCGTTTTACTTTGTCTCTTGGTGCAAACTTATCAAATATATCAGCGTGGAACTTACCATAAATTTTAGAGGTTTCTTCATCTATCGGATAAATTCTTAATTTTTTTACAAATGTATCAAGCAAGGCTAGATTTTCTTGCTTCCTTTGCGATTTTTCAACCATCGTCATTAGTTCGCCATAGACGATTGTATTTATAGCAATCTCTGTGTCTACGATTAGTGACTCTAGCTTTTGAATAACCTGTACATCTCTTTGAACAAGAACAAAGCTACAGTGATTTGTGTCTAGCAGATACACAGGAATTTTACCTAAATTGAACGTTCTTATTTTCTAGTCCGATTGACATATTCCAAGCACTCTTCAAAATCATCTCCCACCCAACCCGGTGCGGTTTCAAGCCAATTCAATAACTCTCCAACGGTATGTTTTTTCTCCTTTTTGTAATTGTCAATCTGCCATAGCACACCCCTTGAGGTATTCTTAAGAGCTGTTAGGTAGCTGACTACTTCTTGCGAAATGCCAGGTTGCTCAGGCTGAAGCCCTGGATCGGCAAGAATTGCTAATGGTATTTTTTTGACAATCTCTACCAACCGCTCAGGAAAGTAGAGGATGTACTGTTCTAGGACTTCTGATAACTTAACCATTCCTGTGTATATTTTCCCAGCTTGGTCTACTGGCTCTTTGTCATCAAATCCTAAAAGCATATAGGCTTGAGCTATCATTAACTCTTCAAGTCCCTCAACATACCTCTCTAAAGCTTCAAGATCTCTGATTACCCTAGTAGGTAAAAAATCACTGTATTTACTTCTAAGTTGCTTAGAAAATGTTTGATACTCCTCAGAGACAATATTTATTTTCTCTCTAAAATTATTAGTTGATTTTATGCGTTTTGAAATCTCTACAATCTTCATCAAATCATCTAAAGCTTCCTCTCTGGAAAATTGCCCTTTGCCAGATTCATACAACTGCTCTAATGCTAGCTTTGCGGAAGCCAAAGTGTTAACGATGTTTTCGCTGTTCTCGTCTGAGAGCGATCTAATTGAATCTTCTGTTGCTATCAGCATAATGAGATTTCCTTGCTAAGGACTGATGAAAGAAAGAAGGTTGAGGTATGCACTGTACTCCTATGATGCCTATTCTCTCTTAATCATCCCCGTCCTCATCAAGGGCAGCAATAGCGCGATATTTCGCACCGCACCATTTGCAAAGCACCAGTTAGGGAGGAGGCGTTTGTCATGCCCTATATGTATGAGTCAGGCGAGGATGAGGGGTAGTCGTAGGGCAAGAAAGGCGATCGCTTGGCTGCAACATATAAGGTGGGCACTGTTAGCTTAACTGTTGACATAGGTGGAAAAAATTAAATCTCATTGGTGTAGGTCGGGGATGGGGCATCGGGCATCGACGAGAAACTTCACTGGAGTACCCTGTGAATGCTCTTAACGTGAGTCAATCGGGTTGCAAACGCCAACACAGCAAGAATGTCTGCTGGTTTCAAGTCATCGTAATCTTCCAGAATATCGTCAGTAGTCATACCAGAACTCAGCAACTCTAGAATGAACTCCACCGGATAACGAAGTCCACGAATGCAGGGCTTACCATGACAAATTTCCGGGTTAAGGGTGATACGTTGTAGCAGATTGTTTTCCATACTCAGCTCCCTCAAGGTTCATTATCCTAACAATTCCTCCAACGCATCCACATCTTCCTGTCTCTGCTTCAAGTTGCCACATCCACTACTATGTCAAGATATTCCACTTCCAGGCTTTGAGGAAAACATAGTAGTGACGACAGATCAGAACTCAATTGAGACAGAAAATACTCTCAAGCTTGGCACCGATATAAAAACTATTGCACTGATAGCGATCGCGATCGTAGCTGGCATATTCTTTAGCTGGCTGCACGTTCCCGTAGGTTGGCTACTCGCTCCAATGCTCGTGGGAATTACCTATGCAATTATCCAAGGTAGCCGTCAACCCCTACCTCTGGCGTTCAGAATAGTTGGACAAGTGATCATCGGCATCTTCACTGCCACCCGCTTTTCCCCAGAGACACTAAGCGTGGTAACAACCTACCCTATACCGCTGCTACTGTGTGTTTTTACCACGGGTAGCCTGAGTATGTTCAACGGCTACCTGTTAAGCCGTTGGGCTGGCATCGATCGCGCTACGGCTTTTTTGGGTTTCATACCCGGTACCGCCTCTAGCATCGTTGCCATGAGTGAAGAAATGGGAGCAGATGCGCTGACTGTTGCCCTAATTCAGTATGTTCGGGTATTGCTAGTCGTCTTACTCCTACCAACTACAGCCAGCTTACTTTTTCCCGTCAACCCAGGCACTCCAGTCGCAGCCACCGTTGCAATGACAAACAACCTGCCATCACTGCCAATGGTTTTGAACCTATTGGTGGTGGCTGCGTGCGGTGGATTAGGGGTTTGGGGAGGACGCCGATTGCGTCTGCCTTCATCCGGATTCTTGGGTCCATTTCTCGTAGGGCTAGTCACGTTTTGGCTACTGCCGTACCAATTACAGGTGCCTCAGTCCCTTTTTTGTGCAGGACTGCTCCTAGTTGGACTTTCTATTGGCGTACAGTTTGACTGGCAAATCGCCCACAAACTTTTGAAGGCAGTGTTGATTGAGGTAGGTTTAGTAATTGTACTGATTTTGATGTGTTTGGGAGTTGGCTATGAGTTCCATGTGCTAACACACGTTGATACGATAACGGCTGTCTTAGGGTTCACGCCTGGGGGAATTGAGGCGATGGTTGCAACGGTTATGCAGCTAGGCGGTGACACCGGGTTGGTGCTAGCAATGCAATTGAGCCGGATGTTGACTGTTCTGTTGATTGCCCCGTGGTTAGTCGCTTTTTTGATTAAGAATGTAAAACAGTCTGATGAGCGATCGGAAGGGGAATAGAGATTGGAGGATGTCATACTAACCGCCAAGACGGTTAGGACATCAACTGGAAGTAGTTCCTTTTTCTAGAAGCGATCGCTCTTTTGTTCGGTACTTAGGATTATGCCATTGGATGAAGATAAAGCAGCAGGAATAAATATGGATATGAAACTTGAGTTAGTGCCGATACCGGTTTCTGATGTTGACCGCGCTAAGATCTTCTACGTTGAGAAGGTCGGATTTAACCTAGACCATGATGTTCAGGTTAGTGACGCAATGAGAGTTGTCCAACTAACACCACCTGGGTCGGCTTGTTCGATCGTCATTGGGACTGGTATGCCCGAAATTTCTAAAATGCAGCCTGGAACGGTCAAGGCCGTGCATCTGGTCGTAGCGGACATAAACAAGGCTCGCGAAGCACTTGCAGGCCGAGGCGTTGAAGTGGGCGAGGTTGACGAATACCCAGGGGGCATTAAATATGTTTACTTCAGCGACCCTGATGGCAACTCGTGGGTATTGCAGGAAATGCCAGCTAACCATTAACAAATAATGAATCAGGGTTTTGACTATGTTGCACCTTGAAAGTAGAGTAAAGAACTTCATCGACTTTATCTAAAGTCAGGTCTTGTTGGTCAGCTAAGGCTTTAATTTTCTGGGTAATCGTTTGAATTTGGAATTTGTCGAAGTCTAGCCCCAGTTGAGAAGCTCGATTAGCGATCGCGTGCTTACCTGTAAGCTTGTGATTGATTAAAAACGAGCGCGTTAGACCAAAATCACTGGGATTAATCACTTCGTAAGTGCTTGGATTATTGAGGATGGCTTTGGTATGAATACCAGCCTTGTGGCTGAAAGCCGACGAGCCAATAATGTAGTGATTAAAGGGAATAGGAATTCCAACTTTATCCGCAACTAGCTGATGTAATTCACCAAGCTGGTATAGACAGTATTGACGATTCAATTGCTCTGGATCGACCGTATAAAGACGTGCAATTAGTCCAGCTCGGGGGGTGATGCCATTACGTTCACCAATTCCCAACACAGTTGTATCGATATGAGTTGCACCCGCTTCGAGGGCGGCGTAGCTATTTGCGATCGCACAGCCAGTGTCGTTATGACCGTGGAACTCGATATCTTTATTGGTACGTTGGCGCAGTATCTGCACTATATTAAAAACTTGATTCGGGGTGGCTATGCCTACAGTATCAGCGACGCTGAAACGATTTACTGTTCCCAATTGATCGATAGCAAGATAAACCTGTAGCAAATCTTGAAGTGAACTCCGGAAGGAATCTTCGGTGGAAAAGCGCAACTCGGTTTGAGGGCTTTGCTCGTGGATGAAGGTAATCACTTCAGTGACTAGATCGACAATCTCATTAATGCTCTTACCATGACCGAACTGGCGCAACAAATCGGAGGTGCCGATGAACATATTGATTCCATCTACACTCGTATCTAGGGCAACTTTGGCATCTTCTAGATGGCAACGAATGTGGGTCAGTACTTTAGATTGCAAGCCCAATCGAGTTAAACGCTGACAATCTCGGTAAGATTGGGGTGAGGCGCAAGGGGATGTAACTTCGATATATTCAACACCAAAACTATCAAGTACCTCTGCAATCTCGACTTTATCATCAGATGAAAAGTTAGCTCCACAAAACTGCTCTCCCTCTCGTAGAGTACTTTCAACAATTGCAAACTGGTTTAGTGGCATTGATGTAGTCCTTTTCTTTGGAGCAATTGTTCACATAGAAACCGTGTCTTTAGAACGGTTCCTATCCTATCAACTAATTCATTTTCAATTGATATAAAATTGCTTGTTTGTGCTTTGATGAATCCTAACTTTTTTAAGTTTTAACTTCTGAAGAGTATAACTTATTGTCTCTCTTAAGTTTGAGATAATTGCAAAAATAATACTTTTATTTTTATGAATTTTGATTGAGAATATTAGTCAAAAAATAAAACCATAAAATAAGTATTGTAAAATTTTAATTCATTGAGAAAATAAAGTAGGAAAGTTGACTAGGAGGTATCTTTGGCTAATAGAACAGCTGATAGGATTGAATATTCCTGTATCAATTAGCGCTAAGTCATGAAAGATCGGAATAAACCGTTACAGGGTCGGACAGCCCTGATTACTGGATCTGGGCAAAATATTGGCAGAGCGATCGCGTTATTATTCGCGTCGTCGGGGGCAAATGTTGTAATCAATGGTCATCAGAATCGGGAAGCCATAGAAAAGGTTGCCCAGGAAGCCCGTGAGTTGGGGAGTCAGGCAATCGCTGTCATGGCTGATATCGGTGACCCAGATGCTGTGCAGAAAATGGTCGATGTTTCTATTGAAACGTTTGGTGCAGTTGATATTGTGGTGGCTAATGCGGCAATCAGACCAAGACAGGCTTTTCTAGATATCTCGATTGAAGATTGGCAGCGAGTTATCAATACAAACTTAAGCTCTGCCTTCTACCTTGCCCGTGCAACTTTGCCCGGTATGAAAGCCAAACAATGGGGTCGAATCATTCATATATCCGGTTACGACGGATTTGTTGGCGCTGCTTATCGTGCCCATAATGTGACGTGCAAAGGCGGTATTCACGCTTTTTCAAAAGCGATCGCTATGGAGTTTGGTGCCGATGGAATAACAGCCAACACAGTCAGCCCTGGCACAATTGATACGCATCGTATTGCTGAAGATTATCCGAATTTGGAGGCAAAGTATCAACAGCTCAAGAACATCATACCTGTACGTCGTCTTGGAACTACTGAGGACATTGCCGAGGCATGTCTCTATCTTGCTTCGGATGTTAGCAGCTTTGTTACTGGTCAGGTCATTCACGTAAATGGTGGGTCGCTTGTGCTCTCCGCTCACCTGCCATCAGAGGGGAATTTGTAATAAAACATCCACTTCTGGTGTTTCATTTTACTGGAAAGCGATCGCCCAGAACGCCTAGCTCACTCACGACGAAACACAAACAGATTGCCTGTTGCACCTCGTCCTACCCTGATTTCTTGATCTAAGTAGGAGGTTGTCCACTCTGCCTCATTCCGGAGGAATTCCAATACTGGGATTTTCAATTCAGGAAAACTCCAGCTTTCCATGCCAAAAGGCTTTGTTGCTTGCATAGAAAAACTGTTAAACGTCACCTTAGCCATCTGCTCATCTGCGCCCCAAGTCCAAACGCCGTTAGCCCGTAACTGACATTCCCCTAGTAGGGGTAAGTCAAGAAAAGCGCCATTAGAGGCAGAAATTTTCCCAGTACCGCCTGCTACCAAGCTTTGCCACACCCGTTTGATGTTTATTGTTCCCCCAAAAGCTGGAATTGATGCAAGCTGGCGGGTAACAACGGTTCCTTTTGAGGCGTACACCAATTGCCAGCTACCGAGTAGAGAAGAGAGATGGTTGAGGTGGAGTGGGCGTGGGATTGGATTAAGGCTTTCTAGTTGTCGCACAATTTCATCGATTGGCTCTCCATTAGATGGAAATAGCGCTTGCTGTAGCCCTAATGCTTCTACTCGTTGCAAGAGTTCAGTTTTTAGGGCAATTCTCGTTGCGTCATCTTCTACCATGTACTGAAATCCCCATTGTTTCCTTCTGAGCTTCGCTGCTCAAATCTTTGCTCCTCTAAAGTTGGCATTTTCCAACCTCGCTTTGGCAAAGTTTGTATTCCCAAGTTTTGCCTGAAGGAAGGTAGCGTTTGTTAAGTCTGCACCTTGAAAACTTGTGTGTTGTGTGGCGAATGTAATTATAAACGAAAAGGCACAAACCATTAGTTGGTGCCGAGAACGATTAAGAGTTCTATCACCCATTGGAAGGGCCATTCTCCAGAGATTGAAAAGGCTGCTGTGAGCATTGCTGCTGTTGAGTACAACAATATTTAAAACCGCCAGGGGTGTCCAAAAAGACAACGGGAAGTGGGGATACTGCTATTGCAGGTCTGTGTATCTGTTTATACTACCAGGCTAAACAGAAATGCCCTTCTCCAGGTAGGCAAAGGCAACTTGAGGAGGTAGTAAGTTTCATAGGCAACTATAGAACTCAACTGAGTTTATGAAGATTCCGACTTGCCCTTGGACGTTGATGTCAAGAATTTACCGCAATGTACTTCCAGCCGTTCATCGTTATTTAGACGAATGGAAAGAACAAGCCAATCAAATTCTCAATCCAGAACTTCGCCAACAAGCATTAATGAGTATCGAAACAAAAACGTTTCACTGTGAAGGGGGTGCCATTTATGGATTGTTAGCTCAAAACTTCAGTAATGAAACAATTCGTTTTATTGTTGCTTATCAAACAATTAGTGATTATTTGGATAATTTGTGTGACCGAAGCACTTCTCTAGATCCTCAAGATTTTCGGACTCTTCATGAATCCATCTTTCATGCCTTAACCCCAGGAGCAGAATGCACAAATTATTATCGTTTTCGTAAGGAGCAAGAAGATGGAGGTTACTTAAAACAGCTAGTTATAACTTGCCAAAATGTGCTAGAGCAGCTTCCAGCTTATCCAAAAATCTCTCCGGCTCTCCATGAGCTAGCCAGTTATTATTGCGATTTACAAGTCCATAAGCATGTGCAAGTTGAAGAGCGTGTTCCGCGTCTAAAGGCGTGGTTTGAATCGCATAAGGGCAACTTTCCTGAGATGAGCTGGTACGAATTTTCGGCATGTACTGGCTCAACACTTGGCATTTTCTGTCTTATCGCCTATGCCTCCCATGAAGATTGTTCTGAAGATTTAATTCAAAAAGTAAAAACTAGTTATTTTCCGTGGGTACAAGGGTTACATATTCTACTTGACTACCTTATCGATCAAGAGGAAGATCGCCTCGGCGGTGATTTGAATTTTTGTTCTTACTATAAGAATAAGGATGAAATGAGCAAACGGTTTACACACTTTGTAAAAAAGGCTAAGAAAAGTGTTGCTCAATTACCCCATACCAACTTTCATCAGATGATTAATCATGCCTTGTTAGGGATTTATCTTGCAGATGAGAAAGTGAGAAGGCAAAAGGACGTTCAAGGAATCGCGAAACAACTCATAAATCTGGGTGGCGGTTCGACGTTTTTTTTCTTTTTAAATCGTCTGGTGATGGCTCGTCTTCGCTACTGCTAGCTGCAAGTAATAGCGATCGCATCTGGCAAGAATAGTCAGACCATTGACTTATAGTGTACCTCTACCGTACTTTTACCCTCAACACCAACCTGAATCGCGACATAAAATCGTAAGAGGCTCCTAGTTATGTCCAAAATCGTTGTCCTTGGGGCAGGTCCAGCAGGATGCTCGGCAGGATATCATCTTGCTAGAAGCGGGCATCAAGTGACCCTCATCGATAAACAGAGCTTTCCTAGGGACAAAATCTGCGGAGATGGAGTCAGTCTTCAGTCAGTCCAGGCATTGTTCACAATGGGTATCTACCCGCAGGATATCAAACGCATAGTGTCCGAGTTTGCGCCTATCAATGGACTTGTGCTTGGACTTTCCAATGGAAATTACCATATACAGACCACTGAGCTTGAAGGGTATTGCATCCCCAGGTTTATATTTGACAATCTACTCTATGAAAAAGCTATAAACGCAGGGTGCGTGCAAAGCACTCAAAGTGTCACCAACATCGATCGCTACCACCAGGAGCTGTACAACGATTTTGATTACATCATAGACGCACGCGGTGTCTATGCAGGCGAGGCGAATGCGATCGCTATCAGAGCCTACTGGAGTATCAAGTTAGAAGATTTCCCTGAAGCCTACCTTTCTTTGGCTCAAATTTACTTTGACAAGTCTCTTGGAATTAACGGATACGGTTGGATATTTCCAGCGGATATAAAAGCTGGATTGGTGAAACTCAATGTTGGAGTGGGGATATGGATAGATGAATACCAAAAAATGAACACCAACATTATTCGGATTTTTGACGAATTCGTTCAACGTAACGAGAATACGAAGGAACTGTTAAGTAAGATTGTTAGTAAGCAAAAACCCAAAGCCTACCCTCTAGCAACTGCGAAAAAAGGGAACAGAGTTAGCGATGGTAAAATCCTGAAAATTGGCGACGCGGCGAATCTGACAGACCCTCTGACTGGGGAAGGAATTGCCAATGCCATTCTCAGCGGTTTATATGTTACGCAAGCTATTAATATGAGTACCAGTCCAGAAAAGGCAGCTGAGAATTGGCAACGTCTTTACGAAGCCTGTTTCGAGGAGAATATCCGCGCTGGCTTGCGGATAAAGTCTTTCAGAAAATACTCATTTATGAACAATATGCTGATTTGGCTGATGAAAAGAAATCATCGGTTTTCTGAGCAAGTGACTTATGCAATTGTCGGCTCAGTTCCGTATAACGAGGTACTGCCTTCACTTAAGCATTGATAGTAGGACAATCAGCTTAGGGCATTGGATTGTGGGTAAGACAGTAGATTGGAGTGGCGATCGCATGGTTATCTCAGTCAGTGACGATGCAAGTACGCAAGTCGTTGTACGTGAATCTCCGAAAGTCGGTTGAATGCTTCTTCTGTGTACCTTGTCGCTTCTCGCTCAATGGCTGACCAGGCTAGGTTGAGTGCTTTCAAGTTGAGGCAGGCGCGAATTAAGGTGCAGCAAGCGGCTACCCATTGCTCTAGCTGGCGGTAGCTGATGAAGTAGCCGCCCCTGCCTTGAATATGCACCCAAAGTACGTGCTTCCACTTTTCCCAGCGCCAAACTCTGCTTAGGTCAGTTTTGAGATATTTGGCGAGTTGTTTGCGGGTAATGACAAAGGTTTCGGGGTTGATGCGGCGGCGCAGGACGTTCATGGCTGTTGTGGAGTACGTTGAGTCTTTGCTGAATCTTGGAAGAACCCCTCCCCAGCCCTCTCCTCACTAAAGCTCCGGTTGCTAAGGGGAGGGAGCAAGAGAATTCTGATTCTCCTGAGAGAGAATAAAACTTTCCTATTCCCCCCTTAATAAGGGGGGCTAGCCGGAGCTTTAGTGAGGAGGTCATTCCGGGGACTTTGGCACGCAGGTTTCTACCTCATCTGGCATTACGTCAAAAACAATTTCAAAGGGAACGCTGGGCATCATTTGCTTGAGAATTCGCAGATGTCCTTCGGCATCAATGCGGCGGCGAAAGCGTCCGACAATGATGGTACGCATATCGGGGAAGGGACGAATGATGCACCAGGGATGCAGCCGTTGTAAGTAAGTCATTATGCTGTCCTAGTCAGGTTTACGGGTTGCTTTTTTAGGGCGCTTTGAATGATGGTTTTAATGGCGTGGCGATCGCGATCGTTGTTTTGCGGATGGAGTACCCAGGCGCTAATTGGGGCGGGTTGATAGGTGAGTAGGTAGTACTCCCCTGCTTCCTGGCTTGCCCTCCCGGTTCCCCTTGCTGAGGAAATTACCCCCCCAGCCCTCCTCACTAAAGCTCCGGTTGGTAAGGGGGGAGCATCAAGAGATGCTTTTGTTGTTGAGGGACTAAGGGGGGTGATGACTTTCCAGACTGGCTGTTTGGGTTGTTTGCGAAGTCGGTAGCCGCGATTGTGGAGTGCTGCTTTTATGGCAGCAATGTCTGTTGCGACTCGGAGTGCTTCGGTCGCTCTGGATTTTTTCATTGGTAATCTATTAGTGGTTATGACAGCGATTGCCCAGCAAGCGCTTGGCGCTCTAGGCAATTGCTTTTTTTGTTCGGGTCAAACCAGAAGACTGTCCTGTTTTCAGAACATTCCTATCATACCGCAATGTTCTGAAGATAGAACATTTACTCGGTTATGAGCCTCTGACAAGATCTGAGGCATGGGAAGAGCAGGCAAAGCCCTTAAGAGGGTACTGGAAGACTACGACATCACTCAGAATCGATTGGCTGTGGTGATGGGAATTACTCGCTCTAGTGTTCACCGATGGGTCTATGA
>DATNPH010000156.1:0-19034 GCA_036703315.1 Coleofasciculaceae cyanobacterium
TCACGCAGACCCTGCAATGAACTGCACTTTTAGTATTTTACAGCCAATGAACTTCTCTTCTGGTAAAAAACTTGTGTTCACCACGGATTGGAAGGCTCTATTTTCCGTGGACTGTGATGAACTTCTCTTCTGAAAATGACAAAAACAATAATGCTTATAGGCTATGCCAGGGTTAGCACTCCTTCACAGTCACTGGACTTACAAATTGATGCTTTAGTCCAGGCAGGTTGTGATAAAAAAAGAATCTTTACCGATATTGCCAGTGGCTCTAAGACAGCAAGACCTGGACTGGATAAAGTCCTCGACTACGCCAGAGAGGGTGACATCATTGTAGTCTGGAAACTCGATCGCCTCGGTCGCTCGTTGGGGCATCTCATTGAAGTGGTAAAGGGATTGAGTGATAGGGGCATTGGGTTTAAAAGCATTCAGGAGAGTCTGGATACCACCACCAGCGGCGGACGATTAATTTTTCATGTGTTTGGTGCGATTGCGGAATTTGAACGGGATTTAATCAGGGAACGCACCAACGCCGGACTAGAAGCTGCCAGAGCCAGGGGCAAGAAGGGAGGCCGTAGAAGAGTACTAACCGACAAACAAATTAGTATTGGTAAGTCCCTAGCTGCCGACAAAAGCCGTAGCGTAGAAGATATTTGTGAGACGCTAAAAATCTCACCAGCAACTTATTACCGCTACATTCATCATTGAGTATGAGATTCGCGAAAGCCTTCTTAGTTCAATTCGCCGTAGCGAATTTTCTTTCCTGTTGCTTGAACAGAGGCATTATTATTAACGAACACATCGTCAAGGAGTAAACGCTGTGTCAGACGAGTCGCTGCCATTCCATCCAAAGGCTGATATATACATTTCTTATGCATCCCCAGATCAGGTTTTACTTGATGAGTTGCTGAAGGATTTAACAGCGTTGCAATGAGAGCATATTTCCCTTTCCTATTATCAAGAAGACAAAATTGCAGAACTCGCCCAAAAAGAGGAAATTCAATCACACATTAATGCTGCTGATGTAGTTGTGATGATAGTGAGTTCTACCTATCTTGATTCAGTGGATAGGAGAAGATGGGAATTAGACGAAATAGCTGGAAAACCTATCGTCATTGCTATCAATGTCAGTCCAGTTAAATTAAAAGCTTCTCGACTCAAAGGCTTTTGTTCTTCATGGACTGATGATTCTCCTGTTACCTCTTGGTCAGGTCAGGTGGAGAAATTACAAATTGCCGCCAGAGCTATTTATGAAGCCGCCTCTTCAATCAGTTCAGAATTAAACGTTTCAGACGACCAACCCAATGGGGAGCTAAATGACAATTTAGACAGCTATGATTCCTGTTCTTCGAGAGGACTTGAGCCGCGTGAGAAAATTAGTCCAGTTCCATCCCCTTCTCCCATTCCGTTCGATTCAACAAATCAGGGACAACAATACACGGACAACCCTGATATTGCTCAGCTTCAACAAAAAATGGAACAGGTTTACCGCATCCAAGAACCTCCTTCACAACCCACTGTTACTAACAAAGATTGGGTAAATTGCAGTGTATTCAGCCCTCCTGTTGTAGCTAGTGGCGATACGTTTTTTGTTCAAGTTTTTGTCCATCTTCCCGAGCAAGCTGAGATGGTCAAGCAACTAGCTGTAGCCTTTGACTCGGAGACCAAACAATTGGGAGTGAAAACTTTAAGAACTCCTGTTGAACGAGCAACAGAACTGACCTTTTATCTCTCGATTCCTAATCTTGAAGTTGATGACCCAATTCAAGAGTTGAATTGGCAAGGACGAGCATCTGCCGTGCAATTTGGCGTAACGGTTCCCGATGATTTGGCACAGAAGACAGTCATTGGTACTGTCACTGTAAGTCAAAATAATGTTCCCATTGGACATCTGAAATTCAAGCTATCGATTACTCCTTCTGCTGCCTCTACTTCAAAAGAACTTCAACTAATAGGAGACGCGGCACGAGTCTACAGAAAAGCCTTTGTTTCTTACTCATCTAAAGACCGTAAGGAAGTACTGAAACGAATACAAGCACTGGCTGTTACTGGGATTGAAGTGTTTCAGGATGTGCTGAATTTAGAACCTGGCGAGCGCTGGGAGAAGAAACTCTATCGTAAGATTGATGAGTGTGACCTGTTTCTGTTGTTTTGGTCTACAGCCGCTAAAGAATCAAAGTGGGTACTGAAAGAGGCGTTATATGCTCTTGAACGGCAAGGGAATGATGGACTCGATCCACCTGCGATTATTCCTGTAATTATTGAAGGGCCTCCTCCTGTTTCTCCGCCCGATGAGCTACAACATCTTCATTTCAATGACAAACTTCTTTATCTGATAGCACTGTCTAACTAAAGGGTAGGTACTTGTTTTATGTTATATTTCTCTCCGGTTACCTCAACTGCCGTTGAGAAAGAGCTGCTGCTTTTCGTTTGTCTGCCTGGGCTGCTTGTTGATTTCCCAGGCGGGTATAAGCTAGCGCCCGGTTATTGTAAGCGTTGGCATTACCAGGAGCAAGTTTGATCGCCTTATTGTAATTTGCGATCGCCCCTTTAGAGTTGCCCTGACGGTAGTAAGCTACTCCGCGATTGATATAAGCGTTAACATAAGTCGGATTAAGACTAATTGCCTTACTACTATCAGCGATCGCTTTCTGATAATCTTTCTGCCCTACATATGCCGATGCCCGATAGCTGTAAGCTATAGCACTTTTGGGATTTAGAGCGATCCCTTTACTATAACTGCTAATTGCTTGTTGGTAATTTCTTTGTCTGTGGTAGGTCAAGCCCTGATTGATGTAGGCATCAACTGAGTTGAGCTTGCTTGCCTGCCTGCGATCGCTAGGGGCTTGCCTATAGTTATTCTTTCCGTTGTTAGACGGAGGGGTTGGAGACGGAACATTCTGAGGACGGCCTGGGGCATTAGCCGGAGCAGATGAGCTTGGTGTATCCTGTCCCTTGTTAGACGAAGGGACTGGAGACGGAGCATTCTGAGCGGAGGGTTGAACAATAGAAGGAGCAGATGAGTTTGCTGTAGTGGTTTGCACAGATGGGGTACTAGAAGAAATGCCGTCGCAGAGGTGGCGATCGCTGTTATTCTCATCAAGGGTAGCTAGATGACCACGCACTCGTTCACAACCCCGTTCTAGCAGTTCATCTAATCCTCCTAGCTGCCATAACTTAACTTTACCGTCCTTGCCAACGACGGCTAACTTACTGCCATCAGCACTAAAACTGATGCTTTTAATTTCATCTTCATGTGTTTTAAATTTCATCAACTGCCTGCCTTGTAAGTCCCAAAGGACGACATTTTCGCGTGACGCGGTGGCAATTAAGCTGCCATCAGCATTGAAATCGATATAAGTCCAATCTCTTGATTCAGAAATCAGGACAGTCGATTTTCCTGAATTATTAGACAAGAAAACTTTAAACGCATTGAATTTGTTGTCTGAGGCTCCTGTAGTGACCACTCTTAACTCTCCATTGGGTTGAAAGCTGATGCTTTTGACGAGTTGAGGGTAATCTTTGGAGTTTAATTCATTGCCATTCACGTCCCACAATCTGACTACCCGGTCAATTACGGTGGCAATTGTCCGACCATCTCGGCTCCAACTAACGTTCGTTACCTCCCCTAACTTATTGCCTTGATGTGCTTCAAATTGCTTTAACTGCTTGCCCTTCAAATCCCACAACCGGACAAAGCCATCTGCTCCTCCAGTAGCCAGTTGCTTACCGTCGGGACTAAAACTGAGGCTTGTCACCTTACTAGGAGGTATTGGGAATTCCTGTAACTTGTTACCTGCCGAGTCCCACAAGCGAACAATTCCTTCTGCATCTGTGGTGGCAATCGTCTGATGATCTGGACTAAAACTGATACTCTCAACTCCGGCTTGAGGGAAATCAGCTTCAGGGGGTTGTGGCTCCTCCAAATCCCACAACCGTAAAATGCCATCATCTCCTTGAGTAGCTAGTTGCTTGCCGTCGCGGCTAAGAAGCATACTCAATACTCTGCCTTGAGGCAATTTAAATTCACTCTCTGTGCTGAAGCCCATCGAGTAGCTATTATCCCAGTTCCTGTAGCTATACCAGCTATACAAGCTGACAGTGTTATCTTCTGTCGTAGCTAGTAGCTTGCCATTAGAGCCAAAGCTGAGCGTTGGGGGGTAGGGGTAGCTTTCGTCTGATTTTAATTCTTTCAACTTGTTATTCTCCCAATTCCACAGCGAGCTGGTGATTTTGGATTCATTGTCAGCAAAAATCACCACTCGCTTGTGTTCAGAGCTAAACTCAATGCCCTTTAGTAGCGTTTCTTCTCGAATGAATTGGGGTATCTGGCTGACTTGTCCCGATTGCCAGTCCCGCAGTTCGATACTACCGTCGTTCTTTGTTGTAGCTGTTACTAAATTGCCATTCGGTTTAAAACTAATACCTACGACGTTCTCTGTATTCGCTAGTAATGGATAGCTTTTCTTGTTTTTCCAATCCCATAAGAAAGCTATGTTGCGTTCATCATTATATTTAGTAATTACAGCCAATATGCTGCCATCTGGGCTAAAGCTGATGTCACCAACGGCCCCCATAACCTGTCCTGGAAGGTCTACTAATGCGCCATCTAACTGCTTGCTACCCAAATTCCACAAGGAGACAGAGTTATCTTTCCATCCGACAGCTAGTTGCTTGCCATCGGGGCTAAATTTGACTCTCACAACCTCACCATGATTTCTAGATTCAGGTAACTGGTCACACTGCTTGCTTTCCGAATTCCACACGCAGACGTTCCTTCCATCTGATGTTGGGATAGCCAACAATAACTTGTTATCCTGAGTAAAAACCCTATCTTGCCTTACATTAAGAGGAGAAAGACTTTCCAAGCCTGGGGGCAGTTCCCAATGGTTGCGTTCTTTAACTTGATAAACCGCAGTTCGCAATGTATCTATGACTTTACTTTGTAGCTGCTTGTTTGGTTGTAATAACCCCCAAAAGAGCCAGTTTTTTAAAGATTTCGCCGCCTGTAAACTACTTATTAAAGCATCTATTGTCGGTTGATTTGTGCGTAACAGAGTTTGCGCGGAATTCCTATCAGCGGTCATTTGTTCTATCAGTGCTTGTCGCTGACGAATTAGTGCCAAGGAAGTCAACCCAAGTAATCCCACCATAACTGCGATCGCAATCACCCACCGCAAATTAGTATTTCTACGTCTTCGCCAAACGCTTTTCTGGACAAACTCAGTTTCTATCTGGTTGAACCAGTTGTCTTTGTCAGATGTGAGTACCTGATTTAATACATCGAGGTAGGGGTCAGCATTCCAAAGAAACCGTGCCTCTTGCTTACTTTTCCACTCAATGGCAGCAGGTGTCAGCCGCCGTTGCAGAGGTAAATCTTCCTGCTCCTCCTGCTGCCACTTCTGTAGCTTATCCCAGCTTCTGACTAAGAAATCATGAGCTGGCTCTACATAAGGTTCTCCCGTTTCCTGCCCGCTGACAATCAAACGAACACGATCAAACCGTTCTAAAACTAGCTTGACACGATCATTTTCTACCGCATCTGCGTACACCAATTCCGACAAAGGCACCCGTCGCCGTGCTAACTCCCCACCTTCAAATGTCACCATCCGCAGCATCACCCGCCGTAAAGTATCTCTGTGAGCATCATCAGGTAAATTGTTGTATTCTTCATTGGCTCTGCGCGTCAGTGAACCTGCAACACCTCCCTCTTTGTCAAAATCAGCATCAAGCCTTAAGGCGCGATCGCTCGTTTCCTGAATTCTCCACTTTTCGGCAAGCTTAATATATAGTTCGCTCAAGGTAAACGATAGCAAAGGCAATGCTCCTGGCATTTGCCCCACCTCATCAATCAGCTTGTCTACCAAATTGGGTGGCTCGAAGTACAGCGCCATCTCTGAAGCTGGAGATTCGATGGCTTGCCTTAATTCATCCGATCGCATAGCCCGTACTGGAAATCGAGCCTGTGTCCAGTATGACTTCAACACATCTAAGTTGAGGAAGCGAGGTTCAAAATCGGAGCGCAACGTTACTATAATTCGGAGTTGCTCGAGATTTGCACTCAGAGTTTTCTCTAGCAGGTTTAAAAACTTTTGCCACTCCTGTTGCTTGTTCTCCTGCTCCCCTTCCTGAGCCGACTGGTTCGAGAGCTTTTTCTGCTGCTGCTGTTGGTTGTTCTGCTGCTCTTTCTGCTTGCTCTGACTCAGAGTAATTAACTCTTCAAATTGGTCGATTGTCAATAACAGCCTGACACCAGGATTCTTTTGGCTCCATGCCATTACAATATCAATTAACTGGTTGGGGTCTGACTGTAAGCGCGAACTTAGTGGATTGAGGCAATCCGAAACTACCTGCTGTAACTGCTGTTGCTCCGCTGGATTCTGGCATAAAGCGTATAGTTCCTCAAAATGCTCAACAATCAGCAACTGCTTGGCTTTTTGGGTAATCTGATTCCACCCCTTAGCAATTGAGATAAATTTCTCAAGTTCTTTTTTCAAACGCAAGGTTTCTGCACTTTCCCCTCCGTTTTCAGATGAAGATTCACCAAGATTTCTGTCTAAATCATTAACTTTTTGTTTCAAAATTTCAGTAATAAAACTCAGGTTATCTAAGCGAGTGCTGACATTAAGGAAATTCAGAGTATCTGATTGATTCCTGCCAGTGACATCAGCAAGAGCCAGAATTGTCTTGGCTAAGGCAGTGAAGGGAGACTCTCCCGGACGCATAGGGTTGAGAATACGCCATTGATGGACAGTGTTGGCGGCATTGGTTTGAGATACCCCTGATTTCGATAGATTCTTTAAATAAGGAATTAACCCGGCTTTGACAAGACTTGATTTACCAGAACCTGATACCCCTAAAACTACAGTTAGCGGCTGTTTAGGTGCAGAAATTCGCTCAGATAATTGTTCAATTAATTCTTCCCTACCAAAGAAAAATCGGGAATGCTCTTCATCAAAAGACTCTAACCCTCGATAGGGATTGTTTTTTTCATTAACTTTCGGTGCGGGTTTTAATTTTGGGTTAACACCAGGAACTAAAAAGATATATTCGCCTCGCTCGTGCTTAGGTAAAGACCATAATCCCGGTGTTTGACGTTCCTTTGAACCGATTTCTACATGCTCGCGCAGGTAGAGATAAAGTTCTGTTGCCGTAATCACTCCATCGCCTGCGGGCTGACCATTTTTACCAGCCGGAATTACATCGGCCTCACCCTGCAAAGCCTTAAACAACCCCTCAGCAAAAGGGGAATGATTCGTCCCTGCAACCGTTCCTCTATCGCCGAGACTATCGAATGCTTCTTGGTCATGAGATGCCGAAGTAATCGCTTGCCATGCGGGTGAATTGATAAAGCGGTCGTAATGCTCTTTGTGAATAACTTTAGGAAATGTTCTCCCTTTTCTAGTACTTGACCAATGAAACCTTCCAGCAAAGCAGCAATCAAGAACTACCAGAAAATGACGACAATTGAGTGCGGCTAAACGTTTGTATAACTCCTGCATCGGCAAGAGACTGTCACGTTTTTTGCTGTCGGCATCTAGCGGTACGAGATAGCCTTTTGGCCCCTCATCACTGTCATCAGGTATTCCATGTCCAGCAAAGTAGAAGAGTAAACGGTCTTCTTGTGTCGGATTAATTTCTGCTGGCAGTCTCTTACTTAATAAATTTTTTAAGCCGTCCAACGTCGGTTGATACTTATTCTTAACAAGCAATTCTTGCCCTTGGCGATACTCCTTATAAGTCTCATCAGCTACCAAAATCACATAGTCATACTTATGCTCTATCGCTAGTATCTCTGCTAGCCGTTCAGCATCATATCTTGCCGTCTGTAGTTTTGGTTCATGTTGATACTCATTAATCCCAATCACGACTGCCAAACTACGCTTAAAGTCTGCCATCTTCCGCCAACACCTTTTTCGTATTTGGTTAACTTAGGCTGAATGCACTGACTTAAGGAAAGCGTAGGTTGGGTTAAGCGATAGCGTAACCCAACAATTCCTTACCAGTGTTGGGTTTCGTGACCTCAACCCGACCTACAAAACTGTGGACATCAAAACGCTTACTGCCACATTTAGGAATTAAGTAGCTGTCACCTTAACCGTCACCTGCTTCGTCGTCCATCCTCGACTTGGATCGGCGTAAACTCTTCCGGCTTTTGTAATCTCACGAGGTTGATTGTCAGCACCAATCGTTGCTAAGAGTTCTTCCAGCAAGTTACTCGGCGCTTTGAGTCCTCTTGTTGCACTTTTGGGAATCGGTTGGTCGAGCGGCGGTAATTCCAGCCATCGGAAATCCGGTTGTCCGACGGTAGCGAACACTTTAAAGATGTCTGTTACCTCGTTGTCTCCTTCGGGAACATCCATTTGGATGGGAATTAGTTCTTCTTGCTCGGAATCGAACGGTTCAAACCTTGCCCCTTCATTCAATAAGTCAAGTTGGTTGATCGCCCAATCTGACTGTAGATTGAGTAAGGCAATATTGAGAACTTCAGAATAGTCATTTCGGATACGTAAGAAAATCCATTCCCCCGCCTTCACTGTCGGATTCATCGGGTCATCAAATGGCTCAGGTGCTGGTCGTCTTCCTCGTTTATAGTTGGCTTGCTTTCCAGCTAACTCAACTACTAGCTTCTTCGTTAACGGTGTAAAATTGTCAAGCTCCTCAGTGGCTTTATATTTAGTGAGATGCACCAAGCGCTTCACCAAACCTATCGCTGCATTGCGAGCGCCAACCTTCAGAGGTGGTCGTAAATTGGCAATTGGCGTTCCCGATGGATCGCAAATCTCGTACTCACCCGCTGTGTTAATCGCAACTTGGTAGTCGGCGGCTTCATTGTCAGAAACTAATTTCACCCAGCCATTTCCAGCCAACGCTGTCTCAATTGCTTGCAAGGCTGCATTCTGTTCGATACCTGGAGGCAGTTGGCTTGCTTGTTGATAAACTAGACGCACTTTCCGGACAACCTCGACGGGGGCTGACAGGAGTACGGCTTGTGCTGCTTGCTCGATTTCGAGAGCACGAATCGTCTTAACAATCTCAGCCCAAGCATCGGTTGCACCGATTTCTGTGATTTGTGCGATCGCTAATTGCTTCTCTTCCTGCGTGAAATCGGTTGTTCCTGGAGGATAGATAGCCAACTGTGCGCCTTCGCTTAGACCTTGCGCTTGACCCGTATTCAATCGCAGGCGGACTGGATTTTTTGCTGCATCTACCTGCATCACCGTTACTGCATACTGTAGGGATGCGTAGTCGCTGCCAAAGACTAAGCGATTGCCCTCGCCAAAAAGCATGGGTGTTTGTGTTGGAAATTTACTGTGGACTTTGGCGTTGATGCGCTCGTAGATTACCTTATAGGTCAGGTCTGGACTACGGTTTTGTAAAGAATCTAACAGCCAGTAGGTCAACGCTCCGTTACGTTCCTTTCCATTGAAATCATACTCGTGGGCATACTCAGACGGACGGCAGGCAGCCAACATCACATAGCCCTTGGTTCCTGGCAGGAAACTAATATTTGATTTACCACTACGAGTTGTTTCCTCTGCCAAATCCTGCCATGTTTTAGCTAAATCCGCAGCCGAGGCAACTAAGCTTTCTGTTGGGCGCGGCGTTGTATCAACAGTTTCCCTATCCGCGCCACGAATAGCCGAGTCACCTGCTCGTGTCGTTCCTCCAGAATGGCAGCTATCCAGCACGACTGTGACAACTAACCCCTTATCCACCATCGTTTGTAGGAGTGCTGCTAACTCAATGTCGCGGAGATACTGCGCTTTCGGGTTACCAATATCAGTGGGAACGAGCGCCTCATCAATTCCCTTTTCTCCCTTAAGTTCTGGGTAATTCGTTTTCGCACGCCCTCCGTGACCGGAGTAGTGAATGTAAACTTGGTCACCAGGCTGAGCTATGTTTGTGAGTTGCTTGAACATCTCCACCATATTGTTGTAGGTAGGCCACAACTCTTTTCGTTCTGCTGGCTCTTGTTTACCCACAAGATTAGAAGCCGTAAGTATGAAAATTCGCTCTTCTGGCACATTTAGCCTCTGTTTGAGGAAATTCGCCACATCAGTAACGTCACGCACACATCCCCTAAGGCTTGAATAGTAATTATTAGGTAAGTAGCAGTCTATACCTATCAGTAAGGCATATAAATTTGATGTTTGATAGGTTAGGTTAGCCATGTTTTTTCTAATTTATTTTTCAGTTGAGGAAGTGAGATTCAAAATTGGAGCGCCACGTTACTATTGCTCTACAGTTAATATCTGTGTTGGTAATCTTGGTATGTACTAATCGCAATCGCGACTGCCAAACTGCGCTTAAAGGTTGCCATCTTCCGCGAACACCCTTTTCGTATTTGGTTTAACTCAGACTTATATCCACAGTAGACATAAAAAAGCTCACCATCACATTTATTGGACTTTGGATAAATACGGAATTTTGGGTAGAGGTGAGTTGTCTAAGCCTATAGACTGGCAAATATTTGAGACTGTGACAGTACCCTCTGGGGTACTCTTTTACTAGCTTGCTGCGTTTACAAAAACACCCCAGAAGTTCCTGGTCTTGAGGTTGAGCCTTTAATGAGTAGATGTCTAGCAAGCAACCAGCTCAGATATGTCATTAAGACAGGTTCTGTACAATTACCAACTCAAATACGGAAGCTGCGTATCGTCTATTATCAATTTGAATCCGAAGCTCCCCCTACACAGGAGTTTCAGCCTTCCATTACCGCAATAGTACAGAGGCTGTCCCATTTAAAGTCTAAAAAATTGGGAGTCTGGAAGGTTGGGTTCCTCGTTCCCGCTCCAGCCGTTTTATTGTCTCATTTAAAGAAGAGTTCAATTGGTACGCTTCTAAGAGGCAAAAATGTCGATAGCCAGAATGCTTGTCAGTAAAGCTTTTCAGCCTTAGCGTAAGATTCTGCACGATTGCTACTCAAACCCCGTCCAGTAGTGGTTAAAATCAAGCACTCATTGGGGGCGTAGCTTGTCCAGTTGTGACCTGTAAAGAATGTGTGCGCTCCCGAATCAGCTACGATCACCGTGTTATTTGGTGTGGCTTTCCGCAGTTCGGCGATCACTCGCGCCGGATGCATCGGCACGCGATCACTTTTTCGATCCGCTTCAGTATCGTAGTAAGGGGTTTTGCGAATCGCTTCGATCCATGGCTTGTTAGACTCCTCACCTAAGTACCCCACAACAACGTGTTTGCATTCCCGGTTTTATGACAGTAGCCATTACACAATCAGATCCACGCAAACCTCTTACCTGTGCCAAGTGCAATCAGGTCTCGATTTGTGACATGTATTCAGGAAACCCACCTATGTTGACCTGAGTGATGATGAGGCTTCAACAAAAATTCAAGACAATGAACAACCCAAAAATCCATGACTTGAGAATGACTGATGCTGCTGAATAGCTGCTCCTGTGAATAGCTGCTCCTGCTGCCAAGGTAGAGACTTACTACAACAAGCGTCACGGGTAAGAAAAGATTAGCAAGATTCTAAGTATGGTCAATAAGCGATCTAGGAACTCCTAACTTTTCTACCTTAGTGAATGGTTCTTTGGTGAACATCGTGCTCGCTTCCCAGAGAAATTAGTGATCAAAAAATCGCTGCTCTAACCATTTTCTGAGTTCTTGTTCGCAGGTAAATCTGATTAACTCACAAGCTGGTACGCACCACCGCGTTCTAACGCTCGTTTGTACGTTGGGCGGGAATGGATGCGATCGCAAAACTCCATCAGCCGTGGACGATTGGCATTCAACCCACCTCGTGCTACCGCTGCCTCAACGGGAAAGCTCATTTGGATATCAGCGGCGGTGAATTCATCTCCAGCGAACCAGGGAGTTTTCTCAAGTTCTGCTTCGAGATAATTTAAATGTTGTGTGATTTGAGGAGTGATGAACGCCTCCTTAGTACGACTTGTGATCATCTGTGCGATCAGTTTGACGAAAAACGGCATGGGTTGCTGTTCAATGCGATCGAAGACCAGCTTGAGTAACAGGGGAGGCATGGCTGAGCCTTCGGCATAATGCAGCCAGTAAGTGTAGCGCAACCGCTCTGGCGTACCGAGTGGGGGTGCCAATTGCCCTTTATCGTACTGCTCTACCAGGTATTCAATGATGGCTCCCGACTCTGCCAGTGTCAGCGTTCCATCGGTGATGATAGGGGACTTACCCAGAGGATGTACCTGCCGCAAAGATACGGGTGCTAGCAGTGTTTTGGGGTCACGTTTATAATACTTGATGTCATACTCCAAACCCAGTTCTTCCAACAGCCACAGGATGCGCTGAGAACGAGAATTATTCAGGTGGTGGACAATAATCATCTGATACCTCTGTACTATATAAAAATAGTAGCAATTGCATCCATTCTCTAAACTTTTGTGTTGAAACCTCGGCTGGGATAAGCCGGGGGCAGTGTTATATGACCAAGGCATCATCTGCCTATCGTCATACGTGATGGCAAAGACGAGGGTGAAAGCGATCGCCTTTTAGGTCGTGGATTTGATGCTAATTTATCTGAACAAAATGATTCGTGTAGGGAAATTTGCTCAATGTCGTTTTTCCCATACTATGCCCATCCTCACAACTCTTTCTAGAGTAGAGAAATCATTTATGGCTGTAGCCAATTAGATTAGGACACAGACTATAAGTATTCCTATTTGTTCTCAAGCAAGCAGCGTCCTATTGAAGATGGCTACAGCTATAGCTGTAAAGGCGGAAGCGGCACAGTAAATCTCCTCTAGGCTTGTATGTGAATCGGTATCCTGAAAATCACATACAAGCAGGCACCCCTCACAAATAAGACCGTGAAGGGTTTTATTTGAACATTAACTATAAGCTGTTATTTTTTTACACCAACCTTTGTGAGTGTTAACCATACAAAAAATACACCTAGTAGGACAAAAATAGTTGCATTAGTAACTTTTATGGCTCCGAACTCTTCAACCACAACTTGTGCGGCTCCTGTTAGGATAGCAAAAGCTATGGCAACCAAAAAGAAACCAAATATAATTCCCGTTGCCAGCTTGGCGTTGATCACATTTTGATTAACATCTTCTATCTTGTCAGGGACAAAGAATTGTATGAACGCTTGGATGTTATTCAACATAACGTAGTTGATATCGCTCAAATCATTTACTAATCTCAGTGTGACCCGTTCATGTATGCGAGCACGTATGCAGAATGTATAAGTTTGCCAAATTCAGCCAATTCAATTTTTTTCAGGCAGGGTGTTCCTGGTTAGATTGAATTGGGAATGCTAATTATGGCGGTTTGAGAAAGAGGATTGTAATGAAACGGCTGATTACTGCACTGCTACTGCTTGCAACTGGCTGCACAAGCCAACCCCTTACACCTGTAAGTGAGAAACCTTCACAACTCATCAGCCCTACAACTTCAACTGCTACTGCTACTACTACAACTTCAACTGTTGTACAAAACGAGTTGCCACAGGTCGTGAGTGTAGGTGATGGTGACACTTTGAGAGTCAAGCAGGGCGGAAAAACGATTACCGTCAGACTAGGTTGCATCGATGCTCCTGAATCTACTCAAATACCTTGGGGTCAGCAATCCGCTAACCGATTAAAACAGTTACTCCCAGCTGTTAAAGCTGTTCAGATGCGAGAAATTGAGTGCTAGTAGTATGGCAGAACCGTTCCACAGTTAGTTGTACCTGGAGAACCAGAGCGTGAATCTAATTAAGGAAAAATAGGAATCTCCATTGGAAATTTAGAGCAGTGGCAATTGAGCAGCGATGGGTGCAGCTATCTGCTTGTTGTAAGTTTTAGGTTCCAGAACTCTTAGCATTCCTGTATAGGAATAGCTACGCCCTAAAAAGTCGCTATAGGTAAATTGGAGTGTGTACGTGCCTTGATTGTTGTTACTTCTAATCAACTCCGCTGTTGTGCTGACTGTGGAACCTGATAATTTCCATACAAAGTTTTTTGCAACGAAGCTAATATTTGCTGCCCTTGCCTTCCAGGCTGATTGAAGATTCAGCTTATCAGTCGTGCGTATAACGGTGGTACCGATGAACTCAGCTACATTATTGTCTTCTGGATACAGAATATGTACAGAGAGTTTATCCCACTCTGAAAGACCCGTATAGTCATAGTTCCCGTTCACATCACAAGTATCTCCATTGGATTTTGAAAACTTGTAATGCATCACTGAGTTTTTGTCGTATGGTGTCATGTATCCCTGGTTAGCCCAACGACCATCTTTGTTGGGATTGTAGCAAGTCGCATCCTTTCGTTCATGTTCATGAGCCAGTCCCAAAGCGTGACCGAATTCGTGCAATGTGTGATTGAGATAAGGCGTACTATTCCAAGGATCGTCGCCCAGCTTTAGGTTGTAGAGGCATGCCCGGTATTTTGGTAAAACATTAGGTGGGTGGCTCCAGCTTCCCCAGCCAGTATTGTTTTGGGGCAGAGGGTCATCATTAGGACAACCCTTACCCGGAATCGCTCCAAGGGCAAAATTTGGATTACCGTTATATTGAGTTGACGGAATTGCAACTCGAATGTCGCCATCAAAGTAGTCATTACCGTTTGACTGTAGTTTAGACGCTGGACAGGTGCCTAGATATTTGAATTCGATATTCGCTGCGTACTCATAGTCTTTGATATAGCCCAAAATTTGCCGAACCCGGTCTGGACGGGATTGGACAGCATCACCAGCGAAACAAACGCTAATGGACTTTGAGCGGATGCCAGCGTTCCAGTATAGTCCTGTTCTTGCAGGCATCTGCATGGTGATTACGAGCAAACAAGTGAATAGAGCCATGAAAAGCCATCGACTCTTGCCTAACAATAACTTCATTGACCAAACCCCACAGCTTGAATCAACCGACAGTCATTAGCCTGGCAACCAATCGTGGTTCCACTGGCATCGGCTGGGTCGTATAGGATTGTCAGCGTTCTTCCTGCTACCTGTGCTGTAGAGATGGTGCTTAAGGTACGAGCTGCAAATGCGGAATCGGACGTGGAAGCTGCAAAATAACTAATGCCACCTACGGGTGCAGCACACTTAACATGTACACGGGAGCGATAATTCATCACTTGGACGGGAACACAGGAAATCCAGGTTGTTGCGGCGTTGGCTGGGGTACTAGGCAGAAGAATCAGGAGTAATGTTGTAATGAGAAACGCCAAAAGCGTTACGATATTTATCGTAATAGGCTGAATCAAACCTTCCTTTAGCATTATCCTTTCACCCTTTTTAACTATAGTCCTGCTCGATAGCTGCGCTCCCCCAGGAACAGCCATTGCAGGATATTGTGCTAGGAGTAGCCCAGGAACAAGCAAGCCAAAAGATGCCAAACGCCCAAGTTTCATGATTGCAATACCAGTCACGTCTAATGATGACTCACTGAAAAATGTTCAGGATTTATGCAAATTTACAAAAAATAATATTTAGCGTTGAATTGAGGCTAGCCAGCAAATCAGGTTTTTCCGACCTCGACTCTCACTCACCGCAATCCTCACCACAGCAAGAAAACAACATCCGCACAGACGGAACCGCCCTTTAATAGTTCTAGGGGTAAAAGTAGCGATCGCTGCAACAAGCCACTGCTTAATGGCGAAAACTCTATCAACAAAATCTGTAAATCTACGGAGGGCAGTGTAGCAGCTTTTTGCTTACCCTTCATAAAGGGTATTTTTGGGTTTAGACCCTGATAACCAATCCCTTTGGAGGAATAGAGAGTGTAATCACACTACTTCCTCTTGCGCTAGCTTGGGTTACAGTAATCATCAAGTGAACGGCATGGATGTCAATGAAGAGATTCGGCAGTCCGCCGAAAAACTTTCTTTAACGCTAGATACTCCGGAATCAGTAAGGCAACAGATTAAGCAAATTGAGGTAAACCTAGGGTTCGTGTCACCAGGGGCAAAGTACTCTGAAAGCCTTACTAGATAAACATTTCAGGTTTCACTTTTTGGCGATTGGTCTTTGCCTAGTTGGACTCAAATTAGGCAAAGCTGTCACAAGGTAGGAACCAAAGAATCATGGTTTGAACCTTGTCAGTGGCATACTACAAACTGCCGTTTTAGGCAAAGTTGTACTACTTTGCCCCTCATGACACGAACCCTAGGTTTACCCCAACTACTGACGGAGCTAATTTCTTGGGAATGCTTTATATACTGAGACTTCCAGCCTGCAAATAATGAGTAAGAAAGACCTGAGTGAAGCCGATATCTGCGATCGCTACATTACGCCTGCCCTTTATGAGGCAGGTTGGAAAAAGAGTCAGATTCTCAGGGAATATGGCTTTACGGATGGTCAGATGATTGTCCGGGGTCAGATGGCAAGTCGAAAAGCTAGAAAGCGGGCAGATTATCTGCTGTATTACCCATCGAATCAGCCGAGCGCTGTCATTGAAGCGAAAGACAACAATCATAGTGTGAGAGCGGGGATACAGCAGGCACTTGCCTATGCAACAGCTCTGCAAGTTCCCTTTGTCTTTTCCTCAAATGGGGATGGCTTCCTATTCCATGACAAGAGTGGAACCTATACTCAGGTAGAACAGCAGCTTAGCCTGGATGCTTTTCCGTCACCCGAAGAACTATGGCAGCACTATAGAGAGTGGCAGGATTTACAAGCCGTTAATCAGGATTTGCTGACTTCCTCCTATTTCGTTGAGATTGGTGGGAAGGAACCCCGCTACTATCAGCAACTTGCAGTGAATCGCACGATAGAGGCGATCGCTCGTGGTCAGAAACGGTGTTTGCTGGTAATGGCAACTGGATCGGGTAAAACGTATACGGTCTTCAATATCATCTGGCGATTGTGGAAGACGAAGGTTGTCAAGCGAGTTTTGTTTCTGGCTGACCGCAATGCTTTGGTAGACCAGACGATTACCAATGACTTCCGCCCCTTTGGTGAGGTGATGACTAAACTAGACCAGAGGCTGGTCGATGAAGGACGAATTAATACCTCCTATGAAATTTATCTGGGACTGTATCAGGCAATCATCGGCAAGGAAGGACGGGATAACCTCTACGAAAAGTTTGACCGAGATTTCTTCGACCTGGTGGTGATTGATGAGTGTCACCGGGGCAGTGCAGCAGATGACTCCAATTGGCGGCAGGTACTGGATTACTTCTCAGAGGCAATTCAGGTCGGGCTGACGGCAACGCCAAAGGAAACTAAGTACGTCTCAAATATTGACTACTTTGGGGAACCGATTTACGAATACTCCCTCAAGCAGGGAATCGAAGACGGTTTCCTGGCTCCCTTCCGTAGGATACAGGTGGATTTAGATAAAGACCTGGAAGGGTGGACACCCGAAGCCGGAGAGTACGATGACAACGGTCAACGGATTGAGCAGCGGGACTATAACCTGCTGGACTATGACCGAAATATTGTCTTTGACAAACGCACTCAACGGGTCGCGGAGTATGTCAGTAAGTTCCTTCACGATGGCGACCCAATGCGGAAGACCATTGTGTTTTGTGAGGACATTGACCACGCCGAACGAATGCGAGAAGCCTTGACTAAGGTAAAGCTGAATAAAAAGCTTGTTCTCAAAGACCACCGTTACGTGATGCAAATTACGGGGGATGAGAGGGAAGGTAAGGCTCAAATCGATAACTTTATTAATCCCAAAGAGACGTATCCGGTAATTGCCACCACCTCTAAGCTGATGACGACGGGGGTAGATGCCCAGACCTGCCATGTAATTGTGTTAGATCGCCGCATCCAATCGATGACGGAGTTCAAGCAGATTATTGGTCGGGGTACACGCTTACGCCCGGACTATGACAAGAATTTCTTCACAATCATTAGACCTCTTGCAAAAGTCATGGCTGGGGTACTATGGGGTCTGAACAAAGGCGATCGCTTACCCGTTTTTTGCGAGCACTCGGTCTGATTCATAAGAAAAGCTGATGAAGTACGAACAAGCTCAACATCTCAAGCCAGGAGAATTCAAACGCTTGTGGGGTGTCAAACTAGAAACTTTTCAACACATGGTGGAAATAGTTCAGCAACAGGAGAGACAAAGAAGAAACCTGGACGACCTGGAAAAATCAGTCGAGAAGACCAAGTGTTGATGACATTAGAGTATTGGCGAGAATATCGGACGTATTTTCATATAGGTAAATCTTGGGGTGTGACGGAATCTACGGCTTGTCGAATTATCCAGAGAATTGAGAAAGTTTTAAGTGAGGCAAGAGTTTTCACTTTGCCAGGAAAGAAGCATCTTTATCAATCAGATGCTTTAATCAATGCAGTTGTCGTTGATGTGACAGAAAGCCCGATCGAACGACCTAAAAAAAACATTCATCAGTTCTATAGTGGCAAGAAAAAAAGGCATACCCTGAAGTCTCAAGTTGTAGTCAATCAAGAAACTGGAGAAATCATCTGTACAGCTCATGGCAAAGGAAAAATGCATGACTTCCGCTTATTTAAGCAGAGCCAAATCCCCTTAAGCAAAAGTATTGAATGCTTAGCAGATAAAGGATATCAGGGAATTCAGAAAATTCATGCCAACAGTCAAGTCCCCAAAAAGAAGCCAAGGAAAAGGGAGTTAAGTTCCTCAGATAAAAAGAGAAATAAGGAGTTAGCTAGAAACCGAGTAATTGGCGAGCATATTAACCGAAGATTGAAAATATTTAAGATTCTAGCTGACCGTTATCGAAATCGCCGAAGAAGATTTGGTTTAAGGTTTAATCTGATAGCTGGGCTGTACAATTACGAACTTCGGCTTGGTCAGCCAAACAATAAGCAAAATTGATGATTAATCGCTAGCGATCGCTTCTGTTCAGACCCCATAGTACCCCAGCGACGACTTTTGCAAGAGGTCTAATACTTACTCTACAAGGATTTCAGTCCATTTCAATGGACTTTCGCTATTAGCCGTGGACTTAAGTCCACGGCGGGTTTTGTTGCTTACCGACAATGGTGCAAGACTCCCGATGAGAAAAGCGCTCACAACAAAGGATGAAAATATGATAGATTTCGCCTAAATCATCTGGTAGACGAGGTCGGAACATCAGTAGTGCTGCCGAGCTTGAGTGCAAGACTGACCTGGATGCCCG
>DATNPH010000195.1:0-33564 GCA_036703315.1 Coleofasciculaceae cyanobacterium
ATATATTTAATGCGAAACATCTGATTCCGGACGGGTCGAATGGTTGCTCGTTGGTTGAACGTCCACCGAAGTTGCTGGTAGATGCGATCGCACGAGTAGAAGCGAAGGGTCACGAACCAGATTTTAAGAGCAATTCGGCATTAATTCATTCGGCAGTTTTTGGGTTTATTAAGGAGAAAACTGGGAGAGGCTGGTCGGAGCATAGTTCGGAGCAGCAGTACCAAGAAGCAATAAAACTCGCTCGACAGTTTCTGTTGCGACTTGCTGAACAATTGCAATGGCGGCGGCGCTAGGTTACTCAAACTCAGCCTAGCTGCTTCCCCAAGCTTTTCTGTAGAGTGACCAAAGCGATCGCTACTCCTGTGCTAGGTTTTAGAAGTTGAGCTGATAGTTCTAATGAACTACTGAGTTTATGGTTTCTCAACTGCAATCGCCCAACCAAACAGAGGTCATCTACCCAGAAAGCGATGGACAGCCGATGGCAGATAATACCAAGCAGTTTCGCTGGATTGTGGCGATCGAGCAAAATTTGGATTGGATGTATGCAGATAACCCCAATGTGTTTGTGGCAGGGGACTTATTTTGGTATCCGGTGGAAGGGCGCAACACTATCGTAAATGCTCCAGATGTAATGGTAGTGTTTGGTAGACCCAAAAGCGATCGAGGCTCTTACAAGCAGTGGGAAGAGGAAGGAATTGCACCGCAAGTGGTGTTTGAAATCCGTTCGCCGAGTAATTCTCAAATAGAAATGGATAAGAAACTGTTGTTCTACGATCGCTATGGAGTTGAAGAGTATTACATTTACAATCCGGAGAAAAATGCGTTAAGCGGATGGCTTAGGGCTGAGGATGGATTGGATGCGATCGAGCAGATGAATAGCTGGGTTAGTCCTCGGTTAGGTATCCGGTTTGATTTATCTGGGGAAGAGTTACAGATTTATCGTCCGGATGGAAGCAAGTTTTATTCCTATGTTGAGATTTGTCAGCTCCTAGAACAGGAAAAGCAACGGGCTGAACAAGCCGAACAGCGAGTGGAAGAAATGGAGGCGTTGTTAAAACAATATCGCGATCGCTTTGGGGATTTGCCTCAGTCAGAGGGGTAGTGCAAGAAAGTGCGATCGGCTCTTACAGAACAGGTAAATTATTCAATGAGCTTGATAGGTTGTAAAAAAAAGGCAACCTTGCCTTCAACTGCTAATCAGCCCAATCTCTCACGGCACTCCTATGGCCCGAAACATTTGATCAATCCCGTTCGCTAGATCACGGTTACCCTGTACTCTACTTAAGTCTCTGGCTTTCTTGAAGTGTTCTATTGCCTCTTTTAGCTCCTTCTGCTTTATTGCTTGTATCTCTACTCGGTAGTGCAATCTTCTCTCCTCTAGTTTAATTTGTACTTTTCCAGGAAGATTTTGACCAACTAAGGTTAATGCCCACACCAGATGAGCTAACGAACTGTTGGGGTTAATGCGAATTGCCTCCTTACATTCAGCAATTGCCAGCTTCCATTGTCCTTTTTGGCTCAAAGCTGCTGCTAAATTAATTTGAGTTTCCTCAATTTGAGGATGCTTAGGAGCGGTTTCAATAGATTTATGATACTCAGAGATCGCTTCGCTTAACTTGTTTTGACTAAACAGAATTGTTCCAATGTAAGAGTGAGATAATGCAATTATTTCCTCATCTGTATTATTCTTGTAAGCAAGACTAATTGCCTCACGGTACTCAAGAATGGCTTCTGCTTCTTTCCCTTGTAAGTCTAAAGCTGCTCCTAGTAGTAGATGAGAATCTGCATTGTTATAATCTAGTTCAATAGCTTTTCTGAAAGCTACCTGTGCACCCTTAATATCTTGATTTTCGTGGTAGATAATCTTTCCTAAATAGTTGTAAACGATGGCGCTTTCATTGTGGCCTAAAATGTCTTCAATCTTTTGTTCAGCAGCCGTTGCGTTACCTTTGTCTTGCTCAACCAGCGCTTGCCCCAGTTTTGCCTCTTGCAAATCGGGATTCAGTTGTAGGGCTTTTTGCTGTTCTTTGCTAGCACCTTCTAAATCACCCTTGCGGCGCAAAGCCTCTCCTAGATTGGTGTGAGCAACTGCTGAGTTAGGATTCTTTTGGACTTCCTGTTTATATTGAGCGACTTTTTGCTGGGCATCCTTTTTCTCTGCCTCACTAGGTGCTGATTTATTCAGTAAACTTAGAGGCGGGTTGTTAATCAAATAGGTATTTTTGTTCTCAACAGTAGTAGATGGCGCATAGGTAATAGACGGTGCGTTTGATGGGCTGAACCCACCTTTGATTGCAGCTACCAGTAATGCAAGTACAAAAAGAATAAATCCACCCCGCATCAGCATAAGACTGACGCTACGGGGATGGGCTATTATCTGGACAATTTTCCCGATGATTACATTCCCGCCAGCCTGAATGTCTTTTGCAGCTATCTGCTGTTGGTTTACCTGTTTAGGGTTTTGAAAGCAGGTTTTAAAATACTGCAATAACCGCTTAGTAGCTGTGCGCTTTTGATTTACCTGTTTGCGGTTAGCAGGATCACTCATGAATATCTCAACTTGGCAAATCTAAGGCTGACAACCGAAAATTTGGGATACACCTGGGATGTTGCACCAGTGGCGTCACCCGCCAGGGGTTCAAACCCCTGGCTAATAGCAGAAGTCCTCTGAAGAGGACTAAAAACATACTGAGTAATGATTTGAGTCCATTTCAATGGACTTTCGCTATTAGCCAAGGACTTAAGTCCTTGGCGGGCGGTGCATCTTATTGACAATGCTGCAAGATCTCAGATACACCCTACTTAGCCAAACCAGCGTAGGCTACTCAGTCTGTTTTTGGTTTAAGTTCTTGAGTTTGATATCTTCACCTTTCAGTTCAGTTGCCATTTCTTGCTTACCCCGCTTCGCTTCTTGGGTGGCGTCTTCTAGTTCTAGATTGCCTTTAGCTTCAATGCCACGCGCCATTACCTGACGAGTTACCTCTGCTGACTCAAGCTGCTTGATAAGTTCACTCAAATGGTTGGCAAATTCCTCATCTTCAGTCATCTGCGTTTCTAGCACTGTCTGGAAAATTGACTTGTTACCTTCTGTGGGCTGATTTTGCGCTCGTGTTAGTAGCCCTTCTGTTCCCACGGCTCTAAATTTCTGCCGAATAGCACTCAACAGTTGGCTAACTTGTTCAGAAACACCTTTCCCTAATGCTTTTCCACCTTCTTTCAAGGCTTCTGAAAACAGCAAAGAGGTGATCGCCGTAGCTGTCAGCGTTACAGGTTCCATATATTAAATCCGTAATTAATTGGGTAGAGATAATGTAGCGAGCCACCCTGACCCAATTATTCGGATGATCATTCTGCAAATCCGGATAAAAGGCATGAATCTTATCATCTCTGTATCTTTCAGATTGTCTTTTAACTGTTTCGGCAACCCTAAAGATAGTCTGGTATGTTCTCTAGAGAGTGTTTTTCCTTCACGCGAACAGAGCAATCACTTGCCTTCTGTCAAGATGAAACACCCATTCTTCCCTGTAGTGGAATGAGGATTTCTAGTGGATAGGTGAGGGGAAAATGCGTGAAGCGTAGCTATCTCTCAAGTGCGATCGCCTACAAGCTTGACTCGAAGAATGCGATCGCATCTGACACCGCTAAGAAGTGCGATCCGCCGCTAACACTAAATCAAGATAGTACACTCAGGGTATACCAGCGCTGTGAAAACTCGTGTACTTCCCGTATATCAATGAATACCTTTGAAATTCGACAGCAAATCATTCAATCCTTGGAGAATATCTCTCCTGAGTCTCTAGCTTTAGTTGCTGACTTCATAGAATTTCTGAAATACAAACAACGTCAGTCAACGATAGACGCTAAAACCAACTCATCAGAAACATCGTCAGTTGAAACCACAAATACTCCTACAGCTTCCTCTCCTACTTTACGAGGCTCTACTCTTGATGACCTTTTAAAGTTCGCAGGCACTTGGGAAGGCGATGATATTCGAGAATGCTTGCAACTGGTTCATGAAACTCGTGCGCCACTGGAGCTCTAAGGGTGTATTTACTCGATACAAATCACTGTACGTTCATTCTTGAGGGAGAATCTACTGTAATTGAGCGTTTTCGAGAAAAAGCTAACGTTCAAGTTACGACAAGTGTCATTGTGGCTGGAGAACTGCAATTTATGGCTCAAAACTCTCAACAGAGAACTGCTAACTTAGTGAGGGTTCGCAGGTTTCTTCAGACTATTGACATCTATCCGATAGATTTAGCGATCGCTCAAATCTACGGTGAATTCAAAGCTGAACTCCTCAGACAATTTGGCCCTAAAGAAAAAAGTAGACGCCGAACGACTAAATTAGGGGAAATTGGCATTAGTGAGAACGATCTTTGGATCGCTGCAACTGCTGTGCGTCACTCACTCACCGTTGTTTCAAGCGATAGGGATTTTGAACGAATGCGACAGGTACAGGAGTTTAACTTAGAGTCTTGGGTTTGACAACGAGGGTAAAAACTGGTTAGGTGAAGGGAAAATGTGAGAAGCATAGCTATCCCGCAGGGAATTGCATACAAACTTTACTCGAAAAGTGCGATCGCCTACAAGCTTGAAATGTCAAAATTTCCCATAATCTACTTATTGACTAGCGTTGAGTGACTAGACTTGATTAACTGCGATCGCTTTCACTTTTGAATTCCGGTTAAACAATGCTCGTGGTTTAATTAATATCTTCAACAGTAACCACAGCGATTCAATCTCTCCCGGTGTTTGTTGACGCTTCCACTGTCCAGGACGACAAAATAACATCTCCACCAAACCTCGGTATTGAGGAAGACTTAGCTGCTCAAAAGCCACCCGCACTTTGGGAACTTCACCAGCGAAACTGATGCTAGTAATCTTTCCTGGAAGTTCTAACCCCTCTTCCATAATTTTCAGCTTTATCGGCAGCTTTTCGGCTCTGCCTAGAATAGGAGTTTGGGTAAGAGTCACTTCTGCTCCCCCTTCAGAAATCATTGTAGTGACACCCCACCATGTTTCTCTTTCCACAGACAGACTGACTACCCGCCTCAGGTCAAACCAGTCATACCGATCGGGTTTGGGAACATCTAGTAAGATTAACAGCGCAATGGTAATCATTACCAGGTTATAAACACTCCAAATGCAGGTCAAACTCATTCCTTCAACCAGCTTCGCCTCCGCTGATGTCATCGGCACCTGCTGGACACTGCTCATCAAAGCAAATCCTAAATTCCGCCACAAGCTCACTGCCGTAGGGATAAACAAGATAATCAGAGGCGATGCTAAAGCCCAGTTGAAATGAAAGCGATCGCTTGATACTCCTTTTGGCGTCACTTTAAATTTCCGAGAGAAGGGTCTCAGCATGGTTTCAATAACAGTCACTGAGAGGGGAAAACACTTCCCGACAAAGTAAATATCTGATAATAAAGCCGAGCAACTGCGGTAGTTGAACCAAGAGAAGGTAAATAATTGCACCAAATAGTAAGGGAGGAAGAAATACACCACTTCTTGGACAGTTGTCCGGAATGGGACGACGCCAAGAAATGAAGAAGCTAGCGGCATCAGGAGAAATCCAATGCGGCATAGGTTGACAAACCAATAAACCAATCCTTCTAAATGAGTCAGTCTTTGTATAAAGCTGAGTCCTGGAATTGTTACAGGATTAGCCTGAAGAAAAAATGCCTGGAGTCCACCGCTAGCCCACCGCTGCCGTTGGGCAACATGGTCTGCCATATTTTCTGCTGATAACCCTGCACTTAAACTTTCACCTAGATAAATTACCCGATGACCTTGAGCAGATAAGCAAACACCAGTAACGTAATCTTCACTCAACGAATCAACTACAAATCCGCCGATTTCTTCAATAGCAATCCGTCTAACGACAAAAGACGTGCCAGCACACAGGGCCGTCTCTACACTATCGCGAAGCAGCTGATAGTGACGGTTAAAAATTTCTACTTCCTGCGTCAGCTCATTTTCTAGTCCTAAATTACGAGCAATCGGATCAGGGTTATAAAAACTTTGATGGGTTTGAACGAGGGCAATTGTCTGATCTTGGAAAAAACCAAGGGTGCGAGTGAGGAAGTTTTTAGTCGGTATAAAGTCGGCATCAAATACGACAATTAGCTCACTGTTAGTTTGGGCGATCGCGTTATTTAAGTTCCCTGCCTTAGCCTGACTATTATCTGGCCGGGTTATATACTCACAGCCCAGTTCTTTCGCCAGCCCCTGCATTTCTTTTCGCCGTCCATCATCCAAAAGATAGATTTTTTTATTGTTATACTCCAGGGCTTGGCAGCCAATAATCGTGCGCCGCAGGATACTCGTTGGCTCATTATAAGTAGGTATCAAAATATCTACCGAGGGCGTGAAGCTTCCATTAAGCACGGCAACTGCCATCTTGTCAGCTTCACGGTGCCGAGGCTTTGCTTTTAGGATTAAATACAGCTCAAAGCTGTTACTGAGGACGACTAATAGTTCCATGAAAAATAACCCCAGGCTAAACACGCCTTCCAGTGGGTTACTCAGATTGAGTGTAGAGAGCGATCGCCACAAGAGGTAGCGAATGGTCAAAGCGAGAATTATAGACACCACTACTACCCGTGACCATGTCCGAGGCTGGGGAGACACTTTCACTACGGCGAAGGAAATTAAACACAGTACCACCGTTGGTAGTAGTAAATAATATTTGCTGTTGATCGCTGGCACTTCCAGCCAAATGAGGAAGTTGTCTTGGAGGGTTTGTAGATAGGTAAACAGCTGGTTAACTGTCCCTTCACCCATAAACTCAGCTGCCGCAATTACACTGGCAGCCACAAAGACACTCAGTATTACTAGCGTTGCTACTCTCAGCCTGAAAACTCGTCTTAGGGGACGACGTTTTGAGTTTTTGCTGCTAAACTCTGAGACTGCCATTTTTCCTTTGTTGGTAGTTACTCTCTATGTTAAGTTATTTAACATAAGTTTGAGAAAGTCAATATTACTTCGCAAGCCAAATAGGTAGAAAGAAAAAATGAGCAAACTAATTGTCTAGTTTTGCGCTACAGCAATATTAGTACCAGTGGAGGTAGGAGTCGGACTAACTGCATTAGTAGATAAATTCACTAATGCACCTGCGGCACTGCCTGAGATTGAGAAAATAGAGGCTAACACAGAAGTAACACGGAGTAGGATCAATTGGTTCAGTTTCATCAATTCTTGCGCGAAAAGATAGCAAAGCTTTAGCTAATGAATGAGTTTAGGCTTCAGATCTAAAGGGATTTTGACTCATTAAATCTGGTGAAAGATGATTTTTAACGGAGAAGTTTGGTTCAAAAGGCTGAGAATTTCCTGAGACATTTCACAGAGATTTTTGAGAAAAATTTATAGTACTCAGCGTTATGCTATTCCTGTTGGCGTCAATCCAGATTACTTTCGCTCTAGACTGCTCCGGAGTTGTCAAGGCGAGGTTACCTTTGTGTCTGCGCTCCTTGATACTTAGTTAGGGCATAGTGATACTAGTGGTACTGGCGTCTGTCGAGTTGAATTAATACCCGCTCTCTATCCAGATGTTTGTGTATGGAAACTTCCGATCTGATTGCCTTAATCCATCCAGCGATCGCCGTTGCTTTTGTCTTTCCCTTAATTGGCATAGTGACTAACTTTGCATGGCAGACACGCCAACGACGCCTGGAAACGGCTATTAATGGTAAAAGTAAAATTCCACCAGTTGTTGGACGTGAGCATGTTAATTTGGGTCGCTGGCTAACTAGTGCTGTAGTGGGAGTTACTTTAATTGGTCTTGCCTACCCAATTTTTGTACACATCTTGAACGACAATGTTTGGAGCAAAAACTCTTCTCAAGTTATTTTTATCGTGCTGATGTTTGCCGCCACAATTGCCTCTTTAGTGTTTCTTTATCGAGCAAGGCAACGACACTGGCGGGCAATTTTTGCAACCCTCACTGGCATTGGTTTAGTGGTTCTCGGTTGCCAGGATGGAGTGTTCCGCCGCACTAACGAGTGGTATTGGTCTCACTACTACATAGGGATAACTGCTGCTCTGCTGATGGTGTTCTCGTTAGCGATCGTGGAGGATATCTATAAGGATCGGTCAAATCGCTGGCGCTACGTTCACATTATTTTGAACTGTATTGCCTTGCTTCTGTTTCTTGGACAGGGCTTGACAGGCACACGGGACTTACTAGAGATTCCTCTCTCATGGCAGAAACCCTACATCTATCAGTGTAATTTTGACAATAAGACTTGTCCCCAACCCACACCACCAAAGCAAGGTTAAAAGCTGATCAACAAAATCTGCCAGGAATCCCCTTCCCTACTGCTACACAGTTAAAGCCCCACTGGCTGTATGCCGGTGGGGCAATGTTTTTGACTTGCAGGTAGATATTACTCGTTCAAAAAACTTTCTGCTCTAAAGGTGTCCTTTAGACTGTGTTCTTCTAAAATCTTATGGTCTCCCGATAAGCGGTTGCATCAGTCAAATGACTTAAATTGTCTCCAATTATTTACGCTATTTGACTGAATATCACCTGAGGTGAGACATCAGATCAAAGGCACCGATTATCTACCCAAGGAGAAAGGGCAGCGATCGCTTCATAAGGGCTGTTGTGCCATCGTCAAGTGTGTGTTGGCTTTTCTATAAGGACTAAGGACTTGCCTTTACTGTAATCTCAGATAAACTGACCAAGTTCTGTCGATGACGAATCCCTTGAGTACTGTCCAAACAGCGTGTTTAAACGAGCAGGCCAAGTTAACTGCACTAACATGTTAAAACCGCACTAATTTCATGCAATTTTTACATTTCAATACCAGCTTTATGCCTTAAGGTATAGGTAAAGGGTGCAAATTTCAACGAAATTAGACAAGCTTACTCACTCTATAACGAGGGTTTAAGCAGCTCTTGTGGTGCTTACTGACAAACCGCTATTCAGGTATGGGAAAAGCACCAATACCAATGATTTCAGCTTATTGACCGCTTTTAGCTACTCCACAACATGAACACAGAACTAGACAATCAACAACAGAACCAGTCTGTTGGATCAGTTGGGGCATTGATCAGCACCAACAGTTACAGTTTTGACTTTGACTTATGGGCAAGAGAAGTTAGACGCCAGATGCTTGCTGTACTCCAAAAAAAGTACAGTGAAAGGGACAGGAACAGTAATGGAAAAGAACTGGAGTAAAGGCTAAGAATTGAGTGGTAACCACACTTTCTTTGAAGCGAAAGTGTGGAAGTTGCCAGAGGTAAATCCAGAATCATTCTGCAATATTGTGGGCTGAATGTTTTAGCAATTCCCTGTAGTAATTACAGGGAATGTAAATGGTATATGCACGATAATGCCGTGCCTTTAGCATGAATATATAAAGCGAAATATTGACGAACCCCGTCCTAAGAAGACGCGGATTCGGTTAGTAGGCAGTTGTTAATAGTTATTAGGAGGGAATACAAGGGTTATCGCTCCGTTTATTCTCCTAACCCCTAACCCCTAGGGCGTGTTTTCAAACCCTTCGATCCCCCCAGCCCTCACTAAAGCTCCGGTTAAAAAGGGGGAAGAATTCAGTCAAAGTCCCCCTTTTTAAGGGGGATTTAGGGGGATCTCCACCGACATAAACGAAGCCAGTAAAGTTTGAAAACACTCCCTAACCCCTAACCCCTAACCGTGATCGCGGAATATTTTATCAAGGTCTGAGCTAGTTTGTTGTATAGAAGATAACAAGGTCACATTTTGTGTGCGAAATCTGAAGGGAGCCTGCTAATTTTAACAAAACTTAACATGACTCTAAGACTTCACCTGCCTCCAAGGGTATCGCCTCTGATAGACTTTAAAACTGGAATAGCCTGATAAAACGTCGCAAAATCAAGCAGTTGGGAGAACGGGTGTCGTGGAAAACACATTAGGACTAGAGATCATTGAGGTAGTTGAACAAGCCGCGATCGCTTCTGCCCGATGGATGGGTAAAGGTGATAAAAATACGGCTGACCAAGTGGCGGTAGAAGCCATGCGGGAGCGGATGAACAAAATCCACATGCGGGGTCGTATCGTCATTGGAGAAGGGGAGCGAGATGACGCCCCGATGCTCTATATCGGGGAAGAAGTTGGTATCTGTACCCGTGAGGATGCTAAAGCATACTGCAACCCAGACGAACTGATTGAGATTGATATTGCGGTTGATCCGTGTGAAGGTACCAACCTAGTCGCCTATGGGCAACCGGGTTCAATGGCTGTGCTGGCAATTTCTGAAAAGGGTGGTTTGTTTGCGGCCCCTGACTTTTACATGAAAAAGCTGGCAGCGCCACCGCAGGCACAGGGTCATGTGGATATCAACAAGTCGGCTACCGAAAACCTGAAAATTCTCTCCGAGTGCCTGAATCGCTCGATTGAGGAATTAGTGGTTGTCGTAATGAAACGCGATCGCCACAATGAACTGATTAAGGAAATTCGGGAAGCTGGGGCAAGGGTACGACTGATTAGCGACGGGGACGTATCAGCTGCCATCTCCTGCGCCTTTTCGGGTACCAACATCCACGCCCTAATGGGAATTGGTGCTGCGCCAGAAGGTGTTATCTCAGCCGCCGCCATGCGCTGCTTAGGTGGACATTTTCAGGGTCAGCTCGTCTACGATCCGGATATTGTGAAGACGGGTCTGATTGGCGAAAGCAAAGAAAGCAACCTTGATCGGCTCAAATCAATGGATATTCACGATCCTGACAAGATTTACAATGCCGATGAGCTAGCCTCTGGTCAGACAGTACTGTTTGCCGCTTCTGGCATTACTCCTGGAACTCTCATGGAAGGCGTCCGGTTCTTCCATGGCGGGGCACGGACTCAGAGTCTTGTGATTTCCAATCAATCAAACACGGCTCGGTTTGTGGATACAATCCATCTGTTTGATGAGCCGAAGTACCTGCAACTGAGATAGAAGCCACGCGCAGATGAGATGTTAACTCGATGAGTATTCGGATGCTACTGCGTCCTTCTAGGTGGCTGATGCCTTGGAAATCGCTGCGCTCACAGTTAGCGTCTCATCTCGTACTAACGCTATTGTCAGTTAGCTTAGAGCTAGAGTAGGGGCGATCGCGATGCTACGTTGAACCCTAGGTCAATAAGTCGTTGAGTCTGACAGGCACGCCTGATTTTATGATGATTTGATATAAGAATCGGCGACTCATGACGTTGGCGCTAGCGGCTTGCTAGGCTAGGGAGGAAGCAGGAAATAAATGAGGTTTGATGTACCAAAAGCTTGTTGGTAACGAGTAATCACTGGAGATTCACCCGTTCATTCCAGCCGAAGCCTGGTTTTTGGTTACTAAGTTTAACTTCAAGACTTCAGTCTATACCTGCCTACCGTCCGAACTGCTGTTTAGTCTCAACGCCCCTACTCGGCTTGAAAAACCTTTATTTTCAAATTTTTCATTTGATTTTTCACTTGATGGTTGATTGAATCTAAATTTTTGAGATTATACAGATTGCAATCATCCTTAATTACCTTTACAAACTTCGTAATATCTGACCAAAAAACGACAAATATTTGGAGAAAGCATGAATATCGTAGTCGTAGGTCTCAGCCACAAAACAGCACCAGTTGAAGTTCGGGAAAAACTGAGCATTCAAGAAGCGAAGATGGAAAGCGTGGTGCAAGAGATGCTTAGCTATCCCCACATCGAAGAAGTAGCCATACTCAGCACCTGTAATCGGTTGGAGATTTATGTCGTTGCTACCGAAACAGAGCAGGGAATTCGAGAAGTCAACCAGTTTCTCTCAGAGACGAGTCAACTTCCTCTACACCAGTTGCGGCAACACCTATTCATCTTGTTGCATCAGGATGCAGTTATGCATCTAATGCGCGTAGCGGCTGGTCTGGACAGCTTGGTGCTGGGAGAAGGGCAAATTTTGGCGCAGGTAAAAAACACCCACAAGCTTGGTCAGCAATACAACGGCATCGGACGCCTTCTCAATCGGCTTTTCAAACAGGCGATTACAGCAGGCAAACGAGTCCGTACTGAAACTAGCATCGGTACAGGCGCTGTCTCCATCAGCTCTGCGGCTGTGGAGTTAGCTCAGATGAAAGCTCAGAATTTAGCCGCCTGCCGTGTCGCCATTCTCGGTGCTGGTAAAATGTCTTGTTTACTGGTGAAACACCTTCTAGCCAAAGGAGCTGTTAATATCTCAATTTTGAATCGTTCCACCCGGCGATCGGAGGAATTAGCTAATCAGTTTGCAGACGCCAAGCTGGAACTGTATCCACTCGCGGACATGATGACGGTGATTCCTGCGTCAGATCTGGTGTTTACCAGCACCTCTGCCACCGAACCGTTGCTAAACCGCTCAAAACTAGAAGCTACTTTAGAGCCGAATCGGTCTTTGATGCTGTTTGATATCTCTGTGCCTCGAAATGTCGCGGCGGATGTCAATGAACTAGACAACGTACAAGCGTTCAACGTTGACGATTTAAAAGCTGTCGTGGCACAGAACCAAGAAAGCCGTCGCAAGATGGCGATGGAAGCCGAACTGCTTTTGGAAGAAGAAGTAGAAGCTTTTGAAGTGTGGTGCCGATCGCTGGAAACGGTGACTACCATCAGCTGCTTGCGAGATAAAGTAGAAAATATTCGCACACAAGAGCTAGAAAAAGCTTTATCGCGTCTAGGCTCAGAATTTGCCGAAAAGCATCAAGAAGTCATTGAAGCCCTGACTCGCGGTATTGTAAATAAAATCCTTCACGACCCGATGGTACAGCTACGTGCTGAGCAGGATATTGAGGCTCGACGCCAAGCGATGAAGTCCTTGCAAACGCTGTTCAACTTGGATATCAGTGAACAGTTTGGTTAGTTAGTCATTGGTCATTGGTCATTGGTCATTGGTCATTGGTCATTGGTCATTGGCATTGCCAGGTTGAAAGGAACAAACCGATGTGTCCCTGTAAAACAATGACTAATGACCATCAACAAACAATTCAGGAACCGAACTTTTCGAGTTGTCATAGTGCTACTGGGGCTGGGATTCGCTTGGGATTTCTTGTCTTACCTGGTAGCAGAAGTTTTATGGTTCAACGAAGTCGGTTACTTCCCTGCATTCCTTAAACGCTTGCAGACCCAACTGGGTTTGGGATTTACCGTGGGTACTCTATCGGCTGGGTTTCTACTTGGGAACCTGTATCTCGCCAATCGGCTTAAGTATTCTGAGAGCAGTTCACTATCTAAAACCTTGCCGCAGGAGTCACCTGTCAGCCGCCAGGGTGCCAGGATGAATTTAAGAGTTCAGGGACAACCCCAGGCAGTGCCCCGCTCAATTAGAGAAGGGACGGGAACCTCGTTTCGGACAGACGTTCCGAGGTCATCCGTCGGTCTGAACTTGCGATCGCTTCTAGGGATAGTTTTATTCTTGGGCTTGCTAGTGGGGGTGATGCTGCTCCACTACGGCAAGATTACGCTCTCGCTTTGGCAGCGCGACATGAGCCTGTTTCATATCACGCCATCACTGCCAACACCCTTAGATTGGAAAGCCGTGCAAGCGCTTGTTCTACAGCCGTGGAACACTCAGATTTGGCAGCTAGGGGTGCTGATGGTCGTTGTGGTGGCGCTGATTGTCAATCCCCAGTTCTGGTTAACCGCGATCGCATCAGTCCTCTCGTTGTTCTTTGCGCTAGTTCTATCCATTCAATGGAGTCGGATTTTACTGTATTTCTACCCCACCCCCTTCAAGGAAAGTGAACCACTCTTTGGTCGCGATATCAGCTTCTATATCTTTAGCTTTCCTGTCTGGGAGCTACTGGACTTTTGGCTAACAGGGCTTTTCCTGTTTGGTTTAGTGGCGGTGTTGCTGATTTATCTGTTGGCAGGAGATAGTTTCTCCCAAGGGAAATTTCCGGGGTTTTCTCAAGGTCAACGGCGTCACTTATACAGACTAGGAGCTGGGATGGCAGCAATAGTTGCTGTCCGTTTCTGGCTCTCTCGCTACGAACTGCTGTATTCCACCCGTGGCGTTAGCTACGGTGCTAGCTACACTGATGTCACGGCTCAGTTACCCGTTAATACAGGACTGAGCTTATTGACCGGAGCGATCGCTATTTGGATGGTCATTCAGACAATTTTTGGGTTCCGGCATTTTAAGGTAGCGGGTCAGAGTGTCTTAGTTATGTTGGGATTATACCTGGCAGTGGTGGGAGTAGCCGATATAGGCGTACCCGCTGCTGTGCAACGCTTCGCTGTCCAACCCAACGAACTAGCGCGAGAACGACCTTATATTGAACGCAGTATTGCCCTGACAAGGGCAGCGTTTGCTCTAAAGAGTATTGACGTTGAAACCTTTAACCCCAAAGGCGAACTCACTACCGCTTCTCTTGCTAAAGGCAACCTAACGATTCGTAATATCCGCCTGTGGGACGAGCGTCCACTCTTAGAAACAAATCGCCAGCTGCAACAAATTCGTCTCTACTACAAGTTTCCTGACGCCGATATTGACCGCTATACCCTGAAACAAGATGTAGGTACAGAAAAGCAACAAGTCCTAATTTCAGCCCGTGAGCTAGACTACAGCGCGGTTCCCGAACAGGCTAAGACCTGGATTAACCAACACTTGATATATACCCATGGCTATGGCTTTACCATCAGCCCTGTGAATACCGTTGGTCCTGGTGGATTGCCTGACTACTTTGTTAAAGATATTGGTACCGATGCTAATGACAAAAGTGCTTTAAAGACATCAAGTGAAAGCATTCGAGTCAGTATTCCGATTGGGAAGCCCCGGATTTACTACGGTGAAATCACTAACAACTACGTGATGAGCTCAACGAAAGCTAGGGAGTTAGACTATCCCAGTGGTGACGACAATGTTTACAACACTTATGACGGCAAGGGTGGTGTTCGCTTAAGTTCCTGGTGGCGACAGTTGTTGTTTGCTCAGTATTTGAAAGACTGGCAGATGTTGCTGTCTCGAAACATCACTTTTGAGAGTAAACTTCTGTTCCGCCGCAACATTAACCAGCGCATCCGTGCGATCGCTCCTTTCTTGCGCTACGACCAAGACCCTTATCTAGTGGTTGCCAATGCCAGTGAGATTGATGATGCCCAGACTCAGAACAACCTCTACTGGATTATCGATGCCTACACTACGAGCGATCGCTACCCCTATTCCGATCCAGGCAAGAACGAATTCAACTACATCCGTAACTCAGTCAAAGTCGTCGTTGATGCTTATCACGGTGACGTTAACTTCTACATTGCCGATCCTCAAGACCCAATTATTAACACTTGGAGTGCTATTTTCCCCAGACTCTTCAAACCGCTAGACGCCATGCCAACTGCTATACGCAGCCATATCCGGTATCCGATGGACTTTTTCAGCGTTCAATCGGAGCGGTTACTTACCTATCACATGACTGATCCGCAGGTATTCTACAATCGGGAAGACCAATGGCAGGTTCCTCAGGAGATTTACGGTACCGAACCACGAACGGTACAGCCTTATTACCTGATTATGAAGCTGCCAACAGCCCAGTCAGAAGAATTCATCCTGCTCCTTCCCTTCACGCCCCCCCAGCGCAACAACTTAATTGCCTGGTTAGCCGCTCGTTCGGATGGGGAAGACTATGGCAAGTTGCTACTGTATCAGTTTCCCAAGCAGGAACTAGTCTATGGGATTGAGCAAATTGAAGCCTTGATTAACCAAGATCCGGTCATCTCCCAGCAGATTTCGCTGTGGAATCGTCAGGGCTCGCGGGCGCTTCAGGGGAACCTGTTGATAATTCCGATTGAGCAATCACTGCTCTATGTCGAACCTCTCTACCTGGAAGCCGAACGAAATAGCCTGCCGACGTTAGTACGAGTAATTGTTGCGTATGGAAACCGCATTGTTATGGCAGAAACATTGGAACAGGCGCTGCAATCCATCTTCCAGCCAAACCGACCAAAGACACCGGCAATTGTCCGCCCAGTCGAGGAATCAGGGTAGCCTTAATTCAAAAGTCAACGCCGCCCGCCCGAAGGTACCCCATCTTCGGTACTTTTGTGGGGAGGAATCGGCGGTCGGGGATAGTGGTTAGTTGTTAATGGTTAGTAGAAAAATTGCTATAAGAATCTGAATAGGAAAATTTTTATCCTTCATCCTTCAACCTTCAACCTTTAGTTCACGCTCTCGTTTCACTGCCAGACTCCTTCCTAGTTTGCTCAGGGTAAATACCAACAACACGGCTACTAAACAGACGGTAAACACAGGAACCGCGATCGCTAACACGGATAAGATAATCGAGCCAGCTGCTTCAATCGTGGAAATCAGAGCATTACCCACTCCCCCGGTGATCATGGTTGAAGCCAAGCGGGTGATTCCCGAAAACGCTTGAATCGTTCCTGCCGAACCCCCCCCTGCAATTAATGCCACAGTCCACTGCAACATGGGATCGGCGTCAGGAATTAGAGAAGCCGTGACGAAGGTACCCGCCGCGATCGCCATTGGTGTAGCAATAATATCAAGTAAATGATCGACCCATGGAATGTAATAAGCGGCAATTTCAACACAAGTTGCCACAGCAAACACCACCAGTGCCGGATAAGTTCCCATCCACTCAAAACTAGGTGAAAGTTCCAAATGCCCAAATAGTGACGCCATACTCATTACTAACGGCGGCACAAACACCCGAAATCCACAAGCGGCACTCAAACCGATGCCAACACAAATACTCAGTAGCGTATCCATACTAATCTTTCAGCCCGAAACCTATAGTTTTAGCCTATGAAAAAAATGTGTAACCCAATTCCCTCTAATTGAGTAATCCTTAACGCCTCACTGATTTCGCCATGTAAATGTCTGGCTTTCCCAACCCGTTGGCATCAGGTATCACCCCAACAATAACAAAACCGCACTTCTGGTAAAACTCAAAGGGATGACCTCGCAAGTTTTCTATCGTTGCAATATGTTCAAAAACATTAGGGTAGAGATTGACACCTGAAAGCGTTGTCATATCATCTTCATCATCCGTACCTAGCCAGAGAGTAAAACCACCACGTTCTCTAACTTGCTCTTCTAGGTCAGTTACAAGCGCTCTTCCAATTCCCTTTCCTCGACAGTCTGAACGTACCACCAAAGGATGGAGTTCCCATACATTCCCGTTGTAGTGCCTGATACCACCAATCCATCCCAAAACAGTACCCGTGTCATCAACTGCAACTCGGCTAATTCGGTCTGTTACAAACAATTCTTGCACCTCTGCCAAAGCACTATCGAGATCAGGCCAAGCATTCGACCAATGCTCTTGGAACCCTTCAACTAACAAAGCCGCTGCCTGTTGAATGACTGTTTCAGCTTCTGGATGCAGATCGATAATTTGCATAATGCTATTTTTAGTAATCCTTGCACGAGAGAACCGTTAGTCTTGCACTCATTTTAGAGCCTTAGTTAATAGGCTATCTCAACATTTTTGTCATCTTTATATGAAGAATTCCTGCTTCATGAAAAAATTCCCCTACTTGCTCAAATCCAATCTTTTGATAAAGTCCTTTTACGTATTCTTGAGAATGAATTACTACTTGCTCAATGTTTTTTTGAAAGGATAGTAGGAAGCTCGCTATGCGATCGCTCAATTATTTGAGTATCAAATCATAGAGGCACGAAGAAAAGTCATCCAAGTGGTAAAGCCGGCAGATCTAGCAATCCTATTTGAATTACAAAGTCATGGTACTGTTGTACTGACGTTATGATGCTCCGATATACCTATGGCGCAAGCTGCTTTTTTTTTGGCGATCGCTCTCATTTTTCAGTTTAGTGAACAATACAATGGTAAAACATATCAGTGGCTGGATTATTGAAGGAGTTGTAGCTTCTGGTAAAACCACATTTCTTAAAGAGCTACAACAGATATTGGCTAATAGACATCCTGGCAGAACAAAGGTTTGCATTAGCGAACATTACACTGAACGTATCCTAGAAGATAAGAAAACCAAGCGCTCCCTGACAGCACGAGCCGCAATTGACTTAGCCTATAATATTGTTGATAAATTGGAAGGTATTGCCTCTTGGAAATCTGAAAGTAAATTCTGTCAGAACGAAGGTAATGCGGTTATTGACTCTACTCTAGAAAGGTTTTTAGGGAGTCATTACGCCAATTTAAAAACAATGAATCTATGGTATTCAAATTCTCAAGATGAATCCAGAATCATAGATATTTATAATCGTTTATTCGAATTGGGGTTGAACTTCTGGGACTTCTTCCAACTCACATCGGCGGTTGCCAGCAACGCATAATAGCTCTGTTTGGATTGATAAATCACCCCATGGTGTTCATCCAAATAGGTGACCAATTCCTCGAAGTGCAAACACTTGTTTGTCTTCAACCAGTCCCGAGTTTCCGTAGCGTACTATGTGCTTGTAATTCAAATAGGATTGCTACACTAACTCCAAGTGGTAAGTCGCAACTCATTAATTGAACGTTTTTACAATGCGAAGCACGATAGAGCATTTATTCTTTGCTTCATTGCTTTGGTAGCTGTTGCGTAACCGTCATCTGCACCATCAACAAGCAGACTTCAGCACGATAGTCTTGAATTATTATTCAGCCGTCCGCTCTCGCTGCCATTGTGCCGCACTCGCCAAAGTTGTCCTGGTGCGAACGCCTTATCCAGATAACTTTTCTCATCCTTAAGAGCTTTGCATACTTGTTTAGAGGGGCGAAACACCAGTGGTTCAGAATAGCTTTGGAGAGGCGCTAAATTTGGGGGTTTGCTCAGCAGTAACAACCGAACATTTTCATCTAGTTCATAGCTTAGAGAAATTAAATCTCCTGTATTGGTGAAGTCATCGCCAATATCACTCAGGACAAGTGGATAATTTGTGCGATCGCGAAGCGCTGCTGTGTTTGCGTAAGCAGACGCTCCTAGCGTCGCTAACGCTGCGCTAAGGTGCGGAGCAGCAAAGCGCAGATCGCCTCTTGTTCCATCTGTATTAATTATCTTTGCTACTTCCATATTAAAATAACTCAAATCCTTGTCCCACCAGGTATTAGAGAAAGTCCTAACCGTACAAGAGGCAATACTACCTGTGAGTAACAAAGCCATCACACCTCGCCAAAACAATTGCCCAACCAGAAGTTTATGAGCCAGTAAATAAGCGACGGCTAATTGCACACCAGGATAGCAGGAAATAAGATAGCGTGTTACGGCAGAGCGCTTCCCTCCATACAGCACATCTGGCAGAGCCAACATCAAAAATGGCACAAAAATTGTTGTTAGGATGAACAGCCAGGTTTTCCGGTTAGTCTGGCGGCAGACTGTGTAAATTGCCGCAGCAATTAATAGCACTACAGGCAGTCTCAATAAATAAGTCCAGACATTGTCAAACCCAACCTCTAAATCGAAAAACAGACATGTAAAGCTAAGTATCCACAGCTTCACGAGGTAAAGCAAACCTACCAATAGTGTCGTCCAGTCGGTTGTATCGGAAAAGCGTTGATAATGAGTCTTGATTACAACTAGCCAAGGACTGTACAAGATGAATGCCCCTAGTACTGCCAATAAATACTGCCAGAACAGATAGCTTTGCCTCCACCAAGTGACTAATCTTTGTGTTTCCGGTTTGGGAGAGCCAAACGGTAGACTCAACAACAGTACATAAACGCCCTGAGCAATTAGTGTTAAACCAAAAATAGGCTGCGTATACAAGCCTAAGGCACTCCCTAGGGAATATAGCACCCAGTTTTGCCAAGTTGGCGATGCCTGCGGCGGTTCGCGTAGCGAGCATCGCACAGCTCTTAGCAGCGAAAAACTACTACAAATCACCGCTACCGTCAGCAAACTATACTGTCGTGCCGTCTGCGCAAACAAAACATCAAAGGGAGATAGAGCCAAAAGTACTGTTGCTAGCAATGCCACGAACCGTGAGCCAAATAGTTCTAACCCCAACCCATACATTAAAGGCAATCCTAGAAGACTAAGCAGAGCTGGCAAACTGCGCGATGCCGTCAAGGAACTGCCAAACATCTGCATCCAGAAACGAGCCATTAAAAAGTAGAGAGGCGGATGTTGTGGATCTTCAACAGCTAGAGAGTTAAGGGTATCGTTAGCTGTGCTTCCTGGCTTTATCCGCTGAAACTTCTGTAACTCCTGTGCGGCAACAATCCTGTTCTGAAAAAGTTCTTGATCAATTTCCTGACGGGTAAAGCCAGCCGCCCGTATAGACGTGTAAACTTCATCATGCCAGTAGACTTTGTAATCCAAGTTGGCAAAGCGAAAAAAGATACCGAGTAGCAATAGGACAACTATTAAACTCGGAAACAGCACTGTCGTCGTCGAGGCATACTTCGCCATAGCTGGGAAAGTGATGAAACTGATAGAGCAACTGATAGAGTACTAGATTGCACAGTAGCCGGAAAACTCAACAAAATATTAATTTGATGAGTACATTACTGAGCGCTAAAACAACTTCTATTTCCCTCCTTTTTCAAGGAGGGTAGGGGCGAGCGCCTTAGAATTAGGCAGTATTGCTCTTGATCTTGACTTTATAAATCATCTGTTAGTCTCAATTTTCTGAACAAACAGTCTCTATTGTGTAATTCCGTTTTTGCGTGATTTTCTGACGCAAGGAAGGAGAAAGATTAAAGATAAATCACTATAACTCTCAGTTATCTTAGTTTTTGTCAGGGAGCGATCGCTTTTCAAATCGCTTCCTCCAACCTCAAGACTAAATAGCGTACCTACCTTACTAGGGTGAAGCCGTATTTATCACCCATTCGGGTGAATCAAACGGGTGAGAAAAAAGGCAAGGTGAAAGTGTACCCTTAAAACCACAGACTATCGTTTCTCAAGTAAAACTTAGTCAGCCTACAAATAAACCAAATTACGCCTTGTTAAGCGTTTGTGTCTTCTCTATCAATTTTTAGCTGACACTTGCCTAATTCGGTGCATAAGTAAACCTTGGTTTTACCGATTAGATATGTAGAAGCGCCCACTTGACTGACATTTTCTTCTTAACTGTATTTTATTCACTTTGTCAATCCAGAAGTCCTAAAGATAACCTAACGATCGCTTTCACAAGAGGTAAAGTCCAATGGATATAATGCGCTTGATTGTTACAGGAGCTGCGGGCACTGGGAAATCTAGTTTAGTTCGTTCTGTCAGTGATATCAAAGTGGCAGACACTGAGCTTCAAGCCACAGATCAAACCTCATTACTCAAACAACACATCGCAATTGCCCTCGACTATGGTCGAGTCAACCTCCGCCCCAACATAGCGATGCATCTCTATGGCACTCCAGGTGCGGTGAGATTTGATTTCGTCTGGGATCTTTTGATGCGTCGGGCTCATGCTTGCTTTGTGCTGGTTGCAGCTGATCGACCCGGCGATTTTCACAATACCAGTCGGTTGCTCAATTTCATAGAAGCGCGGGTAAAAATCCCCGTGCTAATTGGTCTAACTCATACAGACTGCCTAAACGCTTGGTCTCAAGAGGATGTAGCTATTGCCTTAGGGTACCCAACTCGGAAAAAACAACCGACGATAGTGAAAGTGAATCCGACCCAAAAATCTTCTGTAGTTAAGGCTTTGATAACTCTGGTTGAGCAGTACTCTTCCATAGAAGCCGTTGGTTGCCGTCCTAAAAGACCAGTAGCCGCTTGAGGATTTATATAGTAGACCTCTTGCAAAAATACAAAGAACCCCTCCCCAATCCTCACTAAAGCTCCGGTCCCCGAAACGGAGAGGGAGTAAGATTGCCTCCCCCCGAAACGGGGGGACTGAGCCAGAGCTTTAGTGAGGAGGTCAATTCGACTTTTGCAAGAGGTCTAGTGAACTGAATTATCAAAATGTCTGACACAACTCAAGCAAGAAAGCTCACCCTCTAGAAGGAGTGGGCTTTTTTGTTGATTACTATCAGCGCTCTAATGTGCGGGAACCAAGATGCACGCTCACAACTTGTATCTCCAGGCAGTGATAGGGCTTCGGCAAACTCATTAAAATCGAGAAATTTAAACACTTGGCTTCTTGGTGGGGAATACTGCCAAAGGACATATCTGCTGAAATCCGTTTGAAATTGGAAATCTTCACCGTTTAATTTGAACTTTGAGAATGAACTTGATAAACAAGTGGAACAGGGAGCGCTCTTGGCTTTTGTCCTATAGTCTTGCCATCCTGACAGTTATCCTAGCGGTGCTGCTGACGCTGCAACTCTGGTCGCTATTACACAGTACCCCTACCTTACTGTTTTTTGCCTGCGTGATGTTCAGCTCCTGGTATGGCGGTTTAGGACCAGGTCTAGTTGCCACTGTCTTGTCTGTCTTTTCTCTAGACTACTTTTTGCTACCTCCAGTCTTTGCGCTGAGCTATGCTTCGGCTGACATCTTGCGATTAAGCGTGTTTATAGTGATCGCATTGCTGACCAGCTGGCTCAATGCTAGACGTATACAGGTGGAGGAGGAACTGCGAGAAACTGAAAAGCGCTTGCGCTTGATAGTAGAGGGAGTGAAGGATTATGGATTTTTCACAATAGACCCGAATGGATACGTTATTAGTTGGAATCAAGGGACAGCAGGCATTACGGGTTATCAAGCCAACGAAATCCTTGGTCAGCATATTTCCCGCTTCTACACAGTCGAAGACATAGAGCAGAACAAACCCCAACATGGGCTACAGGTAGCAGCAACCCAAGGGCAATTCGAGGATGAAGGCTGGCGTATCCGTAAAGACGGGACTAGGTACTGGGCTTATGTGGTGACTACAGCTTTGCGAGACGAGGCGGGAAATCTGCAAGGCTTCTCAAAAATGACAAACGACATCACCAAGCGCAAACAGGCTGAAGAGTTGGCACAGAAATGGGCACATCTTTTTGAAAATGCCGAATGGGGAGTCGTGGTTGGCAGTGCTGATGGTAAAACCATGGAGATGATGAATCCTGCCTTTGCCAAAATGCATGGATACACAGTGGAGGAACTCACAGGTAAGCCCATCATGAATGTATTTGCCTCTAAGTGCGCTGAGCAGCTAAAGGAATACCACCGAATTTGTCACGAGCAAGGTCATCATACCTACGAGTCTAAGCATATTCGTAAAAATGGTACCGTTTTCCCAGTCATTATCAACTCGACGGCTGTAAAGGATATAGACGGGAAGCTTCTTTACTGTGCCGTGAATATTCAAGACATCACTGAGCGCAAACGAAAGGAGGAGGAGTTATTCGAGAGCGAACAGCGATTTCGTGCCACATTTAATCAGGCAGCTGTCGGCATTGCCCATGTTGACATTAATGGCAGATGGTTACGGGTCAATCACAAGCTTTGCGATATTGTGGGTTACACCCAGGAAGAACTGCTAGAACGGACTTTCCACGAAATTACTTACCCTGAAGACCTCGATAGCGATCTCGAATACGTCCGCCATGTATTGGCATCGAAGATTCAAACCTATTCGTTGGAGAAGCGCTACATCCGTAAAAACGATTCCCTTGTCTGGATTAATTTGACAGTATCGCTGGTACGCACACAAGAAGGCGAACCGAATTATTTTATTTCTGTGATTGAAGATATTTCAAAGCGCAAGCAAGCTGAAGCAGAAATCCAGCAACTCAATGAGACTCTAGAAAATCGCGTTAAGGAGCGCACAATTGAGCTAAGCGTTGCCAATGAGAAACTGCTCAGTGAGATACAAGAGCGTGAGCAAGCACAGGAGGCACTGCGCGAAAGCGAAAAACGCTACCGACAAATTGTAGAATTTAGCCCTAATGCCATCGTTATCCATAACGGTGAGCAGATAGTCTTTGTCAATAGCGCAGCCGTGAAGATTTTCGCTGCAACAAATCCCCAAGAACTGATTGGCAGACGAGTACTAGATTTTGTGCATCTAGATTATCGAGAAGTTGTCAAAGAGCGGCTACAACAGCTCATCGCACAGAAGAAAGAAACAACCCTGCTTGAACAAAAGTTGCTCAGATTGGATGGAACTGTTACCGATATAGAGGTGGCGGCAATTCCCTTTACCTACCAGAATCAGCCATCTGCTCTCGTAGTTGTCCGTGACATTAGCGATGCCGTGGCGGCGGCGGCGCAACGCAAACATGCAGAAGAACAACTCCGTCAGTCTCTAGAGAAAGAAAGAGAACTTAGTGAACTCAAATCTCGCATCATAACCACTATTTCCCACGAGTACCGCACCCCACTGACCAGTATCCTATCTTCCGCTGAATTACTCGAACATTACAGTCACAAATGGTCACAGGAGAAAAAACTTACTCATCTCCATCGCATTCAGATAAGCAGCAAACACCTGAGTAACTTAGTTAGTGACGTGTTATTCATCGGCAAAGCTGAGACCGACACATTAGAATTCAACCCCATATCATTAGATTTGGAACAATTCTGTCAGGAGCTGGTAGAACAGATGCAACTGGCTGTGTCTAACCACACAACTATTACCTTTTCCCATCAAGGCATCTGCAACGACGCCTATCTGGATGAAAGACTTCTACGACAAATTCTGACTAATTTGCTCTCGAATGCTATTAAATATTCTCCCCAAGGTGGAACAGTTCGGTTTGACATTGAGTGTCTTGCACATGTCGCCACGCTGAGGATTCAAGACGCAGGTATTGGTATTCCAGTAATAGACCAGGAACGACTATTTGAGTTTTTTCATCGAGGCAGTAATGTCGGCACAGTCGCTGGTACAGGGCTTGGATTGGCTATTGTGAAAAAGTGTGTGGACTTGCATAGAGGTCAGATTGCCGTAGACAGTGTTCTAGATGTGGGAACGACGTTTACTCTCATGCTGCCATTAAATTCCTCTGTTTCCTTAGTCGAAACAAAGGCTGAAGGGCAAAGTGGAGAATTGCAGTTACATTAATACACACTGTTGGCAGTGTTGAGCATCCACGGTTAGGATTGAGCCAATCTCAAAGTCAGAGGCGATCGCTCTTTTGGGGTTGGAGTGCGACCTCTGGTGTAGAGGCAATTCTGGCTAAATTCAATCATAAACAGCGGCTCAAAATGTAGGAGAAAGCTTATGTTTCGTGGAATTATTGCTCCCCTGTTCGCTGGTGTGATAGTTACTGGATTGACATCAACTGTCTACGCGAAACCGATTGTACCCTCTCAACCAGAAAACAATTTCAGTACGCGATCGAGTGAGTCTCTCCGTAGGATTGAGAACCGAAACATAGTAAAAGATTTCTTAACTCCCTCTTCTACAACTTCGTCCGCTGCTGAAATTTCGCCCATTTCACTACAAGATAATAAGCCCACACCTGTCCCCCTTGGTCCTGCCGAATTTGTGTTGGGCAATAACGTAAAAGTTTCGGCTGGAAGACCTTCTCCCAACTCCGCAACCCATGCTCCCGCACACTTGGAGTTGAGCAACAGAATAGAAGTTAATGCTGGGGCATCGTCTCTGGACTCAGAGCAACTGGTAAAAGTGCAATATCAGTTGCTTTCACAACCGGAAAAATAGCTTCTAGATTTCTCTCCCCTAGATTCATCTGGGGACAAGAGAGCTAATTGTTCTAATCGCTTTATACTTCATCCTTGATACTTTTTGATGTTTCCGTTGGAGGCTGTTGCTCTTTGCCGGGTTTAGTCAAATGGGGTCTGATGAGCAAACTCACACCAACTGCCCAAGCGATCGAGACCGTCCAACCTGCCAGAATGTCACTAGGATAGTGAACTCCTAAGTATAGACGTGTCCAGCCAATAGATAACACAAATAAACCCCCAACAAACAGAACCCACCAACACCAGCGCGTTCCCCAAGTCAAAATTACTAAAACGGCTACTAGCGACATGCTGGACATGGCATGACCACTGGGAAATCCATAGTCAATCTCTGGAGAAGGAGACTGCCATAAGTGGGGACGCACTCGATGCAGTAAGACTTTCGCTGTGCGATTGATAAAGATGCTTCCCAGCAGAGTTGTGAGTAAATAGGTTAGCGATCGCCACCGCCGTTTGTACAGCAACACTATCCCAATCACCGCAGCAACCGGAAACACACCCCAAAATACCCCAAACTTGGTCAGCGTCGCCGCGAAAACGTCTAGTTGAGGCGACTGTCTTAGGTGAATTGCCAACAGGATGGGTACATCCCATGGGAAACCACCTTCATTCTCCCAAACATCCTCTGCCAGTTCCCCGAAGACCTGCAACGGTAAATAAACTCCTATCAATAGCACTAGCAGAGAGCGCCAATGGCTAATGAGCAGCTTCTTGAGAAATTGTAGGAAGAGTTGGAGCGGTTTCCAAGGTTCAGGGTTAAACATTCGCCTAGCCAAACGAGAGTCCTTAAAAGAATTTTCTTATGTTCTCAGATGGGTGGCGTTAGCGATCGCGAATCTCTTTACTTATCGCTTCTAGAAGTTTGGCAGTTGTAAATGGTTTAGCAAGATAACCGTTTGCCCCCAGCACCTGCCCTTGGCGCAATACGTTTTGGATATTCTCTGCCGTGAGAAACACAAAGGGAACCATTGCCGTAGTGGGGTCTTGACGTAGTACGCTGAGCACTTCGTATCCATTAAGTTCTGGCATCCTAACATCACACAAAATTACATCAGGAACGAACTGTTTCGCCAACTGCAATCCTGTACGACCATCTTCAGCACCAATTGCAATAAACCCACTAGTTTCCAATATGTCTAGTATCCTCTCCAGAAGGAATTCCTCATCTTCAATCACCAACACCTTTTTCATCAGTTATTCCCTAGACAGTTGACTAGGGTACAAGCTAACAAAGATGGTGTTGAGTAACTTTATTGCGTAGACGGCTTTTACCACCTCTTGAATCAAGATACTGACTTCTAGAAAAACTATCTTGTTTCTGATGGCAGATTTTTGCCAATTCCCATTTCCTTCTTGCTCTGCTTCAGCTGCTTCCACAGGCATTTCAACTGTTCATACGCCTGTTCAGGAGGGAGCTTACCTCCAGTCTCTAATGCAGAGATGAATGAAACTTTCTGAGCAAATTCTTGCAAATTAGCATTGAAAGCTAGATGCTCAGGCGTAAAAGGCCCATAGTAGCGACTCCGGGGGTAGAGAAAGCTATTCTTACTCTCCTGAGCTGAATCTGCCATATCCATCTCCTAATTAGACTCAATATTATCGCACAAGTTTTTCTTTACCTCTTCTTAACCCTACATTAACCAAAAAAGTTGTCTGTTAGAGGAATTTTTACGAAACTCAACCTCTGGGTGGAAAATCGGGAGTAGTTTTTGTAGGGGCGACCGCCTGAATCAATCGACAGCTTTCGCCTGACTCTTAACAAGAAAGGCTTTTATGCAAAGGGAACAAGCAAGAAGGAAAAACTTTCTGCCTTCTTCCCAAGGCTTCTGGCGAAGGATTTGGATCAAGGGTCTAAATCCCCCACTTGTTTAAGTGGCTTTCTTTCAGCAGGGGTTCAATCCCATAAGAGAAAGAAACATAAGAGCCTTCTGCCTTCCCCCTTCTGCCTTTTGAAATTTCCGCTTTTTGACTTTTGACCGCGTCGGGTGCCCCAACCACTTCCGGTTGCGGGGAGAAGGAGTTTCCGGGCAAGGACGCAAACAGCAGGGCACAAGAGACGCGCCCCCTTCCCCGAAGGGTAGGGGTTTTAACTTTTGACTGGCTTAGTAGTGGGTGCCTGACTTGCGATGATGCATCGCGGTGACGCCGTCATGTTGTAGAACATGACCATTTTTAACAACGCCATAGACGAGCCAGTGATCGCCACAATCCATGCGATTTTCAACCGTGCATTCCAGATAAGCTAAGGCATCGCCCAGAATCGGGCATCCATTCTCAGCCTCTTCGGTCTTCACTCCAGCGAAGCGGTCTTCACCGGGAGCAAAGGGTTTGAGGAAGTGCTTCATCAAGCCTAGATGCTTCCCTTCTGCCAGAATATTTAAGACAAATTGGTCGCCGCTGTGCAGCAGTGATTCAATTGCTCGGTCTTTGGCAACAGCAACGGTAAGCCCTGGAGGTGTAAAGGTGGCTTGAGAAACCCAGTCAGCAAGCATCGCCCCAGTGAGTTCTCCCTGTTTGGCAGTGACGATACACAAAGAACCAATTAAACGTCCCACAGCTTGCTCAGTACGGGCAGATTGGGAATCACTGACAGGTTGTCGGGGTGATCGAGCTTTTTTGGCTTTTTTCAGAGCTTGGGCAAAGTCAGTACCAGCTTCTTCGCAGTATTTGAGAGTAACCTCGTTAGGCTTGAACTTCACCCGAATCGGTTCAAATCCAAATCGGTAACCTGCATCGCGGAATTTACTTTCAATCAGGTCGATCGCTTCACCACTCCAACCGTAGGAACCAAAAACCCCAGCCAGTTTAGTTTTAGTAGCAGTAGACAGTACCAAACCAAGTGCCGTTTGTATCGGTGTTGGTGCATGACCCCCAAGGGTTGGGGAACCCATGATAAACCCCTCTGCTTTCTCCACTGCTTTCTGAATGTCAGTTGGGTCAGCCGCTTCGCAGTTAATGGCTTCAACCCCAACACCCGCTTTTGTGATACCCCGCGCGATCGCTTGTCCTAAAACAGCGGTATTGCCATACGCCGAAGCATAAATTAGTGCGACTGTTATTTCCTGAGCCTTTTGCTCTTCACTCCACTGCCGATACAACTGAGTGAGTAATATCAGGCTATAGCGTACTAAGGGACCATGACCCGTAGCGTAAAGCCTCGCCGGAAAATCAGTTAGTTTGTCTAATGCTGTTTCTACTTGCTTTGCATGAGGTGCCATCAGGCAATCGAAGTAATACCGTCTGTCTTCGCTAATTGTCGTCCAACCTTCGTCTAATACCTGGTCACCACAGACGTGAGCACCATATAACTTATCCGTATATAGAATTTCGGTTTCTGGGTCGTAGGTGCACAGGGCATCAGGCCAACGAGGGCTGGGAGTAGGGATAAATTGCAGATGATGACCTTGTCCTAAATCCAAATTTTCGTCACCTCGCACGACCTTGATGTTGGGTTCGTGGTCTGGTAAGAGACTGCGCAGTGCGATCGCTCCTGGATTTGAGCAGACAAACGTAATCTGAGGTGCCAGCTTTAGCAAGGCTTCCAGGGTAACAACTCTGTTAGGATTAACATGACCTAGAATCACGTAATCCAAGATGGTAGGGTCAAGGCGTTGTTGTAATGCAGCTAGAAAAATTTCGGTAAAGGATTCACCTGGCGGGTCAAAAAGCGCAATTTTATCCGCTCGAATCAAATAGGAATTAGCCGTGGTGCCTCGTTGCAGAGCGTACTCGATTTCAAACTTGAGTCTGTCCCAAGTACGTGATCGCAATACCGTGGTTTCTGCACCAATCGGGAGAACCTGGACATCTCGTTGCTTAGTTTCTGCCATGAGTGTGACCCTCAATAGGTTATTAGGTGAACGCGATTAGGAAACACGATTAATAGCATGTAAAACCTCTCCCTCAAATCCCCGTGTCTTCGGTGCCTTTGGCATGGAGTCTTTTTCTGACAATCCTTCCAGGATTCGTGCCAGTTTGCAAGCCAAGCGGTGCATTCATAGTTAGCAAAGGTGACGTTTGCGGATTGGCGGCACTAGACTCAAAGCCTTGTCAAATACCAGACTATTAGCCGTACTTGCCAAAAATGACCCACCCTCTCGCTGAAGCGATCGTGCTAATTACCTTGAAAAATGATGTCGTTAATCGCCAATCATCTTGATAGGTCGCCAGACGCGATCGCACGTTTGTTGAAGTCTCTTGCTAGAAGGTTACGCATTCACGCCTTCAAAAGTCAAAACAGTTCGCGATTACCCAATACTGGTATCTGCACCAGTCAGGAGAACCTGAACATCTCGTTGCTTAGTTTCTGCCATCACTGTGACACTTAAGTCTGTTTTTTTCTTGACAGGAGCGGAATCAACCCTGCAACTATCAAAAAAATGGCATTTTCATAGTTATAGATAAAAAGTACTATTCCCACTAAAAAAGCACTTCCAGAAAAGGCAAGCCCATAGATAAATCGGCTGTTTTCCAGAAATCGTCGGTGGTTCTTCTCCTTAACCTCCTCATTCTGGCGAAGAATCACCTCGCGCACTCTAGCCCAATCTAGAGCCTCGTTGGGAGAATCCGATTTCGCTAAAAGCTCCTCAACTAATGAAATAGTTTGAGTGAAGTTTGGAGGATTTTGAGCGGGAAGGTCTGGTGAAGACGATAAAGTTATCGCCCATTCTTCTGGTTTTTCTGGCATCTTCCAACCTGTCCCTTTAGGCAACTGTAGGGTGATTAATTTACCACCCTACAATTAGATCGATTTAATAATAGTTGCCCACTTTACGATGGTGAACAGCTGTCAGGGCATCAGATTTGGAAACGCGACCCGCATCGACGGTAGCGTAAACAATCCAATGGTCACTCAGTTCCATTCGAGTGCCAACTTTGCACTCCATGTAAGCTAGGGCGTCTGTAAGGATTGGTGAACCATTGTCTGCTGGTTGAGTCTTCACTCCTGCAAAGCGATCGGCACCAGGCGGGAAGCGCTTCAGGAAGTGCTTCATTAGCCCTTGGTAGTTGCCTTCTTCTAGAACGTTGAGGACAAAGCGATCGCCTACTTGCATTAAAGACTCGATCGCCCGATCTTTAGCAACGGCAATTGTCAACCCCAAGGGTTGGAAACTAGCTTGCGACACCCAGGACGCTAGCATTGCCCCCTTAATGTCGCCTTTTTTGGCAGTAATAATGTACAAACCACCACTAACCCGTCCCAGTGCTTTGTCAAGTTCGCTATCCAGGGATTTCCGTTTCTGAATGCCGCGATCGCGTGTCAGTAATTGCCCCATATCAGTACCCGCTTCTTCACAAAGCTGGTACGTTGCTTCGGATGGGGTATCTTTCACTCGAATCGCTGGAAATGCTTCTTTCAAACCCAAGTTTCTGAATTGACTCATTAACGGGTCAATCGGTTCGTCATCCCCCCCATAGGATTCAAAAATTCCAACAACCTGCTTGGAATTGGCGGCAGCCAGTACTGTCCCAACAGCGGCAGCAGCGATTTTACTGGATGCTGGGGGTATCCCAATCGCAATTCCTGCTGCACGATTGACCAGTTCCTGAACTTCTTGAGGGTCAGCGGATTTCAGATCCATCATCTCAACGCCGACACCCGTTTTAGTGATACCTCTGGCAATGGCTTGGCTCATGCGATCGCTATAGCCGTAATCTGAGACATAAAATACAACAACAGATGTCTCTGCCTTGGCTTGGGCTTGACTCCATCGGCGGTAACGACCCACCAATTCACTAACATTGTGACGCAGCAACGGTCCATGACCATTGGCAATCATCGTCACCTCTCCCAACTGATCCATCCGTTTGAGAGCAGACAGCACAGAACGCGCATTCGGAGCCATCAAGCAATCGTAGTAAAATCGATAATCTGGTTCAATGGCGCTCAAATCTTCATCAAAGGTGCTGTCCGAGCAGTAGTGCAAACCAAAGGCGTCGCAAGTAAACATCACCTGCGTCCCCGCGTCATAACTGAAGATAGTATCCGGCCAGTGAAGGTTAGGAGCATTGACGAATTCCAGGACATGCCCTTTGCCTAAATCTAACTTGTCGCCATTTTTGACAATGAGACGATTAAACGGTTGATGGACGAAATCTTCCAAAAACTGGATGGCTACCTTTGACCCCACCACGGTTACTTGAGGTGCTAGCTGAAGCACATCTTTTACTAAACCACTATGGTCGGGTTCTGTGTGGCTAATAATTAGGTAATCAATTTCAGTCGGATTAATAAGTCCTTTAAGTGTTTCTAAATACAGCTGACGAAATTTTTCATGGGAGGTATCTACTAGAGCGGTTTTCTCACCCCGGATCAGAAATGAGTTATAAGTGGTGCCATTTTGTAACCCAAATTCGATATCAAAGCGATCGCGATCCCAGTCCAAAGAGCGAATTGCTGTTGTATCCGGAGCAATTTCACCCGTTTGCATGGTTAACCGCTTTTGGGTTCGGTCTGTGAGTGCTACCATTTTCTGCCTCCTTCATCAATGGAAATAAGTCTGAAGCAAACCTGGACTACGTTTAGCTGCCACTCTTTTATAGTAGCTGAGTAGAAATACTTAAACAACTTACAGGTTGTTTTTTCCTTCATCACCTTGTACGAACATCCTGTCCGATTGTGCAGGTCGGAAGCCTGCGCTACGGTAGGAGGATAATCAAGTGGTGTAAGTCCTAATTTATTGCCGTGACCGAAAGCTGGCTAGCCTTGATGATTGGAAATTCCCGGCTGCACTGGGCTTGGTTTGTTGGTGCAACCCTTCAGAAAGCTTGGGATACTCACCATTTACCAGCGGCAGTCGTTGAACGGCTAATTGCTCGTTGGGCATCCGGCTCAATACCCTCTGAAATTTTACCGCTCTCGTTGGTTTCTCTGTACTCATTAGACACCGACACCTTTAATCGGCTACCGCTCTACTTAGCTTCCGTAGTACCTGCTCAGACAACTCTATGGCAAACTTATCCCGCTACTAGAATCATCACCCTAGACCATTTACCGCTTAAAGGACTTTATCCCAGCCTAGGAATTGATCGTGCATTAGGATTATTTGGTGCAGGTGAGACTTTGGGTTATCCCGTACTAGTCGTTGATGCGGGGACTGCACTGACATTTACAGGTGCTGATGCCCAGCGAGGACTAGTTGGGGGAGCAATCTTACCAGGACTAAAGCTACAACTACAGTCTTTGGCGCAAAGAACCGCCGCCTTACCAGCAACCCAACTGCCACCGCAGCTACCCTCCCGTTGGGCTTTGCAGACACCCGCCGCAATTGAGAGTGGTGTTGTTTATACAGTTTTGGCAGGTATTAGGGATTTTATTGAAGATTGGCAGTTTCAGTTTCCAGATAGTCAAATTGTTCTAACTGGGGGCGATTCTGGCTTGCTACTAACCTATCTCCAAGCTCAGTTTCCTCAGAACACTCCTCAGCTAATTGTTGACCCCTACTTAATCTTTCGGGGCATAAACGCAGTACGAGAATACTTGTAGCCGTTAATTACTGTAGAGGGAAAGTAGCATAAAAGATATTCACCTGCGACTGAAGAATATCTGTGGCTAAGTCAGAAGAATTAAACCCTAAAACAGCATCTCCCCTTGCCCGTACCCCTCTGTATCAACTTGCCTTAGAACAAAAAGCACGACTGACTGCTTTTTCCGGTTGGGAAATGCCAGTACAGTACATTGGCATCGGACAAGAACATGAGGCAGTGCGGACATCAGCCGGGATGTTCGATATCTCCCATATGGGGAAGTTTGCATTAAAGGGTAGGCTGATAAGAGAGCATTTGCAACCCCTCGTTCCTTCAGACTTAACACGATTGCACCCTGGTCAAGCTCAATATACAGTTTTATTGAATCCCCAAGCTGGCATTATTGATGACATCATCATTTACTACCAAGGTGAGGATGAGGCAGGTGAACAACGGGGTATGATCATTGTCAACGCTGCAACCCGTACTAGAGATAAAGCTTGGGTGGTAGCAAATTTGGAAGGTAGCCCGGTTAGCTTGCAAGACCTTTCCAAAGAAAAAGTTTTGATTGCCGTGCAGGGACCACAAGCGGCTGCTTATCTTCAGCCTTTTGTTCGGGAAGACTTAACGCCGATA
>DATNPH010000095.1:0-24984 GCA_036703315.1 Coleofasciculaceae cyanobacterium
TAAAGTCATTCAGTACCAGTTTTGTAACGTCGTGAATCTCGGTTTCATCGTCCACTACAAGAATCTTCCAGCTGTCTTCCGCTGACAGGGGTAATTCCTTAGTTTCATGAAAAATTAATTTATTATCGTTGGTATTTGTAGAAATTAATTCCTCACCGTCTTCATCAGTAAAAACTAATTCCTCATCGTCTTCATCAGCAAATATTAATTGATCGTCATCTTCATTAATTAGTTGGTTTTTAGGCTCTTCTGACATTGTTATTTATTGCTTGCTTTTGTTATTGTATTAGTATGGTTGTCAATCCTACCTTAAGAGCCTATCCTAGAAATCGTTTGATTAAAGACTAGACATCCCTATTTATCTGCGTGTAAAGAGCTTGCATCTGGGGTTTCAAACTTTACCAAAGCACCCCAGGCTAGCTATCCGCAACCCTAACCAGCAAAATGCCTGCACTACCAAGGTGACAGGCTACCTCCTAACTCAACTGGGCAATTTAATAATAAACTTCGTACCTAAACCCACTTGACTCTTACATTCAATCGTACCATTGAGTTTTTGGGTGACGAGGTTGTAAACAATGTGTAAGCCCAAACCGCTGCCTCCCTGACGCCGATTGGTGGTAAAGAAGGGGTCAAAGATTTTGCTTAAGTGTTCATCGGGAATGCCTTTGCCATCATCAGAGTATTCAAAGGTAATTTGCTCACCCTCTTGTTTAAAGTTAAAAACTAGATGTCCGGCGTCTTCAGGTGAGTAAGCATGAGTGAGGGAGTTCATGACCAGATTAGTGATAATTTGAGATAGTGTGCCTGGGTAACTGTTCAGCGCGATCGCTTCATCCCCGCGAATTTCCACCTGATGTTGGGTGGTTCTTAGTTTGGGTGTTAAAGAAATTAAAACCTCGGATAGGTACTGTTTGAGGTTGAAAGTACGTTGTTCTTCAGTGGACTGATCCACTGCTACCTGTTTGAAACTTTGGATTAAGTCAGCAGCCCGGTTGAGGTTGCTCAAGACCATACTACTGCTCTGTAGGGCGGTATCAAGAAACTTTTCCAGTTGCGATCGCTTCATCTGTCCGCTTTTATACGTCTCGAAAAACTGTGTGGTTTTTTGGGCTAATAGAGAAGCAGCGGTGATGCCGATGCCAACCGGGGTATTGATTTCATGGGCAACACCCGCCACCAATCCCCCTAGTGACGCCATTTTCTCGGATTCTACCAGTTTCTTTTGGGTGGCTTTTAGTTCGCTGAGAGTCTGGGAAAGTTCTGCGGTGCGCTGCTGAACTGATTGCTCTAAGTTCTCGTTGAAACGCTGTAAGTTGGTGTAGAGTTGAGCATTTGCTATGGAGATGGCAACTTGAGCGGATAAGAGTTTCAGCAGTTCAACGCGGTCTGGGGTAAACGCATCGGTAGTGAGATTATTTTCTAGATAAAGAATACCGCTGAGTTGACCGCGATCGAGCAGTGGAATGCAAAGAATTGATTTGGGTTTTTTCGTGAGAATGTAAGTATCCTGGGTAAACTGTCCGGCATGGACGGCATCATTTAAAACGACATTTTCTTTAGTGCGAATGACATAGTGGACAATCGCGGCAGATAGAAGGGGAATTTGGGTAGATATCTCTACAGAGTCTATGCCAACCGATTGCAGTATGGTCACCTGCTCCTCATTCACTGCCCCCGAAGCTTGAATCACCCAGTTATCATGACTACTCCCTGGTTCTGACTGAGAGGGCAGAATTAGAAAACCCGATTGTGCTCCAGCATTTTCGATGAGAATTTTCATCAAGGAAGCAAGTAATTTATCAAGCACAATTTCGCCGGAAATCGCTTGAGAGGCTTTCATCACAGTAGCTAAATCTAAAGCTTCACCTGATCCAGTGCTGGTTGTGGTACTGGTAGTTGTCGTGCCCGTGTCTATAACGCTCCTCACCGTCGCTGATTTAGTCAATAACTGCGGGTATTTTGCTTCTAAATCCTTGACTTTGGCTAATGCTCCCCAGTGAGTGTACGCGTAGTGAGCCTCTTTCATATAGGTTTGGGCAATTGTCTCTTTGCCCCAACCCAGGTAGAATTTGGCAGCGAGTTCGTTGGCGAGGGCGGCTTCATTAATGTATTCGTGTGCTTTGGCTAGGGCAATGGCTTTGTCGTAATAGTCCATCGCTAACGCATCTTTGCCAATAACTCGATATCGCTCTGCCTCCACCAGATAAAATTTGTGTAAGTGATTCATTGGGGCATGATGCGCCCATTTTTTCATCTTTCTCTGATTAGCTAGAACTTTGCTGATGCGGCGTTTTTGTTCTAACTTATCTGCATTGGTGTATAAGGAAAGCTGAGCTAAGGAATCATAGAAATAGAAGCAGGGAACATTAAACGTAGCCGTTGCACTGTCTATATACTTCTCAGTGAAAGCTGCATTTAATAAGGCTTCAGGATACTGCTCGAATAAATAACAAAGAATCAATTTATTCAAGTATGCGTAACAAACTGAGGTTCGTGCATTAGCTTGAACTAGCAAGGGCAAGACTGTGCGCTCGTCGTAGGCATCCCCAATTAAACAGTAGGGATTTTCAGCCCGATTTAATAAGTTAAGAACAGCTTGGTGGTAGGGCTGATGCATGCTAAGAGCTGGTTGTTGATTCAATTGCTCCATCACATTACTGTACGCTGCCATCTGAGGTTCAAGCTCCGACAATTCCTTACCACTCAGATAGGCATTGAAGCTGTAGACGAGGACAGCATAAGCAGCATATTCCAAATCTCCAGTTTCTAGTCCGCTTTTATAAGCCTCTAACAACGGTATCAATGTTTCTTTAGCAGGTGCTTTCCAATGACCAATGAAGCCATTGGCTATAAAGAGTGCTTTAGTTCTGAATTCTCTGGCGTTAAATCGTTCCAACAGCCTCAACGCCAGTTGACCAAATTCATAACCCGATTCAATATCTCCTATAACCCCGCACAGAATTAACCCATAGATAGCGTAGGCATAGATAGACTCAGCACAGTTGCCGTGTTTGACAGACAAAATTACCTGCTTAAACGCAATTAGGGGCAGAAGTGTAGGTGCACCAATAAAGGCAGGTGAAACTATCCTTGACAGGATACGCAAGGCTGCTAGCTTGTAAGGATCGCTCATCTGACCTAGGTCAGCTAAGTCTGAGATTTGTTTACCTGCCAAGGCTACCTTGGTTTCTAGCAATCCCATCAAGATATTCAATTTATTGGGCTTTTGGGGCAGCCTCACCCCCAACTGTCTCAAAATTTGCACTCCTGTCTCAACGGCTTGCTCTAATTTCGTCTGAGCAATCAGGGCGAGAATTTTTACTTCGAGGGCTTGCGCTTTGTCCAGCACTGTTTTTGCTTGGCTTCGCACGATTTGAACTAATCTCTCCATCTGCTCAAAATCGCCATTGAGGTATGCCACCTCTGCTGTCTGTTTATGCAGAGCAAAGGTTAGTTCGTAGGAATGCCAACTATCTGCGATCAGGAGCCCTCGCCCCACATTCAAATACTCAAGTGCCGCCCCATAAGCGGTTGCAGCCTTTGCTTTCTGACCCGCTAATAGATTTAATTTGGCGATTTCATTTCGTTCTTGTTGATGAATGCATACAGACACGCCAACAGTGCTACGCGCATCCTGCGGCAGGTGCGTCTCTACAACCCCAACATTGAGATGATCGACTATCTCAAATATCTTCTCTGGTAAAGCCTCGGGTACAGTATTTTGCAACAACAGGCGACCTATTTGCAAGTGAACAGCTTGTTTTTGTGCCTCATCAATCAAGGCATAAGCCGCTTGTTGTACCCGGTCATGCAGGAATTTATAATTTTGAATTAACAGTTGAGAATCTAACTCGGATGCGGGCAGAATTAACCCTGAGTGAACTGCCGGAGTTAGTTCAAAGGAAATTTCACGAGTTGACTTTTCACTAACGATAGACAGGGTCTTTAAGTCGAAATCAGCACCCACACAAGCCGCCAAGCGTAAAACCTGCTGAGTAGATTCTGGCAGTTTCTTGACTTTGCCAATCATCAACTCCACCACATTATCGGTGATGCCCATTGCCTCAATGTTTGAAATATTCCACTGCCAGCATCCTCCCCTAATCTCCCCTTGCCAAGCTGGGGAATTGAGTGATTCTTCTTGTACTTCCCTCTTACTAAGGGGGGACTGAGGAGGGTTGAAATTGAGCAGGTTTTCAGCATGCAGGGTTTTTAGAAATTCATTAACAAAGAAAGGATTGCCCTCCGTTTTTCGTACTACCAGTTCTGCTAAGGCTTTTACAGATGCGATGTCACTGTGCAATGTATCAGCAATCAGTCGGGTAATAGGCTCTAGTGCTAAGGGGGCTAAGGTAATAAAGTTAACAGTTGCCCCTTCCTTGCTTAGCCCATCAAGAGTCATCATTAAGGGATGGGTGGGGTTAACCTCATTATCCCGATACGCCCCAATCAAAAATAAATACTGGCTATCAGCATCGGTCATCATTAGTTCTATCAACTTGAGAGTGGCGGAATCTGCCCATTGCAAATCGTCCAGAAACATGACTAAAGGATGCTGTTTTGAGCAAAATGCCCGAATAAAGTTTTGGAAAACGAGATTAAAGCGATTTTGAGACTCTTGTGATCCAAACTCTGGCACGGCTGGCTGCTTGCCAACAATCAATTCCACTTCGGGAATCACATCAATGATTAGTTGACCATTGGAACCAAATGCAGTTAATAGTTTTTCTCGCCATTGATTCAGTTGTTCTTCGCTTTCAGTTAATAGTTGCCTCACTAATTCTTTAAAAGCGCTGACAACAGCAGAGTAGGGAATATTTCGCTGAAATTGGTCAAATTTTCCCCAGATGAAATAGCCGCGTTTTTCTGTAATGGGTTTGTGAATTTCGGCGACTAGCGCTGATTTACCAATGCCGGAATAACCAGCAACGAGCATCAATTCGATTTTGGATTTTGGGGCGTGGTAGCGAAGCGGGACGAAGTCCGGATTGGAGGAAACCTCCGACCTTAAGTAGTGCCCTGGATTTTGGATTTTGGATTGGGGATTGGTGAGTGGGAGATTGTCACACTCAGAGGGTGGGTTTTGTTGATAACTTGTCTGTTTACCCACAAGGTTATCTGCTAAACCTGTCCTTACACTCCCCCCTGCACCAGACGCGACGCGCTCAAATGCTGCCAGTAAGGTCTCAACTTCTGCCTCACGTCCATAGAGTTTTTGGGGAATATGAAACTTGTCAGAAATATCGAAACATGCGAGGGGAAACTCTGATATTTCTCCATCAGGCTGTAAGTGAGTTAGACATAATTCCAAATCTGCTTTGATACCGAAAGCACTTTGGTATCGTTCCTCAGCCGTTTTCGCCATCAGTTTCATTACAATATCGGAAACAGTTTTGGGAATCTCTAAATTAACCTCATGCGGCGACATCGGCACTTTAGCAATATGACAATGCACCAACTCCAGCGCATCAGCCGTCTCAAACGGTAGCTGTCCAGTCAGCAGTTCGTAGAAGGTGACACCGAGGGAGTAAAAGTCCGTGCGATAATCCAGAGAACGATTCGTCCGTCCCGTTTGCTCGGGCGACATATAGGCTAATGTGCCTTCTAACACATTAGGATTTTTCAGCGTGGGATTTTCGCGGGTTAATTGGGAGGAAATGCCAAAGTCGATAATTTTGAGTTGCCCGGTTTCCGGATTCAAGACGATATTGGCAGGATTAATATCTTTGTGGATAACATTGCTGCTGTGAATATGTCCTAAAATCTCAGCTGTCTTGATAGCAATAGGGAGGAATTGAGGTAGGGGCACGAATGCCTTAGCCCCAAAAGAGTCATTCATCAATTGCTTTAAGGATGATGCGCCAAAATCCTCAAGGATGATGGCTAGACTTCTCTGACACGGCTCCATGCCATAAGCTTTAACCACGCCATCCAAATTCAGACTGCGGATGATTTCATATTCCTGCTTATAGCGAGTGAGTTCTTGCACTGTGGGATAGTCTTCTTTCAGAACCTTGAGGATAACGGATTGATTATCCTGTTCTCGCATGGCTCGATAGACAACAGAATTAGCACTTTCATAGAGTTGGACAAGAATCTGGTAGCCTTGAAGGGTAATCATAAACAATAAAGAAGAAATAAATAGGTTGGCAAAGTCTTAACTAGAATCTTAACTTTTCATTTTCTTAGAGTCACATTTTATAAACCTGCGCTAAACTGCGTAATTTTTATAAGCCAATAGGCGTAATAGTAGATAAAGATAAGTAAGCAATAAAGATTAATTAAACTAATTAATATATTCAAGTAGATAGACGCAATTAAACCGAAGGTGGGCATTGCCTACCTCAATTCTGTAGCCTTGTCCCAGAAAGAATTATAGGCATGCCGACCCTGTAGCATAGTTATGTTAATTTATGTTTGTATATTGGTAGACTTGGGTATCAAATCTTGCAATTAAAAAGTAATTGAGAAATTCAATTATTTAAAAAATTAGGATTTACAAGTTTCCTGATATAACGATGGAATGATCCGAAGAGAAAATCAATAAGAACTGATAGGTGAATTGAAAAAGAATGTATTAGCGATCACGTTACCCATATCACGAGCGTTAGCTAACCTGTGTTTACCTGTTTTGGCTTTTGACTTGCTTAGCCATGAACAGGCGGCAACTACTCCCAAAGATTACGGTTCTGCCCACTGCGGGTATATACCGAAGAAAGATACATTGGCATCAGTGAAGTACATAAAAATTTATACAAGGGTGACTACAAATTCGCCCGCTTCTCAAACCGCTCGGTAAGGTGAACCCACCATGTTTGAACATTTCACAGACAGAGCCATCAAAGCCATAATGCTTGCCCAGGAAGAAGCACGCCGCTTAGGGCATAACCTCGTGGGGACCGAGCAGATCCTCTTGGGGGTAATTGAAGAAGGAACGGGTGTTGCGGTCACTGTCCTGAAAAACTTGGGCGTCACCCTCGAAAAGGCAAAAATAGAGGTAGAAAGTATCATTGGTCGAGGGACTCGTCCTGTCCCGACGGAACTTCCCTTCACCCCCAAAGCCAAGCGCATTTTCGAGCAATCCTTTAAAGAGGCTCGTCAACTCGGACACAACTATATTGGTACAGAACACTTGTTGCTGGCGATTACCCAGGACAAGGAAGGTGTTGCAGCCAAGGTGCTGACCAATCTGAACGTTGACTTAGATAATCTCCGGGCGAAGGTAATTCAGGCTTTAGGAGAAGTCGCCGCATCCGCAACGTCTCGGGGACAAGGATCGATGTTTGCTGGCAGTCCCGTAGCTCAGAAAGCAACATTGGAAGAGTTTGGCACGAATCTGACCCGGTTAGCAGTAGAAGGCAAACTTGATCCGGTCGTTGGTCGCCAAAAGGAAATCGAACGGGTTATCCAGATTTTAGGTCGTCGTACCAAGAATAACCCTGTGTTGATTGGGGAGCCAGGAGTTGGTAAAACCGCGATCGCGGAAGGACTCGCCCAACGCATTGTTGACAAAAAGGTTCCTGACCTCTTGGAAGACAAAGAAGTCATCATGCTGGATATGGGCTTGCTTGTTGCAGGCACCCGTTATAGAGGTGACTTTGAAGAACGCCTCAAGCAAATTATGGAGGAAGTGCGTCAATCCGGGAACATCATCTTGGTTATTGACGAAGTTCATACCTTAGTTGGCGCAGGGTCAGTTGAAGGCGGTATGGATGCCGCCAATATCCTCAAACCTGCTCTGGCACGGGGTGAAATGCAGTGCTTAGGAGCCACAACTCTCGATGAGTACCGCAAGCACATCGAGCGAGATGCCGCTCTAGAGCGCCGTTTCCAACCCGTGATGGTAGGAGAGCCTTCAGTTGAGGATGCCATTGAAATTCTCTATGGTCTGCGCGATACCTATGAGCAGTACCATAAGGTGAAAATCACTGATGTAGCACTGGAAGCAGCCGCAAAGCTCTCAGACCGCTATATCTCAGACCGCTTCTTACCTGATAAGGCAATCGACCTAATTGATGAAGCCGGAAGCCGTGTGCATTTGAGGACCTCTCAAGCGTCTCCTGCGACAAAACAACTGAAGCGAGAACTGCGTCAAGTTACTACACAAAAGGACGAGGCAGTCAAAGTTCAGGATTTTGAAAAGGCAGGAGAACTGCGCGATCGCGAGTTGGAAATGGAAGCTCAACTCAAAGCGCTGCTCGACAACCAAGCAGAACACAACGATTTAATCACCCCCATCGTTGATGAGGAAGATATTGCCCAAATCGTTGCCTCTTGGACTGGGGTACCTGTCAGCAAGCTGACTGAAACCGAATCAGAATTGCTGCTGCACTTGGAAGAGACGCTACATCAGCGACTGATTGGTCAAGACGAAGCCGTTATAGCTGTCTCTCGTGCCATTCGTCGCGCCAGAGTTGGGTTAAAGAGCCCCAATCGCCCCATTGCCAGCTTCATTTTCTCTGGTCCTACGGGAGTTGGTAAGACGGAACTCACTAAGGCATTGGCAGCCTACTTCTTCGGTTCAGAGGAAGCGATGATTCGGCTAGATATGTCCGAATTCATGGAGCGTCACACCGTCTCTAAGCTGATAGGTTCGCCTCCAGGATATGTCGGGTACGACGAAGGCGGTCAACTCACGGAAGCCGTTCGACGTAAACCTTACACCGTGGTGCTGTTCGACGAAATCGAAAAAGCTCACCCCGATGTATTCAACTTGCTGCTGCAACTGTTGGATGATGGTCGGTTAACTGATGCTCAGGGTCGTACTGTAGACTTCAAGAACACACTGATCATCATGACCTCTAACGTCGGTTCCAAGGTGATTGAAAAAGGTGGCAGTAATTTCGGCTTTGACTCCTCTGACAATCAAGCAGAGGCGCAGTACAACCGTATCCGCGATCGCGTCAATGAAGACCTCAAGCAATACTTCCGTCCTGAGTTCCTCAATCGGCTTGATGAGATTATCGTCTTCCGTCAGCTGACCAGAGACCAGGTCAAGCAAATCGCTGATATTATGCTCCGTGAGCTGTCAACGCGCTTACTTGAGCAAGGAATCACGCTGGAAGTCACAGAACGGTTCAAAGACCGATTGGTGAACGAAGGTTATGATCCCAGCTATGGTGCAAGACCATTACGACGAGCAATCATGCGCCTCCTGGAAGATAGCTTAGCTGAGGCAATGCTATCGGGTCAGGTTAATGATGGCGACACCGCTGTTGTTGATGTCGATGAAAACGGTCAGGTGAAAGTGTCACAGAATAAACCACAAGAGTTCTTGCTCCAAGCCGTTGGTTAAGATGCACCCAGCCTGTCGTCTAGCCATTCTCTAAAGACAGTCAAAAATATCCGCCTGTATGTAACCAACACATGGGCGGATATTTTTTGAGAACCCCGCCTTCTTAAGCTGGGGATTGAGTTAGTGGCTAGTTATAGCTGTCACCATAAAGGTTAGGACAGATCTAACGGCCCAAACAACCACGTACCAGTAATAAACATAAAAGCCTACTGCCCTGTGCCTACTGCCCTGTGCCTACTGCCCTGTGCCTACTGCCCTGTGCCTTCTGCCCTGTGCCTTCTGCCCTGTTGTGCCTACTGCCCTGTGCCTACTGCCCTGTGCCTTCTGCCTTCTGCCTTCTGCTATAGATACTGGGGGGATTGCAAAGCTTCTCCAAAAAATGACAGTTGCGCTCTACTATCCACTATCCCCTTCCTGCCCCTACTCCCCAATATTGCCTATCTCATTACAATTCCAAAGAAAACCTTTAATCAGAGAAAAATGCCTGGGAGATTTGGTAGTGTTTGAAATGAAAATTCCAGACTGGGGCTTTTTTACTTTTTCTATCAGTATTACAGTTTGGGAAGCTCCAGGAAAAGTGAAGTAAGTGATTAAAGGGGTTTATCATGGCAGGACAGACTTATCCTCTAGATCGTGTTTCTGATGCACTGCAAAAGACACTTAACCAGGAAGCACACAACCCTTCAGCGGATAGAAGAGATGAAGTGGCGACAATGCTGAATTCCGAACGTTTTGTCTCTTCCTATAAGGCTTGCATCTGGTGGGATGGCTGTTACTATTGCCAGGATGAGACTGATTCTTGGTATAGCATTAAATGCGGCTTTTTTTAGCTAACTAAATCATTGGCAGCTTGCTATTTTCACCCCTAAAAGGAAAATTATTTTGCTGCCAGATGATTGGAATGAAGTTACGATGACTTGCAACAACAGGGTAGACATGACCCATACACCTCGAAACAAGCCCCGGCAAACACGCCTGGGTTTTGTCGTTCAAGGAGTTGCATATAGGACTAAGTAGATCATTGCAAGTTGCATTCGACTGAGGGGAGGTTCACTCACCCTTTACAAATCTACATGGCGAAGTTAATAGTGATTTGTACTTATCAAACAACTCCTTACATATCTCCCCCATAGAAAGGATGAGTGGAAATTTTCACATACAGTGTGCCAACCCAAGGTAGCCAGGATAAGCGAAGAAATGGATAGCCCCAAGTGCGAAATCTGCAATCAAAAAACTGAGTGGCAAGGGTGGTTGCAAGGGTGGTTGTGTGCTGAATGCGATGCACAACTACTAGAAATAATGGAAGCGGAAGATGAAGACACTGAACTCCAGCAACTAGAGGAAGACAGTTAACTGATACAAATTAAATACTGAAATCGCTTGGGGTTTCAATTTTAATGCAACTAGAAGCATCACCACTAACTATGATTTTGATGCAACTAGGAGCATAACTACTAACCACTATGAAACTTGCGATCGCTCAACTCAATCCCACCATTGGAGATCTTACAGGCAACGCCCAACAGATTCTAGACGCCGCCAAACGGGCAGCGAATCAGGGTGCCCGCCTCTTGGTGACGCCGGAACTATCTCTGTGTGGCTATCCGCCCAGAGACTTGTTACTAAATCCTGGTTTTATTGAATCAATGGCGAGTACCCTGGAACAGCTTGCGCAGGATTTACCGCCACAGTTAGCGGTGTTGATAGGAACCGTAGATCCAAATCCCAAAGCCTACATGACTGGTGGCAAGCCCCTATTCAACAGCACTGCCCTACTAGAAAAAGGCAAGATTCAGCAGATTTTTCACAAACGACTCTTGCCCACCTACGATGTCTTCGATGAATACCGCTACTTTGAAGCAGGGCTTCAGAGTAATTCTTTTACCCTTGAGTTAGAGGAATCAGGAGTCACGAGTCAGATTCCTAATTCTCAAATCAAGATTGGCGTCACTATCTGTGAAGACTTGTGGAATGATGAGGAGTTTTGGGGGAAACGAAATTATGCTGTCAATCCCATTGCTGACTTAGCGAACCAAGGCGTTGATGTAATTGTGAATCTGTCTGCCTCACCGTATAGCGCAGGAAAGCAGAAAATACGAGAGGCGATGTTACGGCATAGTGCTGTCCGTTACCAGCAACCGATTGTCTATGCTAATCAGGTGGGAGGTAATGATGACCTGCTGTTTGATGGCAACAGTGTGGCATTTAACCGCGTTGGTGAGATCGTGTGCCGTGCCCGTGCCTTTGAGACAGATTTAGTTATTGTGGAATTTGACGAGGAAGCGCGAGACTTATTACCAATAGCGATCGCACCTACACCTGCCAGCCTTGACGAGGAAATTTGGTTAGCCCTAGTACTCGGAGTCCGAGATTACACCCGTAAGTGTGGCTTTAGTAAAGTGGTGATTGGTTTGAGTGGAGGCATTGATTCATCCCTGGTTGCCGCGATCGCTACCCAAGCGTTGGGTGCAGATAATGTCTTGGGTGTCCTCATGCCTTCCCCATACAGTTCTGACCACTCTATTAAAGATGCTCAGGCACTCGCTGACAACTTAGGCATCAAAACTCAAATCCTGCCAATTGGGGACTTGATGCAGGGTTTTGACCAGACTTTAGAACCGCTATTTGCTGGGACAGAACCTGGGCTTGCAGAGGAGAACATTCAAGCGCGGATTCGGGGTAACTTGTTGATGGCAATCTCGAATAAGTTTGGCTATCTCCTCCTCTCCACTGGCAATAAGTCCGAGATGGCAGTTGGTTACTGCACTCTCTATGGCGATATGAGTGGGGGGTTAGCAGTGATTGCCGATGTTCCTAAAACCCGCGTCTACTCCCTGTGCGAATGGCTCAATAGTGACGGCGTGGGGAAAACTCATCTGACTCTCCAAGGAGAAATTATTCCTGCTAATGTCTTAACTAAACCTCCCAGCGCTGAACTTAAACCGGGTCAAGTTGATCAAGACTCCCTGCCATCCTACGATATCTTGGATGACATCTTGCACCGACTAATTCACGACCACCAGTCTCCTGCTCAAATCATCAATGAGGGTCACGAGTCAACTGTTGTTAACAAAATCATACGGTTGGTAGCGCGTGCGGAATTTAAACGTAGACAAGCTCCTCCAGGATTGAAGATTACTGACCGCGCCTTTGGCACCGGATGGCGGATGCCGATCGCTAGTCGCTGGGCAGCAGTAACTACCGATTAGTCGGTATGAAACTGGAAGCCGCTCTTGAACCGCAAAGCCGTCAAGAGCCGTACTTTACACAAAAGCGGCGAGGAAGCCCAAGCTAAGTGTAGGGGTGGGACGGCGCTTAAAGCGGCGAATTACTTCGCCGCACGCCGCTCTACTAAATCGCCGTCGCCGCATTCCCTAGTCATCAGTCAACGTTCTCCTGGAGGGAACCTCCAGGAACTGCGTTGACTTCGTCAATAATCATTAGTTTTTTTGGCTCATGACTGATGACTAATGAATAATCACTTGAAATCCCACGTTTTTAAGCGTGGGATGAACTTAAATCTTAGAGGTTACAAATATCCAAGCGAGTATAGAAATTTTCTGCACTGCGTGACCACAGCCCCCATACCAGGGAGGTAACCCACGCACCACAACCAGGAAGGTGACCTGCGGGGGCATCGGTATTATAAGTAAGTGCTGATATGCTCAACCACTTTCCTTCCTCACGCCAACCGACGCGATCGCCTAACTTTTCCCAGTCTCTTCCGATTTCCTCATAGATGCGCTTTTGTACACTAAAGCCGAAACGCCCTTTTGAGTACTCTACCCAAAGCTTATCGACAGTGCATAGGTCAGTGCAGGGTAATTTATTGATGGAATACTCATTTAGCCAGCCTTCGTTGTCCCGACAGGCAATACTGAGCAGGGTTTGTCGTGTTTCTTCATCAGCCTCCTTCCACTTGCCAGCTGCTAGGAAGTCACGCAGCTGAATGTAATTAGCACCAACATCAGATAATAGTTCAACTTCAGACACCCAGTTCTCCTCGCGCCCCAGGATTTTCAGTACTCTTCAACAGCTTAGTCTTTATCAATTTTAGGCATCGAATCTATGCAAGCGATGTTCTGATCGTCAGCAATTTTTATTCATTCTGTGGATATAAAGCTCACTTAGCCCGTTATGCCATGATTAATCTTAGAAACTATTAGTTGTATGGATGAATACTACTGAACGTCTCGTCACTCTCAATCGCATCCGTAAACTCAGCCGCTTGATGGATACAGCCATTCGTATCCCAGGTACAGGCTTTCGTATTGGTATAGACCCAATTATCGGTCTAGTCCCTGGTGCTGGAGACTTAATTAGTACAGCCTTTTCGGCTTATATCATCTACTTAGCAACTCGCTTGGGCATCCCTGGTAAAGACCTCAGGAAAATGCTCTTCAACATTAGTCTAGAAGCCGCTGCTGGTACAGTACCTCTGATCGGTGACTTGTTCGATGCCTACTACAAATCGAATATTCGCAACTTGGCGATTTTAGAGCAACATCTTCAGGCAACTGAACCAGAACTTGAAGAGCTAGCGACAGTTATCTTAAACGACAAAGAGCCAGTATTACCCAGATAAACCTCTTTCTGTTCTGGCTTAGTGTGAGTCTGTTTCAGTCTCAACTTCCACCTGAGAGGCGAGCCTGTACATACTTAGCAAATTTATCACGTCCCTCCTCCAAATTGGCAGGAACACCGTTGGGGTAAGCTTGGGCAATCAAACTCTTGAGCCGTTGAAGTCGATTTTCAGGGTTGGGATGGGTACTGAAGAACTCGGGTTGTCCTCCGCCTTGTCTTGCAGAACTAAGTATCTGCATGAGTTCAACAAGTCCTTGGGGATTATAGCCAGCTTCCCTCATAAAACGAAAACCTAGCTGGTCACTTTCCAATTCGTCTTCACGCCCATACTGTAAGCTAACCATTTGGTTAACCGCTCGCGCCAAAATTGCTGCTCTTTGAGCATCCTGCGCATTATCACTAGCTGCTATTCCGATCGCGTTAACCAATGATGTCCCCAGTTGCTGCTTGGCTAAATGTTCCGCCCCGTGTCGCGCCACAACATGTCCAATTTCGTGTCCCAATACCCCAGCCAATTGCGCTTCTGACTTAAGGCGTCTGAGTAGACCTACTGTAATAAAAACAGGTCCTCCTGGTAGGGCAAACGCATTAATGGTTTGAGGGTCTTTCAGCAAAAAAAATTGATAAGGATAGCGGGAATTGGGAGATGGTGCCTTAGATGCTGTTGATCGCTGCACAATCCGCCCTCCAACCTGCTCAATATACTTTTGGAGTGCTGCATCTGTGGAAACACCACCGTATTTTGCTGCCATCTGTGAACTTGCCTGTCGCCCAACGACCACTTCCTGATTGGGGCTAAGTTGTACCCGTTGTTTTTCGCCAGTCACTGGGTTCTGGACAACGTTGGTGCAGTAGGTAATCAACCCGAATAACGCAAATAAAAGTCCAATTCCCAAACGAATTAGTAGTCTATTGCCCACTAGTCCTCTCCCTATTCTTGGCAAGCAACTTACCAGGCTGGTATCTCGCCTGACATCAGTCTGAAGGATACTTTAACTGAATTCAAAAACAGCTTGCCGTTTGCAGTTAGAATACTTCACCATAATCGAGGCGATCGCTTAATTGAACCTACTGCCAAGGAATTTGACTAAGGTAAATCTAGGGCTTGAAATTAACAAAGTAATAGTTGGAGCCTAGAACTCAAAAGCTGAAACGCATATGAATCCGGGGATGAAGCTTGGCTTCTACCAATTTGCCCCCTTTAAGATGTTGTTCTACTATTACGGGTACATCACTTGGTTTAACTCGACAGTACCAAGTTTCTTCCGGCACAATTCGCACAGTAGGACCCGAACTACACTGACCCTGGCAACCCGTACCCGTTACTTCAAAACCGTCTACTTGCGCGTTCTCAAAGGCGGCAAGCACCTCGGCTGAACCAGCAGCTAGGCAAGACTTATGCTGACAGACTAAGATACAAGGCTTTCCTAGCTGTGAACACGTTTGTTCGGAACCTATTTCCACTTTTTGTTTAGTTAAATAATATGAATTGTTCTAGTCCCATCTTAACCAGAGGCATTCGGGAGTAGTTAAGGCCATGGAATTTGGCGGTTAGCCGCAAGTCGGTTTGAAATTGCTGCGGCCCCATAGCGATTAAGATGGCTCGGATCAGTAAAATACTGATTCAGGTTCAGCCCCTGCGTGTTGAGATCGATAAAGACAAATCCTTCCCCGACTTGTCGTTGCATAAACTGCTGAAATTGCTGTTCGCGACTTTGGCGGGTTGAGTCTAAGTAATCTTGGGTGAGGGGTAGGTTGATAAATACTAGGGGAATTTTTTGTGATCGCGCAAACGCTTTAATTGAATTTAGAGCAACAGCTTGCTTACCCCCCAAACTAAAAGGCTGATAATCAATATCGTACTGACCGGCGACTCGCGGAGTTCGCTGATAATAAGTTTTGGGATCAAAACGGCTATCTAGAGGGAGGAAACCATTGGCATCAATAGCAAAACTAGTATACCCAGCTTGGTTTCGGACAATCGTTAGTCTTTGCGGTACTGGTCCATCCGTTAGCTGAGTCAAGAGTAAGCGATCGCTAGGAGATGGCACAGGATGGCTGGTAGTTAGCAAGGATACTCGTGCCAGTTGCCAGCGTTCTAACCTGGAATTTGCGGTAGCTGAACGCCCTGAGGCAGTTGACTTCTGTATCGCAGCGTTGGATAGTGAGGCACCGGGAATGGTTTCGCAGGCATCAGTGATTTCAGGTTGGCTTTGGGGGAGCGTGGGGCGATCGCCTGCTATCAAGCGCTTGTATCCAGCAGAAGCCACAAGACTGTCGTAGGTTCGGTCTACTCGCCCACTGTTAAATGCTCGCAGCCCATCTCCCCAAATAATTAAGCGCGGCAGTTGCTCACGAGTTAGAAGTTGCCGCAATTGCAAGTCAACAGTTTGAGCAGTGCCGCCATTGACTGCAAAGTTGAAGATTTTGAGACCTTGTTTACCTTGGTTGGCTAAAGCTAGTTGCAGTTGAGTCGGGTCAATACCCACTAGAGAACGGGAACTGCCGACAATCAGAACATCCGGCTTACCAATAGCAGTGACATAGGACAAATAAAGTAACAGCTGTTCGTCAAAGATTTGATTGTCAAAGCTGGAGAAGGGCAACTGGGCATTGATTGTTGTGGCTTTTTGTTGCGCAATATTCAGGTTTCTTAAATACTCAGCAACTTTTTTTTGAGCAAAGGCGCGTCTAGGACTTTCCGGGGAGATAGCTTGCATTGCTTGGATCGCCTGAATCCACTGCAACACGACGGCATCCCACTGTTGTTTTGATTGAGCAGAGCGGGCGAGGTTAGCGGCGTTTTGTGCTTTGTCAATTGCCTTGGTAAACGGATCAATTTTTGGGCAGGTTGAGGGAGACTGAGCAGGCACAATCGAAGGTGTGCCTGAGGCAGTATCAGACGATGAGGATTTGTTTACTGTATGCTTGGGCAGCGATATTGAGGAACAACCAACGGTAAGTGAAAGTAAAGCTACGGTAGCGACACTGTGGAGTCGAAGGCAAAATTTAGGCATGACGCGATGAGATATCTTCGGCTCCCCGCAGTTGGGGTTTGGCTTTTATTTTAAGAGGCATAGATGGCGCGAGAGCCTTTCTATTAATTATCATTGCGGCTAGACACTCACTTAAGAGATATTTTTAGCAGTAGATAGACAAGCCTAGTACAAGCCCTCATAACGGGTGATGTTTCTTGCCATACTTACACTTGAGACTGAGTTCCTCTGACCGCCGACACAAAGCAATGTTCTAAAAATGCTCGAAGTTTTTTTGTTCTGTATCTTTTTCACGTTCTTGTGCTGGCTTATCAGATTTCCGACACGCCAGACAGCTAGCCCATGGTGGGTGAAAATTGTGACTCAGAGCCCCAGTTGCACTTACTACTTTGGACCTTTTGATAATTCCACAGAAGCTAGGTTAACTCAAAGCGGCTACGTTGAAGACCTTGAGCTGGAGGGAGCTGCGGGAATTTCTGTATACATCTTGCAGGAACAGCCCAAAACTCTCACAATTTGTGAGGAGGATATGGTGAGTTAGTTGCTATTTAGGGTAATGATATGAAAGATCGACTAGTCGGTTGGCTCAACCAGTTGTTAATGATAGATGTTTTTTTGGTCTTGTTGAGCTTTTTTTGGCTAGCGATCGCGGTTGTTGGTCGCTCGGCTGGCGTTCCCTTAGGGCTTGACCTCTGGTATCGACTTTGGGAGCCTGTATTTACTCCTGCTATTGGCATTCTGATGGCAGGCGCAATTTTGAGTGGGCTGATTAGCTGGATATCTAAGCGACTGCCATCCAATTGATTGAGCGTTAAAACTCAAAAAAACAAGACTTACGCAAAGCCCCTATATGTAGTAGTGTCGATGTTTATTTAAGGGGTAGGTTGGGTTTCCTCCCTCAACCCAACGAGGCTGAGATTGAGAGGTTGGGTTTCACTTTGTTCAACCCAACCTACTAGCTTTGATTCCAGTTCCCCTTGTCCCACCCTTGGGACTGGGTTTTTGGCAAAATACGCACAGAGCCGCCCAAGGGCAATCAATTTGATTGCTTAACAGCTGTTTTACCAATTGGTATAGTCTCCTTGTATTAGGGAGTTAAAGCCAGCGTGAGCCCTGTCAAAGTTCGGCGCTGGCTTTTGGTTTTTTGTCAGCTGCAAAAGCTATGCAACGCACAAAAATTAGAATACCTCAGTTGTAATAATTAGGTCAAACACTCTAATTGATATTTTTTGTATTAATTAGGTAAATGCAATAATTGGGATAATTAGTGTTTATAGGGTAGTCATGACAGACGAAGATAAGACAGTAAATTTTAGAATTTTTCTGTCGGAGTTAGATCGAACTAGGTTTAAGGTCGCCTGTGCAAAGAATCGAACTTCAATGAGCCAGAAGGCAGTTGAATTGATTCTTGAATGGCTGGAAACTGAAGAAAACGAAACTCCCTCACCTGGGAAGAAGGGTAAAGGGGATAAATGAGGCATCGCAAGAGCTCCACATTATATCGATTACCTCAATGTTTGCTACAGATGGTCGCTCCCCCCCAGCTCCTCATCCTCACCTTCGGCTCCGGTCGCTCCGGCCTTAAAAAGGGGGGAGAATCCACTCAAAGTCCCCCTTAAAAAGGGGGATTTAGGGGGTTCTTCAATTTGTTGCATTCTTTTTTCTATTTGATATTAGACCTCCTGCACAAATAGAATTTTCGTCCCCCTAGCCCGCAAGTCTGGGGGAATAAGAATTAAAGTCCCCACAATTGGGGGATGCGAGGGGGCATTTCATGATTCATGCAGGAGGTTTATTCAACTAAAAGCGTTTGACTTGAGAGGAATGGTCACTCAGATTCCCCAACCAGCGTAAAAGCTGCCCAGTTTTTGGGATTGGGATACTGTTTCATTGTTATAAGCATTGCCTGACATAGCGCTTGAGGTTCCGTTCACTACTGCGCCACGGCTAACCCATCGGCACGAGGTTCGGAAGCTGCCACAAGAACTGAGCCCTTGCGCAAAATAATTTGACCCTTACCAAACTGTGCCCCATTAGCACTTACCTGAATATCATGACCCTGATCGGCTAGTGCTAGGGCTACATGACGAGGCACAGTCTGTTCTAAAAGTACCTTTTTACCAGCAAGAAACTGCCATCGAGGGGCATCAAGAGCGGCTTGAGGATTCATCCCGTAGTCTGCTAAGTTAACCACCATTTGCAGATGTCCTTGCGGTTGCATGGGTCCTCCCATAACGCCAAATGGTCCCAGTGGCTGACCGTTTTGTGTAAGGAAACCAGGAATAATGGTGTGGAAGGCACGTTTAGCGGGTGCTACTTGATTGGGATGACCCGCTTCTAAGGTGAAACCAACACCTCGATTTTGAAGTGCTATCCCTGTACCAGGAATCAAAATGCCACTGCCAAAGCCTTCATAGTTAGATTGGATAAAAGAAACCATTAGTTCCCCGTCAGCCGCCGCTAGATAAACGGTTCCGCCTTTGGGTAAGCCAGGTTTAGCCAGGAGGATAGCCTGTCCTCCAATCAGCTGTCGGCGCTCAGCCGCATAAGCTTTATCTAAGAGGTGTTCGACTGCCACTTCCAAAAAATTAGGGTCAGTGACGTGTCGGTGAACATCAGCAAAGGCTAGCTTCATCGCTTCGATTTGCAGATGGTAGCTTTCCACTGATTCACGCCCATAGCGGCTGAGGTCGCAGCCTTCCAAAATATCTAAAGCCATCAAGGTGGCAATCCCTTGAGTATTGGGAGGAATTTCCCAAACGGTAAGGTCGCGATAGGTTGTTGAGATGGGTTCTACCCAGTCGGCTTGGTGTGCGGCTAGGTCAGTTGTTGTCACAAAGCCGCCAGTATCAGCGGCAAAATTAGCAATCTGCTGGGCAATTTCTCCTCGATAAAAGCTTTCACCGCTGCTTTGGGCGATCGCTCTCAAGGTCTTAGCATGAAGTACACTCCCCCATACCTGCCCAACTACTGGTGCTCGGTTACCCGGAAAAAAGACTTCTTTAAACGGCTCAAATTCAGGAGCTGTCAGCGGTAAAAAGACAGCAGCTGCACGCTTCCAAGCCGTTGCCGTTACAGGTGAAACAGGGAAACCTTCCTCGGCATATCGAATGGCTGGCTCAAATAACTGCTCGAACGGTAGCTTTCCCCAACGCTGCGATAAACTTTGCCAAGCGGATACCGCTCCCGGTACAGTTACAGGCAGCCAACCCAGGGAAGGAACTTTATCCAACCCAGCAAAATCTTCAAGAGTAAGTTTTTGGGGACTTCTGCCAGAGGCATTGAGTCCATGTAGTTTTCCATCCCAGACGAGGGCGAAGGCATCTGAACCAATACCGTTGGATGTAGGTTCTACTACAGTAAGCGCGATCGCGCTTGCCAGGGCAGCATCCACCGCATTACCCCCAGCCCAAAACATCTCCATACCAGCGAGAGCTGCTAAAGGCTGGCTCGTTGCTACAGCATACCTTGAACCCATAACCACTCGTCGCGCTGAGGGATAGGGGTACTCACTCAGGTTTCTCACGTTCATGAAATCACCACTGAGATAAATAGTGTTAGGGGTAAACCAGTTGAAATTTTGCTGTCTGGTAATCTTAAACTTTAGATTTTGTTAAGCGATTGGCGGCTGGAAAATGTCACTTAAACAACTGCAATCACAAGCCCGAAACTTTGCTACAGCCCAAGTCAAACCAGATGTATCAGTTGTGGTGCCAGTTTACAACGAGGTGGAGAGTTTACCTCACTTGATTGAGGCGATCGCTACTACTCTAAACGCAACTGAACTGAGCTACGAACTCATCTGTGTGGATGATGGCTCTCAAGATGGCTCTGCGGAACTCCTTAAACAACAAGCTCAAATCCACCCCCATTTACGAGCCGTGATTCTGCGTCGTAACTATGGTCAAACTGCCGCGATGGCAGCTGGGTTTCACCATGCATTGGGTCGTGTGATTGTTACGTTAGATGGTGACCTTCAAAATGACCCAGCTGATATTCCTCAGCTACTCGCTAAGCTGGACGAAGGCTATGACCTAGTCAGTGGGTGGCGCATAAACCGACAGGATGCGGCTGTAACTCGGTTACTTCCCTCAAAAATTGCCAACTGGTTAATTGGGGAAATAACTGGAGTAAAAGTTCATGACTATGGTTGTTCTCTCAAAGTGTATCGATCAGAATTGGTCGCCGATATGAACCTCTACGGTGAGTTACACCGATTTTTACCAGCCTTAGCTTTTATCGAAGGAGCGAAAATTACAGAATTGCCGGTGCGTCATCATGCCCGCCGTCATGGCCGCAGTAAGTATGGGCTGGGACGAACCTTCCGAGTCGTGCTGGATTTGTTCACTATTTTCTTTATGAAAAAGTTCCTAACCCGACCCATGCATGTATTTGGTCTGCTGGGAATGATTTCAACGCTCTTAGGGTTATTGTTGGGAGTCTATCTCACCGTTATTAAGCTGGGTTTGGGTCAAAGCATTGGTCATCGACCTCTACTAATTTTGGCAGTAGTCTTGTTCGTAACCGGCATACAGTTGTTTAGCTTTGGGCTATTAGCAGAATTATTGATGCGAACTTACCACGAATCTCAAGGAAGACCAATCTATCGGGTGAGGGAAGTAATCGAGTCTAATGTTAAGACTATTAAACAGGAGTAATCAAACCTGCTGGCAGTTTGGCAGGAACGCTGATGTGTGAATCTACTAAGTACGCTTGAACCGCCACAACGTAAAAATCTCCTGGTTTTGTTTGCGGCTGGTTTATTATTTTGGTCTAGCTTAAGTTCTTTACTACCGACACTACCGCTATATGTTGAAGATGTGGGCGGTACGACACAACAAATTGGCATCGTTATGGGTTCGTTTGCGGTGGGATTGCTCCTGTTCCGTTCCTCGCTGGGAAAGTTAGCAGACCACCATAGTCGCAAATTAGTTGTGCTAATCGGTATGGCGGTAGTAGCCATAGCACCCTTGGGCTACCTCTTTGTCAAATCGATTCCTCTGTTGATCTTGATTCGAGCATTCCACGGTATTAGTATTGCTGCTTATACTACGGGCAATAGCGCTCTTATCGTGGATTTGTCACCCATAGAAAGGCGGGGTGAGTTGATGGGCTACATGAGTCTGACAAATCCTCTTGGTGTCGCGATAGGACCAGCAATAGGGGGCTTTTTACAGGAACAAGCGGGTTACAGACCTTTGTTTCTTTTATCCTTTGCCTTGGGATTAGTGGGTTGTTTCTTTGCTTCTCAGGTTAAAGAACCTCGGATTACGTCTCAGTTTGTAGGGACACCTCTTGTAGGTGTTCAAAGTTCACAATCCCAAGCTGATCAAGTGTCAGTTAAGCCAGAAAGCGAGAAATTCTGGCAACTGCTGGGCAGTCCTCGCTTCCGGATTCCATCTTTGGTTCTGCTACTAACGGGTTTAGTCTTTGGTGCCGTGGCGACATTTGTGGCGCTGTATATCAGAGAAGCAAAGGTTGACTTGAATCCTGGATGGTTTTACACTGCCGCTGCCATGTCGAGTTTTGGTACTCGCTTAGTCACAGGTCGTGCTTCTGATCGCTATGGTCGTGGACTTTTTATTACGGGAAGTTTGGTTTGCTACGGCGTAGCGATGCTACTGCTTTCTCAGGCGCATAGTGCTGTTTCCTTCTTGCTAGCAGGATTTTTAGAGGGTATCGGAGGCGGTACATTGATTCCGATGATGATTACCCTGCTTTCTGACCGTTCTTATCCTGATGAACGAGCAAGGGTGTTTTCTCTATGCATTGGTGGGTTCGATGTAGGAATTGCGATCGCAGGACCAGTCCTCGGTGCTTTTGCCCCACAATTGGGCTACCAAGGCATCTTTGCTCTCACCACGGGTTTCGCCTTGCTCGCTCTTATCGTCTTCATTACACAGAACAGTAAAGATCTACCCCATTCCTTAGGGTTTGCTACAGGTAGGACACGGGATATCTACGCTCTGGGTGTACAGCCGGAATCAGGGCACAATTAGGGCACACAAAGGAAGCCACTCATATCCATTCACTTGCGTTTGGCTTCACAGCCTGACCCGTATTTCCTCCCCCGATTGAAATACAAGGGCTTCTATGTGGGTCAGGGGATAGTGGTGAGTTGGCGATCAGGTAGAAGTTTGTTAAAAAAACATGTAAATATTTGTAATAATAGCTTTTTTGTAGCTTTTGTTACAGATTTTTTCTGATAGACTTAAAAAAGAAAGAAAAAAGAAATAGCATCCAAGCAATCGGAGAACCTAAAATGTCTACTCAAGAACAAGCTCGTGCCCTGATGATGCGTCATCATCACAACATCAAAAATCGTCAGCAGTCTATGCTTGGTCGTGCCGCTGTTGAAGTTGGTCTAGCAATAGACAGTGTTGACTACTGGAATCATGTTCAAGGCAAGGTGGAACCAGGCTTCCGCTCTAGCTATGATCGCAGTAATGCTTCACCTAGCTAAGCTGACCGTTGCTTACACAGTTGCATAGGAGTTTCACAGTACTTCTTCAGGCGCGTGTCTCTCACTTATTAAATAATCCAATTGAATTAACCATTATTAGCAAGCAAGGCGTTCTCTCTCAAGAAGAACGCCTTGAATTTTGTTTAATAGACCTCCTGCACCAAGAGAATTTTGCCCCCCTAGCCCTCCAATCTGGGGGGGAATAAGAATAGCCCCCCACAATTGGGGGATGCGAGGGGGCATTTCATGATTCATGCAGGAGGTCTAATGTATTAGCCTGAAGTACCCCAATCTGCATTAATAGGTTATTATTTGCACGGCACTGCAATAGAGTTTTTAGGTATCTAGGGGTACCTTACAATAATCTCTTTCTTTAGACACAGATCCAAGCTCAAACCGTAAGCGTATATAACTTGGCATACTGGTTTAGGAGTTAAGAGCCATCTAGATGGAGAAAGAGAAAATGACGTAACGGCTCAATAAAGCTGGGTAATGTTGGTTTTAGACAGCGAGTTGGCATCATTGAAAGGCTGTTTGTGGAGAATTTAGTCCAGCTTGATGCACTCTCATTGTTTATTACCCGACAGCAGCAGACCGAAAACCTTACTCATCCTATTCGCAAGAGGTAAAATCCACTATGTTTCAGCCGCCATCTTTGCCAGATCTGAACCTACAGTTGCTTGCCACGATAGTGATAAGCGGGCTACTGATTGGTGTGGTGCTCACTTATACCTGGCAACAGTACAAGCAAAATCGGGTAAATCTATTTAGTAAAAAGCTTATCCCTGTTTATAGCGCCTCAATAGTGGGATTATTTTTATTATCCTTACTGACTCAGCCCCACTTTCGCGAAATCAGCCCATCCTGTAAGAACTACCAACTCCAAAAAACCCTCTATTCATCAACTCCGGCTAACCCTAGCTGCGATCGCGAAATAGCAAAAAGTGAAGCCACCTACCTGGCAGCGTATCCCGTCTTAGGGAACCGACAATCGCTCCCAGGATATTTAGGACTTCTAGCTGTGGGTGGGGGTGTGGTTATCGCGCTTCGGGCACAAGGTAGTGTAGGGCGAACTCGACGAGGCGTCCTAAGACCGAGAATTTTACGAGATACTTAGATAGATCTGGCTTCAAAAAAAAATTTATACAAGGGTGTCAGGATAAGAGACGATGTCTAAATTGCTGTGGAAATCTCTGATTATTAGCCCAGCTGTTCTCGGCACAATGTTGGTAGCTTTTGCAGGTGCAGTACGCGCTACCGATGGTATCAACTTGTTGGCAGCTGAGAGTAAAGCCCCTAAAGAAGCATCCCAGCTTCAAACTGGTGAGGCTCACGCTTCTGAAGTGCCGTCGCTTGCCAAAGACACTACTTCGTCTCCCTTAACTGTGGAACCAACAGGGGCACAAGGAAAAGAACCTCACAAGGAAGCGATAGCCCCAAGTCAAAAGACTCCAGCAACGCCAGAAGCTGAAATTCCCGCTTCTAGGTGGGTAGCGCAAGCAACAAAAGCAACAGTTGCCCAACTCACCCCAGCCGCACCAACAAACACACAAAACGTAGTAGATCTAGGCAACAGCGACAACACAAATGCCCTAGACCAAGTCACAAACGTCACCCAGCTGACAGATGTCAGACCAACAGAC